>NZ_JBHMAA010000015.1:0-454123 GCF_042429745.1 Neorhizobium puerariae | reverse complement strand
TTCATCGCCGAGGATTTCCACGCGCATCGCAGGCCTCGCCTAAAACACGTCGCTAACGACGTCGTTATAGACGGGTCATAAACAAGCATGCCGATCTCCGACAGGCGGCCACAATCGGGCGGTTACTGTTGAAGAAGCGCCGGCGTCGCCGAACCCATAGGTCACGGGCATGCGCGATCTCCGGCCGCAGTTGTTCACTGGCCACGAGGCTTTTTTTTATTGCTCAGCCCAAGCCGTTGCAGAAACCGGCCGATCGTGGCGCGGTGGACCATGACACTGCGTCCGGCCAATTCCACGCACAGCTCGTCCAGCGTCACATCGCCATCGCCGGCAACACGCTCAGCAATCCATTGACGATGTGCCATAAGCTTGCCGCCACCTGGCGCACGACCCTGCCGGGCCGGCGCGACAGAGCCCCGCGACCGATGCAGGATCATCATGTTGTTGACGAACCGCGGCGACACCCGAAAGTGCCGGGCGGCTTCGCGATGGCTGTTGCCTTCTTCCACAAACGCAACGACACGCGCACGCAACTCTATCGGATGCGGCTTGCCCATGGTCGTTCTCCTTCCATGGCCAAGTGAAGCACAACTCAGCCTTCAACGAAATCCTGAATCACGTAAGCTGCAATACGCGGCAGAAGTAACCGAACACAGTGCTCTTTGGCGGCAGGTCTTTCGGGATAAGCTGCCATGGGATGCCGCCACGCAACACATAGAAGATCGCGTTGACGATCTCGCGCCGCGGCCAGGCAGGTTTGCGTCCCCTGCGGGCAGGTTCGGGAAACAGGGGAGCGATTATGTGCACCTTGTGATTATGCGCAGATTGCTGAGGCAGGAGGCTTTAACCGTCGGATTCTCGGACGACTTCCGGCTGGCGACCTGCGCATAACTTCAGAGACTCATCAGGAACTGCATGAGCTGGTCCGGCGGACGATATCGACCTTGACTGGACGTCATGGGCTGCAGTCGGTTGAGTGTACGTTCCTTCATCGCGAGATCCGCTTGAAGGTACATATGCGTCGTCGCGGAACTCTCATGACCGAGCCACAGAGCGATGACGCTGATATCGACGCCGGACTGCAGGAGATGCATCGCCGTGGTGTGGCGGATGGTGTGAGGCGAAATCGAGCGGCTCGCGAGTTGCGGGTAACGTTCCGCCGCAGCCGATACCGCAAGTTCAAAGCGCTGGGTGACGTTTGAACGCGCCATGCGCCCTCCGCTTCGGTTGGGAAACAGGAAGTCCTCCTCGCTTGTGAAAGCCAGCCGACGTTTCCAGTTACGGATCAAGCTGATTGTCGTACGCCAAAGCGGCACGCTACGGTCTTTACGTCCCTTACCATGCAAGTGTGCAACCGCCGCGCCATCGACGATAACCTCGCCGACGCGGAGGCCAATGGCTTCGGACACACGGGCGCCAGTGTTGTACATCAGGCTGAACAGCGTGCGGTCCCGTTCACCTGCCCAGGTCGGCGCATCCGGCGCGTCAAGAATCGCCTGCATCTCCTCGCGCGAGAGAAATCCCAGGACCGGCCGGTCGAACCGTTTCATCGGAATGGCCAGTGCCTGTTGGATGACGATGAGCGCAGTCAGGTCGTAATGGGCGGCATACTTCAGAAAGGAGCGAAGTGCCGCCAAGCGGGCATTGCGCGTGCGCACACCGTTGCTCCGTTCCTTCTCCAGATGGTCAAGGAAGTCCAGGATCAATTGCGCATCAAGATCGGCCAAGATCAGCCGGGTGGGCGCCTTGCCAATCTTCGCTTCGGCGAAGCCAAGCAACAATCGAAAAGTGTCCCGGTAGGCTGCGATGGTGCGAGGGCTGACAGCTCGCTGGTTGCCCAGATGTTCGACAAAGAAGCGTTGAAGCAGGATGGGGAAGGACGGTGTCGGGTTGAGATCAGACACGATGATCTCCTTCAATATTTGCTGCGAAAAGCTCGAAACGCCTGCCAGAGACCGCCATGAGTTCTGGGACGGCGGTCAGATACCAATAGGTATCGGAGATTTTGGCGTGGCCGACGTAGGTCGAGAGCGCTGCCATCCTATTGTCGATATCAGCGCCATGTTCGTGCCAAAGCTGAACGCGGCGGCAAATAAAGGTGTGGCGCAGGTCATGGATGCGCACTTCACGATGGCCGCCCCGCGGGGCCCAACCGAGTTTGGTACGAAGCTTCTGGAAAATCTTATTGATCCTCCGCTCCGCAATGAATCCGCCCTCTGAGGACAGGAACAGCGGCGAATCCTTGGAGAGAGCGCCATGACGAGCACGAACTTCCAGATAGCGCCGCAACGCGGCTACGACGGTGACATGCATAGGCACATGCCTGGACTTACGGAACTTCGTATTACGAATCGTAAGGACCGCACTGTCGAGATTGATATCGCCGTAGCGCAGCTGGAGCGCTTCCGAGCGTCGTAGCCGCGATCAGTCCGAAGATCGTTGCGTATGTCGCTGGACGCAAACCGCCCTTGGGAGTCAGCCGCGAAGCGGCAGCCACGAGATCGCATATCTCCTGCTCTGAATAGATATGCGGCGTGAGGCGTCGATGTGCACGACCAAAGATCGCGGTCTCAGGGAACTCAGTGTTGGGATCAACCCGCGTCAGATACCTCGCGAACGGGCGAAGGACCTCGAGGCGCCGGGCCCAGGAGAGCGGGGTAGCTTTTTTGGCCTGACCTTGCACCCAGTTCAGAACGACACCGTTGGTGAGTGGGCCGCGATGACCGTGTTGGTCTGCGAACAGGGCGAAAGCGGTGATGTAATGGCCCTCCATCCTGAGCTTAAAACCAAGGGCGCGGCGCTCGGACAAATAGTCCTCGGCCAACGAGAGCATCGTGCGTGCGTTGATCATTGTGCGCTCCCCGGCCAAGGCAGAGCCACAGCAGATAGATTGTTCAGATCGACCTTTGCATAGATGGCGGACGTGTCGAGGCTTCGATGCCGCAAGATGTCCGCAATCTCCTTCATCGGCGCGCCGGCGCGTAGAAGTCGGCTGGCAGCGCTGCGGCGGAGAATGTGGACCCCGGTTCGCGTCCATCCACATCTTCGGTAGCCGGCCAATACTGCGCGTACGACGCTCTTGGTTGTGATCGGTTTGTCGTAAGGTGCGACGTGACGAACAAATACGGCTCGGTTCGCCGTCGTAGGACGCTCCTCACGCAGATAGGCCGCTATCGCCGCTCCTGTTGAGACTGGCAGGGGCAGAGTATCAGCCCGTCGACTCTTGGTGCCGACAAGGTTGATTGTACCATTGGACCAGTTGATGTCGTTAAGTTGCAACTTGACGATTTCGCCGGATCGGAGGCCGAGATCGATTAGGCACCGCACCATCGCATAAGCTCGCAGGCGCGACGGAAACGACTGATCAAACGAACTCAGTAGTTGGTCGATCTCGGCGTCGGTCAGAACCTCTGGTAATGACGCCAACCGCCAGCGCGCGACTCGGGGAATTGCGGCCTTCAGTTCGCTCACCCGATCGCCGGATATACTGCGAAAGCGGAGATAGCAGGCAATGGTGGCGCCGATCGCGGCGATGGCTGCGGAGCCTCGCCCCTTCTCGCCGAGGATGAAGTGACGGACGGTCATGGCTTTGACTGTCGCCATCGAAATGGGCTGCTCGCCGACATGTTCGACAAGAAACTCCTCAACCATTTTGCAGCGCCGCCGACGGGTCCTGTCTGCCAAACCCCAGACGTCGCGCATGTGGATATCGAAACGCGTCAACTCCTGTTCGATAGCGGAGTTCCGAGCCGGATACTGCGGCACCACGCCGCCAGCTTTGAGTACCTCCAGAAGGTGGCCAAGTGCCGCCTGCAGGTCATGACGAATACGGCGGACCGGATCGGGGCAGACGCATGCCGGCAAGTGTTCCGAGAAAAAGCGCATGACGGCGACTTGACCGATCGCTTCCAGGCGGTACCCCTCCTGGGTCAGCCAATGGGCGAAGTGCGCGATGCAGCACATGTAGGCACGCTGGGTGCCCGGAGCATATCGCCTTCGTTGCAAGTGCTCCCCGTATTGCGAAACGTAAGGCTGAAGAATACTTCCTTCCAGCCAAGCGCGCGGCCGTGGCTGTATGACGATCATCTTTTGCATACTGATCTCCTGTTGAGCTGACTACGCTCGATAGGAGACACAAGAATTATGCGCAGGTCGCCAGCCGGAAGTCGTCCGAGAATCCGACGGTTAAAGCCTCCTGCCTCAGCAATCTGCGCATAATCACAAGGTGCACATAATCCCGCTTTTATGTAGATCTCTACATAACCGGGAGTACCCTCCATTCCGCATCCGTCAGGTCGGTTTCGTATCGGGGCTGATTGCGACTATAATGCCGCCTGGTGGTCGGGTTCCACATGGCGCTTCCATTCAGGCTTCAGACACCCGATTGGAATCATCAGCGGCCCGATCACTCAACCCCAATTCTCGGACAGGCTCTTAGCGCGGCATGCCGAACTATCGCCGTGCCGGTCCGCTTTGGAAAATATTCATTTCCGGTGCCTTGCTTTGCATAAACCGAGGCAAGCGCCGGCGGCCTGGTTAGGGCAGGCCTGAGGCCGCGCGCCGAAATAACGATTTGCAATTCCCTCGATGCCGGGAGAAACACCGGAGAGACCGGCGGATATGGAGGGACAACGGGCATGCAAAGGATAATTCTCGACTGCGATCCGGGCGTCGACGATGCGCTGGCCCTCATGCTTGCCCTTGCCGCGCCGGAAAAGATCGACCTTGCGGGCGTAACGACCGTTGCCGGCAACGTCCCGCTCGAAAGCACGACCGGCAACGCCCGTGGCCTTCTGGCGCTCGCGGGACGCGCGGACATCCCGGTTCACGCCGGTTGCGCCCGGCCCCTGATGCGCGCCGTCGGACATCGCTCCATCATGCATGGAACCGAGGGGCTCGGCGGCGTCAGGCTGGAACCGGACACCGTTCCGCTGGGCAGTGCGCATGCCGTCGATTTCATCATAGACACCGTCATGGCCAACCCGAGCGCGATCACGCTTTGCCCGATAGGTCCGCTGACCAACATGGCGCTCGCCATGGTGAAGGAGCCTCGCCTTGCGGACAACATCCGCGAGATCGTCTTCATGGGAGGCGCGGCCTTCGGCCCCGGCAATACGACGGCGGCGGCGGAATTCAACATCTACGTCGATCCGCATGCAGCGCATATCGTGCTTTCAAGCGGCGTGAAGCTGACGATGTTCGGGCTGGACGTGACGCGCACGGTGGTCGTGGACCAGGAATATCTGAAGGCGCTCGAGACGTCTGCCGGGCATATCAGGCGCAAGCTCGCCCTGATGCTGCGAGCCTATGCCAAGGGCGACCCCTGTCTTCACGACCCCTGCGTCATCGCATGGCTTATCGATCCTTCCCTGTTTTCGGGCACGGATGCCTTCGTCGAAGTGGATTGCGCCACCGGGCCGAACCACGGCCGGACGATCGCGCATGTTTCCGAAAGGCATCGCGCCGGCCGGGAGCCGAATTGCCATGTCGTCACCGGCGCGGCAAAGGAGAACGTGCTTGAACTCCTCAGCCGCCACCTCTCCCGGCTTGAACCCCAAACGTAAAGCGCTTCCGGTCTTGCCGGAAGCGCCCTGACGTCATGGCTGCAACCAGGGCCGGCTATTCGACCTTGGTGTTTTCAATGCTGAAGCCCGACTGGAAGGTCAGGAAGCCCGGCATGTTGGTGAAACCGGTGACGCCTCATCGAAATCAGGCTTGCCCTGCCTGTAGTAGCCGGGAAACTTCTTCACGACGATTTAGCGACCGCGAGCTTAGTTCAAGGAATAGCCGCCTCGCGGGCGACCGGAGGCTCGTCGACCCGGCCGGAAACCGTTCGTTTTTTTGAACGCCATCGCGGCGGCGATCACGTTTCGGTGTGTCGCGGCGATGTGTGTAACCAATCGCCCTCCTCTTCCGTAATCATTGCTGGAAGCAGATCACGGACAGGGAGGTCCGGTCATGATGAGACGCATGTTCCTCGCGGGCGGGACGCTGACGCTTGCGGCTTTGCATCTGGGTTCTGCCGTGCGGGCGGCTACGCCGGCCGGCAGGTTCGCGGTGACACATTCCGAGGCTGAATGGCGCAAGCAGCTCACGCCCGAGCAGTACAACATCCTGCGCGAGGAAGGCACCGAATATCCCGGCACAAGCGCGCTTCTGAACGAACACCGCAAGGGCCTGTTCGCCTGCGTCGGCTGCGACCAGGACCTTTTCTCGTCGGACACCAAGTTCGACAGCGGCACCGGATGGCCGAGCTTCTGGGCGCCTCTCGACCATGCGGTCGGCACCGTGCGCGACACCTCTCTGGGGATGGTGCGGGATGCCGTCCATTGCAGCCGTTGCGGAGGACATCTCGGCCATGTCTTCGACGACGGACCGAAGCCGACCGGCCTGCGCTACTGCATGAACGGCATCGCCCTGAAGTTCCGGCCCGCAGCGGCGTGATCCGTCCCGAAGCCCTGAAGCCCGCATTCCACGTCCATTGAGGAGGAGACCGCCATGCACGACAGATCGAAAATGCTCTTCATCCTGTCCGCCTTTGCCGGCACGGCGCTTGCACTCGCCGGCCTCACGTCGAGCGCGAGCATCGCAGCAGCGCAGGAGGGACTGGCCATCCCCGCCCCGTCCGCCAAACAGGCGCCGGGAACGGCCGCCACGCAGACCGCCGTCTTTGCCGGCGGCTGCTTCTGGGGCGTCCAGGGCGTGTTCCAGCATGTCGAAGGCGTCAGGAATGCCGTCTCCGGCTATGCCGGCGGAACCAGGGACACCGCTCACTACGAGATGGTCGGTTATGGCGATACGGGCCATGCGGAAGCCGTCAAGGTCACCTTCGATCCGGAAAAGGTGAGCTACGGGAAGCTCCTGCAGATCTATTTCTCCGTGGCGCACGACCCTACCCAGCTCAACCGCCAGGGGCCGGACGTCGGAAGCCAGTACCGCTCGGCAATCTTTCCCGCCGATGACGAACAGGCGCGCATCGCAAGGGCCTATATCGACCAGCTTGACCGGGCGAAGGTCTTCCACGCGGTGATCGCGACGACCATAGAGCCGGGCAAGATATTCTATCCGGCAGAAGGCTACCATCAGGATTTCCTGACCAACAACCCGACCTATCCCTATATCGTCTTCAACGATCTGCCGAAGCTTGCCAATCTCCAGAAGCTGTTCTCGAAGGATTATCGCGCCGAACCGGTGCTTGTCGCCAAGGCCGGCATCGGAAATTAGGGCGCCCCACGAAATCCGGTGGCCCGAACGGTTCAAGCCCCCGCCAGCATCCGCCGGTAGGCAGGCAGGATGCGGTGTTCCGTCAATTCCGCCATGACGATCCCGCCGGGATCGGCAGGCGATATCCAGCGGATCTCCTCGATCTCCGCAGCCCGCGTCACGGCCGTGTCCCCGATATGGAGAACGAACACGTCCGCAGACACGATATGATCGGGTTCATTGGCGGCGGCGGCCTCGAAATGCCCGAGAGGCCGCAATTGCTCCGCAGCGACCCGCAGCCCGATTTCCTCGTCAAGCTCGCGGACGAGAGCGGAAACCGGGCTTTCGCCCGGCTCGATCTTGCCGCCTGGCTGCATGAAGGCCACCGCGCCGCGCTTGCGCACGAGCAGGGTCTCGCCGTCCCCGCGGAGGATCAGTGCGGCGGCAATCCTGATGGTTCTCATCAATGCTAGCCCTCCCGCGCCGCTTCCGTACGCCGCACGACCCCCGGCACATAGAGGCAGGCGAAGACGATCAGCGCGGCCACGAGGAACATCACGACGAAGGTCAGATGGAGAGCGCCCTGAAGCACGAGGCGTACCGACGACTGGTCGGCAAGGCCCGCACCCGTGCCTTCCAGAAGCCCGCGGAGCTGATCCGGCGTGACGCTGCCGGCCCCGCCGGAATTGGCAAGACCATAGCTCAGTACCGCGCCGAGAACCGCCGCCCCCAACGTGCTGCCGAGGTTGCGGGAGAAGATGTTCGAGGCCGTCGCGCTGCCCCGCTCCGACCAGCCGACGCTTTCCTGGATGATGACCAGCGAGCAGATGCTGATAAGCCCCATGCCAAACCCCATGATGAGGGAACCGGCGCCAGCCTGCACCGGCGAGCTGCCCGGCGACAGGAGAACGAGGAGGAAGGCGCCGACCGGGACGCAGGCGCTGCCGAAGATCATGATCCGGCGCAATCCGAAACGTGGAAACAGGCGGGAAGCGAGCGTCGCCGCGACAGGCCAGCCGATCAGGAGCATGGTGAGCGCGAAACCCGCTACGACCGCCGACCGGTTCAGCACGGTCTGCACGTACATGGGCAGGAAGGTCGTCAGTCCCATGATCGCCATGCTGGCGAGGAAGGTCGCCGCGTTGGCCGCCGCGATCGGCCGCTGGCGCCAGAGTTCGAGCGACACCATCGGCGCCTCGGTGCGGCGCTCCTGCCAGAGGAAAAGCAGCAGGCTTGTGAGGAAAATCGCGACTGCGATCATCGTATGGGCCGCCGTGGTTCCTTCGGCCTCGGTGAGCGCGATCATCAGGGCGGCGATCGAAACCGCGAAAAGACCGGCACCGAGCACATCGACCGAAGCGCGACCGGGCCGTCTCTCTTCATGGAGGAAAGCGGCGAAGCCGGCGGCCGCGGCAAGCCCGATCGGCACATTGATCCAGAAAACCCAGGCCCAGGGAAGGTTGTGGACGATGAGACTGCCCAGGAGCGGCCCGACCACGGCCGCAATCGCCCAGACACTGGCGAGATAACCCTGAACCTTGCCGCGCTCCGCACCCGGAAACAGATCACCGACGACCGTCACCGCAACCGGCTGGATGGCGCCGGCGCCGATGCCCTGCAACAGCCGGAAGACGATCATCGAGGGCATCGACCAGGCGAAGCCCGCCAGCACGGAGGCTGCGAGAAAGACCGCGATCCCGAGCAGGATGACCGGCTTTCGGCCGTAGATATCCGAAAGCTTGCCGAAGACGACGGTCATCGCAGTCTGTGCCAGCAGGAAGGACGAGAAAACCCAGCTATACAGGTTCAGTTGTCCGAGCTGTGCCGCGATTTGCGGCATGGCTGTCGAAACGATCGTCGCCTCGATGGCAATCATCGACATGCTTGCCATCACCGCCGCGATGACAAGCGCCCGGTTCGAACGTGGATGGGTCATGAGCTTTGGACCTGGGGACACCATGGGCGAACAAAGGGATGGGGGCGAAAGTGGGACGGGCGACAGGCAGTCAGGTGGCTACCGCCGTGTAACGATCCCTTAGTACCCTCACGCGGGCGAGCGTCAAGGGCGAAATCTGCCATCCGTCAAGACAGGCGGCAGGAGACGGGGACGATCGCCGGTCCCTTCAGGCGGATTTTCCGGCGCTTGCCGCACCATCGGCCGTGACGACCCGCTCTGCCGCGGCAGACCGGTTGCGGCCGGCATTCTTCGCCTGATAAAGCGCCTGATCCGCCTGCTCGAAAAGGTCCGCAATGCGCGTCAGTTCCGAGCCGGCCGGATCGAACGTGGCAACGCCGACGCTGATCGTCACATGGCCCCAGGGAAGGTTCCTCTCGTGCCGCAGCCGAAGGCCTGCAATACGCCGGCGGATGTTCTCCGCCGCCCGGAATGCGCCGGCCGCATCCGTATCCGGCAGCAGAACCGCGAATTCCTCGCCACCATAGCGGGCGGCAAGGTCCTTGCCGCGGCGAATGGAGCCGGCAATCACGCGAGCGATGGCGCGCAGGCATTCATCGCCCGCCGCGTGACCATAAGTATCGTTGAACAGCTTGAAATGGTCGGCATCCAGCATCAGCGCGGAGAGCCGGCCGTTCAGTTTCCTTGCAGCCAGCATCATCTCCTCGCCGTGGCTGTTCAGGGACCGGCGGTTCGCCAATTGCGTCAGCTCGTCGGTGTTCGCGAGCGTGTCGAGTTCGTCCTGGATCTTCTTCTGGTGGGTGACGTCGCGCGACACCGCGACGATCCTGACATCCGCGCCATTCACGCCGCCGGGCAGCCGGTTCAGCGTCGTATCGAGCCAGATCTGCTTCCCGTCCGCCCGGGTGCGGCGAACGACCATTCTTTCCCGGGCCGCACCTGTCCGCAGCCGCTCCATCACCTGGACGACGGTTTCCCGGTCGTCCTCGTGCAGACCGTCCAGGATGCTGGTCCCCATCAGCGCCTCGGCGTCGAGGCCATAAATCTCGCGGGCGGACGGCGAAATATACTCCCGAATGCCGTTGCCGTTGAAACGCTGGATGAGATCGCTCGATCCCTCCGCGAGAAGCCGGAACTCCGCCTCGCGCGTGACGAGGAGCGCCTCGCTTGCCGCGCGCAGCATCACCTGGCGGCGCCAGCGCCAGAACAAGATGCCCGTGATCGTCACGACGACCACGCCGGACGTCCACCGGATTCTCGCCACCTTCGTCCAGTTCGCCAGCGCCTCCGACTCGGAGGCTGCAGCCAGCACCACGATGCCCGTACGCGGGCTCTGGTAGAAGCCACCGATCCTTCGGGCGCCATCGACCGGCGATATATAATGATAGGCTCCGGACCGGGCCTGCTTCAGACGGTTTGCAAACAGGTCGTGAGAAGAAATGTCCGTGCCCAGCAGGTCTTCCCTGAAGGGCGATCGCGCGAGGATGATACCCTCTCCCTGCACCATCAGGAACGATCCATCCTTGCCGACGTCGAAATTTTCGAAGAAATGCGTGAATTGACCGGTCGCGATGGAAACGATCACCAAACCCGCAAAGCTGCCATCCTGCCGGTTCACGCGCTGGGAAACCGTGAATATCCATTCCCGCGAAAAACGGCTCTTGATAGGCCCTCCCAGAACCGGCTCGAGGGTGACGGAGGACTGATGGAACTTGAAATAGTCGCGGTCGGCGAGGTTCAGGTCTCCGGTATCGATGTCTCCCGAGGTCGCCACGACGTCGCCCCTGGCGTCGACATAGCTGAGCCTGTCCAGCCAGGGGGTTGTCTCGATCTGCTGTTTCATGGCCTTCCGAAGTTTGGAAGGCATGTCG
The DNA here is from genome assembly GCF_042429745.1 of Neorhizobium puerariae. Lineage (NCBI taxonomy): Bacteria > Pseudomonadati > Pseudomonadota > Alphaproteobacteria > Hyphomicrobiales > Rhizobiaceae > Neorhizobium > Neorhizobium puerariae. Next base: position 443,134 of record NZ_JBHMAA010000015.1, on the reverse strand, counting down.
GGATGCATCTCCTCGTCGTGAATCTCGGTAATGGTGCCCGCGAGCGGCAGCTTCGCCATCTCGATGGTGTCGTCCGCATGCTGTACAAGCGCCCTTGCCGTCTGGGTGAGGCTCGCTTCGATGCGCGTTACCTGGGATTGCCAGCTTGAATATTCGCCCCAGACGATGAGACCGATGAAACCGCAAACGCCGAACGTGATGCCCGCATACGTCCGGATCGACGATGATTTCATCCCGTCTCCCATGCCTATTTCCCAAACCCGGTTCACAAAGGCGGGCGCAGGAGCCACTATCCGCCGATCATCAGGATAGCCGGGACTGGTTTAAGTTCGCCTAATATGCAGGCACCGCAAATCCCTCACAGTTCCCTGGGGCAAAGTATCATATGCACTTCCTCGGCGGTGCCTGCCTGGCGGAGCGCCCTGGCGATGCTTTCCTCGCGCACGCGTCTTGCAATGCAGGACAGAATGTTGAGGTGGTCCGGCTGGCCTTGCGAATTGAGAAGCAGGAAGACGAGGTCGACCGGCTCGTCGTCCACCGCCTCGAAATCCACCGGATCGGCAAGCCGGGCGAAAAGGCAGAAATGGCGGTCGATCTCCTTCACGCCCGCGTGCGGAATGGCGATGCCCGCACCGATGCCGGTGGAACCGAGGTTTTCACGATTGGTCAGGGCCCTGGCGATCCCATTGGCATCAAGCGAGAGCCTTTCGGCCGCAAGGGTGGAAAGCTGCCTGATCAGCATGGCCTTCGACGGCGGTGCAAGATCGAGCACGATGTTCTCCGGCGGGAGACAGTCACGGAGTTTCATGGCGATATCCATCGATTGGGAGGCGGATGCCTACTGGCCTTCCTGCAGCCGGTAGCCGACGCCGGTCTCGGTCAGGATGTATTGCGGCTGATCGGGCGTCTTCTCGATCTTCTGGCGAAGCTGGCGCACATAGACGCGCAGGTATTGCACGTCGGTCAGTCCGTCCCAGACATGTTCGAGTAGGAAGCGGTGGGTCAGCACCTTGCCTGCATGCTGCACCAGAATGCGCAGGATGTCGTATTCCTTCGGCGAGAGCTTGATCTCCTTTCCGGCCACCTTGACGATGCGCTTGACGAGGTCGACCGAAAGCTCTCCCGTCTGGAACACGGGCTTCTCACCCTGGCTCTGGAGGCGATGGCGAAGCGCCACCCGGATGCGGGCGACCAGTTCGTTCATCCCGAAGGGCTTCGTGACGTAGTCGTCGGCGCCGAGTTCCAGTGCCTTGACGATGCCGGCCTCGTCGGTGCGGCTTGACAGGATGACGATCGGCAGATCCAGCCCCTCCCCCCGCCATCTGGCGAGCAGGTCGTGGCCGGGCAGGTCGGGCAGACCGAGATCGAGGATGATCAGGTCGGGTTTCTCGGTCCTGGCAAGCTCCATCGCGACCTTGGCGTTCATCGCCTCGCTGACCGCGTAGCCCTGCGTGGAAAGGCCGACGCGGAGCAGCTTGCGGATCGGCGGTTCGTCGTCGACGATCAGGATGCGCACGGCGGTATTTGTCATTCCTGTTCTCCCAATATGGGCGTTTCGGCCGGCACCGGCATGCGGATCGTGAAGATCGCACCGGAACGGTCGGAACGGTTGGCCGCCCTGATGGTCCCGCCCATGGCCTCGACGAAGCCGCGGCAGATGGCAAGCCCCAGCCCCGTGCCGGCCCGCACGTGATCTCCCTTCCGGACGCGGTAGAAGCTGTCGAAGATGCGCTCGACATCGTCCGGGGGAATGCCCGGTCCTTCGTCCATGACGGACAGAAGGACGGAGCCGTCATCCTGCCAGCCGCGAATGTCGATCACGGTCCCGTCGGAGGCATATTTGGCGGCATTGTCGACAAGATTGAACAGGACCTGTTCGAACAGGACGGGGTCTATCTTGAGCATCGGCAGATCGGCGGGAATGCCGACATTGACCCTGTGCCGGGCGGTTATCTTGGCCGCCCGGCTCAACGCCGTGCCGACGATGTCGCCCGCGAAATGAAAGGCGTAGTTCGGCTCCATGGCTCCGGACCCGATGCGCGTCATGTCGAGCAGATTGGAGATGAAGCGGTTGAGCCGTTCCGACTCGTCCACGATGCTCGCCAGCAATTCCCCGCGTGCGTCGTCCGGGATGTCGTCGCCGAAATCCTTGAGCGTGCCCGCCGAGCCCATGATCGCCGCAAGCGGCGTCTTCAGGTCATGGGAGATCGACGTCAGAAGCGCGGTGCGCAGACGGTCGGTCTCGGCCGCCAGCCGGGCCTTGTCCACATCGGAAACGAGCTGGATGCGCTCGATGGCAAGCGCCGCCTGGTCCGCCAGCGCATCGAAGAGCCGCTGCTGCTCCGGTGTCAGAAGCGGTCCCTGCCTGTCGTTGTCGAGGCCGATGACGCCGACCGCCTCGCGGCCGGTCCGCATCGGCAGATAGAGGCGCCGGGCGCCGGGCAGCGTATCGGCCCCGCGGCCCGCGGGACGATTGTGTTCCCAGGCCCATTTGGCGGCGGCAATATCCGCATCGACCAGCGTGTCGTCCGGCGGATAACCGGCCTTGACCGCAATCGAACCGTTCTCCGGCAGGAGGATGACGACGCGGACCTTCAGCATGGATGCGATCTGGAAGGCGGTCGCCCAGAGCACGTCGTCCAGCGTGCCGGTGCCGGCGAGCTTCTTGGAGAACAGGTACAGGTCCTCGGTGGTGCGGGCCCTCTGGCGGGCCGCCGCCGCCTGCCGCTGCACAGCCGCGGTGAGATTGGATGCGACCAGCGCCACGCCGAGATAGAAGAACAGGGCCACGAGGCTCTCGGGGTCCCGCACGGTCAAGGTGTAGCGCGGTTCCAGGAAGAAGAAGTTGAAGGAGAGCGCTCCGAGAAGCGAGGCATAGAGCCCCGGCCCCAGGCCTCCGCGCACCGCCGCCGCCAGCACCGCCATGAGGAAAACCAGCGCCAGGTTGCGGACGTCGAGCGTCTGGTCGAGCGCAATGCCGGCGACGATCGCCAGTCCCACGAAAATGGTGCTCTTGACGTAGGGCTTGATGCGAAACCGCTGCGGCGGCTGGGCGGTCTTCACGCCCCGTTGCGGCTCGCTGTCCGCGGCATCGCCGGAAATCACATGGACGCTGATATCGCCGGCATAGCGGATCAGGTCATGGGTGACGGAGCCCTGCCAGAGCTGGCGCCAGCGGGGCTTGCCCGGCCGGCCGACGATGATGTGGGTGAAATTGTTGGCATTGGCATAGGCGATGATCTCCCGCGACGGCTGGAGCGCCGGCAGCGTCACCGTCTCCGCGCCAAGCTGCTGCGCAAGCCGCATGTTGCTCGCCAGCCGGTCCTTGTCCTCGTCCGACAGATTGACCGATTGCGGCGTTTCGAGATGCAGCGTCGTCCAGGGCGCCCGCAGGCGGTCGGCCTGCCGCCGGGCATAACGGACGAGGCTTGCCCCGCCGCGGCTGTGATCGAGGCAGACCAGCACGCGGTCTCCCGCGGCCCATGGACCGGAAATCGCATGCGCCTGCATGTGATTGAGAAGCTGCTCGTCCACCCGCTGGGCCGTGCGGCGAAGCGCAAGCTCACGCAGCGCCGTAAGATTGCCGGGAGAGAAATAGTTCTCGATCGCGCGCCGCGCCGTCTGCGGCACATAGACCTTTCCATCCTGCAGCCGCTTGATCAGGTCGTCCGGCGTGATGTCGATGATCTCCACGTCGTCGGCCCGATCGATGATCGAGTCCGGCACCGTCTCGCGGACCCGGACCCGGGTGATCTGCGCCACGACGTCGTTCAGGCTTTCGACATGCTGGATGTTCAGCGTCGAATAGACGTCGATCCCCTGGGACAGGAGCTCCTGCACGTCCATGTAGCGCTTGGGATGACGGCTGCCGGGGGCATTCGTGTGGGCCAGTTCGTCAACCAGGACCAATGCGGGGCGCCGGGCGATGATGCCGTCGAGGTCCATTTCGTCCAGCAGCTGGCCACGATAGTCAATCTTCCTGCGGGGGATGACTTCGAAACCTTCGACAAGCGCCTCCGTCTCCCGCCGCCCATGCGTCTCGACGACGCCGATCACCACGTCGGCGCCATCGGCCTTGCGGGCGCGACCGGACATCAGCATTTCGTAGGTCTTGCCGACACCGGGCGCCGCCCCGAGGAAGATCTTCAGGCGCCCCCTTCCCTCACGCTCGGCATGCTCCAGAAGCGCATCCGGCGAAGGCCTGTTCTCAATCTCGCGACTGTCGTCGGGCATGAAGATCGGTCTTTCGTAATCGTCGGTGCAAGCCGCCCCTCACCCGGCCTCCGACCGGGGGCGAGCCCCGTCCTTCAGCCCCCTTCCCGAGGGGAGCGGAAGATCGAAGCGCGTCGACAAATCCCCTTCTCCCCTTTGGGAGAAGGGGCCGGCCGGCGAATGAGGGAACCGCACGTTCCGGGCATCACCGTGTCATAGGCGTATCAAGTGCAATATTCAACGCAAGCACGTTGACCACAGGTTCGCCGAGGAAGCCGAGCTCACGGCCTTCCACATGCTGATCGACCAATGTGCGGACGGCGGCCTCATCCATTTGCCTGGCCTTGGCGACGCGCGGCACCTGGAAATAGGCGGCTTCCGGCGAGATATGCGGATCGAGACCGCTACCCGAAGCCGTGACGAGGTCGATCGGGACTTCCGCATTCGGATTGGTGGCCTTGGCGGCCTCGTAATCCGTCTTCACGCGATCGATCAGCTTCTGGCTGGTCGGCCCGAGGTTCGAGCCGGAGGATGAGGCCGCGTTATAGCCGTCACCCGCGGCCGAAGGACGGCCGTGGAAATACTGGTCGCCCGTGAAGGCCTGGCCGATCAGCGTCGAACCGATCACCTGGCCATCCTTCTCGATCAGGCTGCCATTCGCCTGGGCCGGGAAGATGGCCTGGGCGATACCGGTCATGGCAAGGGGATAGGCAAGGCCGGTAATGGCGGTTGTGGCAATAATCATCACGATTGCCGGACGAAGTTGTTTCAACATTTCGAACACTCCTTAGGCGAGACCGATCGCGGTGATGACGACGTCGATCGCCTTGATGCCGATGAAGGGGACGATGATGCCGCCGACACCGTAGACGAGCAGGTTGCGGGACAGCAGCGCGCCAGCGCCGATGGCGCGGTATTTGACACCCTTCAGCGAAAGGGGAATCAGCGCGATGATGATCAGCGCGTTGAAGATGATCGCCGAAAGGATGGCGCTCTGCGGGGTTGCGAGGCCCATGATGTTGAGCACGCCGAGCTGCGGGTAGAATGCCAGGAACATCGCCGGGATGATGGCGAAATACTTGGCGATGTCGTTGGCGATCGAAAACGTCGTCAGCGCGCCGCGGGTCATCAGGAGCTGCTTGCCGATCTCGACGATCTCGATGAGCTTCGTCGGGTCCGAATCGAGGTCGACCATGTTGCCAGCCTCGCGGGCGGCGACCGTGCCGGTGTTCATGGCCACGCCGACATCGGCCTGCGCAAGTGCCGGGGCGTCGTTGGTACCGTCGCCGCACATGGCGACCAGCTTGCCCTTGGCCTGCTCTTCGCGGATGAGCTGCAGCTTGTTTTCCGGCGTCGCCTGGGCGAGGAAGTCGTCCACGCCTGCCTCGGCGGCGATGGCGGCGGCCGTCATCGGGTTGTCGCCGGTGATCATGACGGTGCGGATGCCCATGCGGCGAAGTTCGGCGAAACGTTCGCGGATGCCGCCCTTGACGATATCCTTGAGCTGGACGACGCCGAGCAGTTTTCCGTCACGGGCAACCGCAAGCGGCGTCCCGCCGGTCTTGGCGATCTCCTCGGCGATCGCCTGAAGCTCGCGCATCGCGTCGGTTTCGGCACGGACGGCCACCACATTGCCCGAGACCGGCGTGGAGCCCGCATTGACATAGGCCAGGACCGCATCGACCGCACCCTTGCGGATGGAAGAGCCGTCCAGATCGACCCCGCTCATGCGGGTCTGGGCCGTGAACGGCACGAAATGCGCCTTGAGGCTTGCCATGTCGCGGCCGCGAATGGCGTATTTCTCCTTGGCGAGCACCACGATGGAGCGGCCTTCCGGCGTTTCGTCGGCAAGCGAGGCGAGCTGGGCGGCATCGGCAAGCTCCTGTTCGCTGACGCCCCGGACCGGACGGAAGGCCGTGGCCTGGCGATTGCCAAGCGTGATCGTGCCCGTCTTGTCGAGCAGCAGCGTATCGACGTCGCCGGCGGCTTCGACCGCGCGGCCGGACATGGCGAGCACGTTGAAGCGGACGAGGCGGTCCATGCCGGCGATGCCGATCGCCGACAGCAATGCGCCGATCGTCGTGGGGATGAGCGTCACGAAGAGAGCGACGAGCACGATGATCGGGATCGATCCCCCGGCATAGGCGGTAAAGCTCGGGATCGTCGCGGTGGCGAGCACGAAGATCAGCGTCATGCCGGCGAGCAGGATGTTGAGCGCGATCTCGTTCGGCGTCTTCTGGCGCTCGGCGCCCTCGACCAGCGAGATCATCCGGTCAAGGAAGGTCGAACCCGCCGCCGCCGTGATGCGCACGCGAATCCAGTCGGAAAGGACCTGGGTGCCGCCAGTGACGGCCGAGCGGTCACCGCCGGACTCGCGGATGACCGGTGCGGATTCACCGGTGATCGCCGCTTCGTTGACAGAGGCCACGCCTTCGATCACCTCGCCGTCGGAGGGAATGATGTCGCCCGCCTCGACAAGAACGACATCGCCGACCTTGAGGCTGGTACCGGGCACCATGCGGTAGTTGCCGCCATTGTTGCCGGTCAGCAGCTTCGCCTGGGTTTCGGTACGGGCCTTGCGTAGCGAGTCCGCCTGGGCCTTGCCGCGGCCTTCGGCGACCGCTTCGGCAAAATTGGCGAAGAGCACGGTGAACCAGAGCCAGAGGTTGATCTGGAAGGAAAAACCGAGATCGCCGCCGCCGGTTGCGAGGTCGCGGAGAAAAAGGACGGTGGTGAGCGCCGAGACCGTGGCCACGACGAACATGACCGGGTTGCGGGCAAGGGTGCGCGGGTTGAGCTTCCTGAAAGCGGCGCCCACGGCCGGAATGAGAATGCGACTATCCATGATACTCGCGGATTTTGCCTGGCTCATAAGAGACTCCAGCTTTGAAACGAGAATGGCGAACCGGAGCGCCGGTCAGCCCTTAAGAACTTCGACTGCGAAAGCGATGGCGAGCACGACCGTCATCATCGCCAGGATGGCGTAGGAGCCGCACCGCCGCCGGACCTCCACGCTCCGGTCATCCGGAGCGTGGAGAGAGGGTTTCGCGAGCCTGTGACGCGTGATCATCGCGGGACCCCTCAGAACATCTGGCCGGCGATCATCACCAGGTGCTCGACGACCGGACCGAGGGCCAGCGCCGGGAAGAAGGTAAGACCGCCGACGATCAGGATCGTGCCGACCAGCAGGCCGACGAAGAGCCCGCCGTCGGTCGGGAACGTGCCCGCCGAGGCCGGAACCGTCTTCTTGGCGACCAGCGAGCCTGCGATCGCAAGCGCCGGGACGATGACCAGGAAGCGGCCCATCAGCATGCCGATCCCAAGCGTGACGTTGTACCAGGGCGTGTTACCGGTCAGCCCGCCGAAAGCCGAGCCGTTGTTGGCGGCAGCCGAGGTGTAAGCGTAGAGGATTTCGGAGAAGCCGTGCGGGCCGCCCGTGCCGACCGAGGCCACCGCCGAGGGCAGAACCGTCGCACTCGCGGTGAAGACGAGCATGGCGAGCGGCAGGCAGAGGATGGCGAGCACAGCCATCTTCATCTCCTTCGCCTCGATCTTCTTGCCGAGATATTCCGGCGTGCGGCCGACCATCAGGCCTGCCACGAAGATGGCGATGATGATGAACAGGACGATGCCGTAGAAGCCCGCACCGACACCGCCGACGATGACTTCGCCGAGCTGCATGTTGATGAGTGGCACGAGGCCGCCGAGCGCGGTGAAGCTTCCATGCATCGCATTGACCGCACCGCAGGAGGCGGCCGTGGTGATGACCGCGAAGAGCGACGACATGACGACGCCGAAGCGGACTTCCTTGCCTTCCATGTTGCCGCCCGCAAGGCCGAGCTGGTGCATCAGCGGGTTGCCGGCTGCTTCAGCCCAGTAGGTGACGGCGACGCCGGCGATGAACAGGACCCCCATCGAGGCGAGGATCGCCCAGCCCTGGCGCTGGTTGCCGACCATGCGGCCGAAGACGTTGGTGAAGGCCGCGCCGATCGCGAAGATCGACACCATCTCGATCATGTTGGAGATGTTGCCCGGGTTCTCGAACGGATGGGCGGAGTTGGCGTTGAAGAAACCGCCGCCATTGGTGCCCAGCATCTTGATGGCAAGCTGCGAGGCGACCGGCCCGAGCGCAATCGTCTGTCTGGCGCCCTCAAGCGTCGTCGCGTCCACATATGAGCCGAGGGTCTGCGGCACGCCGAGCCAGACATAGACGAGCGTCAGCACGATGCAGATCGGCAGCAGGACGTAAAGCGTCGAGCGGGTCATATCGACCCAGAAATTGCCGATCGCCTTGCCGGACGCGCGCGAGAAGGCACGGATCAGGCCGGCGGCGATCGCCATGCCGGTCGCGGCGGACACGAAGTTCTGCACGGTCAGGCCGGCCATCTGGGTGAGATAGGACATGGTGCTTTCGCCGCCATAGTTCTGCCAGTTGGTGTTGGTGACGAAGCTGACGGCGGTGTTGAAGGAAAGCTGTTCCGGCACGGCGGCCATGCCGGCCGGATTGTAAGGCAAAGCCCCTTGCAGGCGCATCAGCGCATAAAGCGCGAGGAAGCCGAGCAGGTTGAACGCCAGCAGGGAAAAGGCATAGGAAGTCCAATGCTGTTCTTCGCGCTCGCTGGTGCCGGCAATGGCGTAAAGTCCCCGCTCGATCGGAACGAGGACAGGTGACAGGAATGTGCGCTCGCCCGAGAAGACACGCGTCATGTAACCGCCAAGCGGTTTGACGAGCACAAGGATGATCCCGCAGTAAACGAGGATCTGTAGCCATCCATTGAAGGTCATGGGAGGAAACTTTCAATATCCAGCAGCTTCTCTTCGGAAGCGCCGGTTCTTTTCAGAAACGTTCTGGACGAATGAGAGCGTAGGTGAGGTAGACGGTGAGAAAAACGGTCACGGCACCGCTCAAGACATAATCGAAGATCATCGGCGCCCTCCTTTCAAAGCCTGTCGCAGGCTCGGGCATAGGCAAAGCAGAGGACGAAGAAGACGACCGCCGTGCCGAGTAAAATGATATCCATCATCGATCTGGACTCCTGGATTGTTCATGGAGTCAGACAACACAAAGGGCGCCATCCGGGAGGATGACACCTTCATGCTTTCTGGCCTGGAGAAACCCTTGCGATCTCTCGGATGTTAATATGCGGCGCGGCCGCATATAGGTTCGAGAGCGGCGCCGGGGGAAAGAAATAAAAATCCTATAGGAATTTGCCTTCTTCCCCGGCTGCCGCCGTGGCGCTTCCGGCGCCTAGAACGCCGTGGATATCAGCGTTATGGCGTAGGCGGCCGCCAGCATCGCCAGCATGACGACGAGCATGCCCATGACGATGCCGGAACCGTGCAGGCGGCCCGAATTGCGGCGATCGAAGATATGCGAGCGCGGGTAGACATGTCCGCGCATGTGCCCGATGGTCCGAAGCATGCGCATCCTCCCTAGGCCCGGCCGGCAATCTTCATCACCGGGCTCATCATCCGGTTCTCGAAGTCGGGACCGAGGCTGAGCGTCACGGTATCCGGCACGCAGCAGACCGCACCCGGCAGATGATCGCTCTCGAACATGGCGAAGTGCACCGCCGCGGCGCGGTCGGCGAAAAGGCCGCCGACGCGCCCCTCGCAATCGGAAACGATCCAGCGGCCGCCGGCATCCCGGCCGACCATGAAACGGACGCCACGCGCGGGAGGCTCGCTTTTCAACAGAGCTCTGTTCACGTCGATCCCTCCTCAGGCGGTCATCAGGGCAATCGCGCCGGCGGCGCAGAAACCGATCCCCATGACGCCGAGAAGCCTCAGGAAGATGCCGAGGTTCCGATCGTCGGAACCGGGATACGATATGCGTTCCTCGCGGCGGCGCGCGTCCTGTTCGGCAAGCTGTTGTGCAAGATAGAAACTTCCCAAACGGCCAAACATCTCATTCACTCCTTCTTGGGATTGGCCCGCGCGACGAGAATGTCGTGGAGCCGGCATCGAAACCGATGCACATCCGAAAAGGTAGCAACGCCCCCCATAGGCTTTCGATTGCAGGCGGGCAGCGAAGAAATAGGGAATCCATAGGAGCATTCGCCGAATTTTTCATTTGCACCGCAGCATGCAGGGCGGCATGTTCGAACATGAAAGAACGGGAATGGAAATCGGATCATGACAGCAGATGCGATCGTGCTGGGGGCCGGCATCGTCGGCGTTTCAACAGCCCTGCAACTGGCGCGGCGCGGCAAATCGGTGGTTCTCGTCGACCGGAAGGAACCGGGTCTTGAAACCTCCTACGGCAATGCCGGCCTCATCCAGCGGGAGGGCGTCGTTCCCTATGGCTTTCCGCAGCAGTTCGGACTGATCCTGCGGTATGCGCTGAACAACCGCATCGACGCGCATTATCACTGGAGCGCGCTGCCGTCCGTGTCGTCCTTCCTGGCGAAATACTGGTGGCACTCCAACCTTACCCGCCACCAGCTCATCGCGCGGGCATATGCGCCGCTGATCGAACATTCGATCTCGACCCACAACGAGCTGCTCGAGGAAGCCGGCGCCCAGGACCTGATCGTCAAGAACGGCTGGACGGAGGTTTTCCGCACCTCTGCGAAATATGAGGGCGAAATCGGCGAGGCCGAGCGGCTCAGGAAGGAATACGGCGTCGCATTCAAGGAGTTGTCGCCTGCCGACATCGCCAGGCAGGAACCCGATCTTTCCCACGATTTCGTCGGCGGCCTGAAATGGGAGGACCCGTGGTCGGTGAAGGACCCGCTGGGCCTCACGCGCGCCTATGCGGCGCTCTTCGAAAAACTCGGCGGCCGCGTGCTGAAAGGCGACGCGAAAAGCCTGTCGCAGACGAGGACCGGCTGGCGGGTGGTTGCCGGAGACGGCTCCGTGGAAGCCAAGGATGTCGTCGTGGCCCTCGGCCCGTGGTCCGATACCGTCACCAGACAGTTCGGCTACAATTTCCTGGTCGGCGTCAAACGCGGCTACCACATGCATTATTCGTCCAGGGGCGCCGCCAGGCTCAACGGCTGGACCATGGATGCCGAACGCGGTTATTTCCTCGCGCCGATGAACCAGGGTATCCGGCTGACGACGGGGGCGGAATTCGCCCGCCGCGACGCGCCGAAGACGCCGGTCCAGGTGGACCGGGCGGAAGCGGTCGCACGCACCGTCTTTCCGCTCGGCGACCGGCTCGACAAGGAGCCCTGGATGGGCGCGCGTCCCTGCACGCCGGACATGATGCCGGTCATCGGCAAGGCGCCGCGGCATGAGGGCCTCTGGTTCGCCTTCGGCCATGCGCATCACGGCCTCACCCTCGGGCCGGTGACGGGGCAGGTGATCGCCGAAGCCATTACCGGACAGAAGACATTGATCGACATCTCCGCCTATCGTCCGGAACGCTTCGGCATCTGACGGCCGGCTGGCAATCACACCGGATTCCGGCTAGGCTTTAAAAACCGAACACAAACATGCCGGCCGAAAAGCCGGCAAGCACGAACATGCTGCGCTATCTGATCTATAACGCCAGGACCTTCCATCGTTAGCGACGCCGCCAAGAGGCGCAGGCGCCTTCGCGCCCGAACATTTGGGTGATCATTTGGTGCTTTATGGATGATGTAAGCTACGCGCAGATATTCTTCGACAACAATCCCGATATCGAGGTCCTCGAAGCCTTTGTCATCGATGTGAACGGTGTGCCGCGGGGAAAGTGGATTCCGCGGGAACGGGCGCTCGACGTGCTTTCAAAGGGCATGGCGATGCCGCGCTCGGTCTATGCGCTCGATGTCTGGGGCCGCGATGTGAACGCCGCCGGCCTGGCGGAAGGCACGGGCGATCCGGACGGCATCTGCTTCCCGGTCCCAGGCACGCTCTCCCGCGTGACCTGGCTCAACCGCCCGACGGCGCAGGTTCTCCTCGGCATGCGCGATCCGGACGGTGCCGGCTTCTACGGCGATCCGCGCCAGGTGCTCGCCAATGTACTCGAAGGTTTCGGCAAGCTCGGATTGACGCCGGTCGTCGCGACCGAACTCGAATTCTACCTGATCGACCCAGTGCGCTCGGCACTCGATCCGGTGCGTCCGCCCAACTCGCGCGAAGGGCGCTGGCACACGGGCCAGACGCAGGTACTCTCGATCTCGGAGTTGCAGGACTTCGAAGAGGTCTTCCACGGCATTGCCAGCGCCGCACGGGCGCAGGGCATCCCGGCCGATACGACGCTGCGTGAAAATGGCCCCGGGCAATACGAGATCAATCTCAACCATGTGCCGGACGCATTGAAAGCCGCCGATTACGCGGTGCTTCTGAAGCGCATCGTCAAGGGCGTGGCGCGCGCAAACGATCTCGACGCCACCTTCATGGCCAAGCCCTACGGCACGCAGGCCGGCAGCGGCATGCATGTGCATTTCTCGCTGATCGACGACGCCGGCCGCAATATCTATGTCGGCGAGGAAGACCCTTCCGAAATGCTCTTCCACTCGGTCGGCGGGCTTCTGGAGAACATGGGCGAGAGCATGGCGGTGTTTGCTCCGCATGCCAACTCCTACAGGCGGCTGAGGCCGAGCGAACACGCGCCGACCTATGCGTCCTGGGGGTTCGACAACCGCTCGGCGGCCGTGCGCGTCATCACCGTCTCGAAACCCGCGACCCGCATCGAGCATCGTGTCGCAGGCTCGGATACCAATCCCTATCTGGTGTTGGCGATGATCCTGAACGCGGCGCTCTCCGGCATCAAGGAGAAACGCCATCCGGGCGGGGCGATCAGCGGCGACGACCATGCGATCAGCCATGAACCGCTGCCGACGAACTGGGATTATGCTCTGCAGCAGTTCTCCCGCTCGACTTTCGCCTATGCGACGCTCGGACCGAAATACCGGGCGCTCTACACGGCCTGCAAGCAACAGGAACTTTCCGAATTCTCGAGCCGCGTGACCGACGTGGAATACGACGCCTATATCCGGACGGTGTAAGACAATGGCATTCCAGACAAGCGACAACCCGCGTCATACGAATTCCTGGTACGCCGCCTCCGCGAAGGACAAGCGCGTCCGCCCCGCCCCCGACGGCGAGACGCAGGCGGATATCTGCGTGATCGGCGCCGGCTTCACCGGCATTTCCGCCGCGCTGGAGCTTTCCGAGCGCGGTTATTCCGTCGTCGTCCTGGAGGCGGAGAGGATCGGCTTCGGCGCCTCGGGCCGCAATGGCGGCCAGATCGTCAACGGTTACAGCCGCGATCTCGAAACCATCGCCGGACGTTACGGCCGCGACAAGGCGGTCAGGCTTGGCGAGATGTCGCTCGAAGGCGGCGAGATCATACGCAGCCGCGTCGCCAAATACGGTATCGACTGCGACCTCGTGCATGGCGGTTTCTTCGCCGCCTTCACCGACAAGCAGATCCGCGAGATGGAAGCCCACAAGGCGCATTGGGAAAAGCACGGGCATACCGGCCTCGAAATGGTTTCGAAGCAAGGAGTGGGCAGGTATGTCAGGACCGACCGCTATGCCGGCGGCATGATCGACAAGCTCGGCGGCCATATCCATCCGCTCAACCTCGTGCTCGGCGAGGCCGCCGCGGTGGAGCGCCTTGGCGGCCGGATTTTCGAAGGTTCGCGCGTCATCGCCGTGGACATGGGGGAAAGGCCGGTCGTGCGAACTGAAAAGGGCTCGGTCAAGGCGAACTACGTGCTCGTCTGCGGCAATGCCTATCTTGCACCGCTGCTGCCCGAGATTCATGGCCGGATGATGCCGGTCTCCAGCCAGGTCATGGCGACCGAACCGCTCGACGCGGGCCTGATCGAAAGCCTGCTGCCGGCCAACTACTGCGTCGAGGACGCCAATTACATCCTCGACTACTATCGCCGGACCTCCGACAATCGACTGCTCTACGGCGGCGGCATCGGTTATGGCGGACAGGACCCGAAAGACCTTACCGGCGTCATCCGGCCGAACATGCTGAAGACATTTCCCCAATTGAAGGATACGAAGATCGACTATGCCTGGAGCGGCAACTTCGCGCTGACGCTGACCCGCATTCCGCATCTGGGCCGGCTTTCCGACAAGGTCTATTTCTCGCACGGCGACAGCGGTCACGGCGTGACGACGACGCATCTGCTCGGCAAGATCCTCGGCGAGGCGGTCGCCGGCCATGCGGAGCGCTTCGACATCTGGGCGTCGCTGCCCAACCTGCCCTTCCCGGGCGGCCGGACGCTGCGGGTGCCGCTGACCGTTCTCGGCGCATGGTGGTACGGCCTGCGCGACCGGCTCGGTTTCTAGAGCATCCTATTGAATCCGAACATCGACCCGAAGAACGATTCCGGCTTGGTGCCTTAAACGGACACGTCATACTGGCCGGGAAAATTGCCGGTCAGGTAGTAGGTCGCCTGCGCGCGGACGATGGATTTGAACTGCAGCACGATCTGCATTGCCTCATCATCAGGCACGAGAAGCGCCAAGCGGAGCGTCGCCCCGGACATATGGAACATCACCAGCAGCGTTCGGAGATAGTTCTCCCGCAGCGATTCACGAACGAACTGCTCCGTCGCCCCGTAAAACACCTCCGCCTGGAAGCGCGTTTCCACGATGTCCAGATGGGCCAGGGTCTTGTCGGCCTGGATTGCATTCAGAAGGTCCTGCGTCGACGGTTCCTGACGCATCTTGTAGTAGTAGAGGTCGAAGAGCGCCGCCGTGGCATCCAGGGCATCGTCGGCCGTCGCGATCCTTTCGGTCTGTTCCGTTATGAACGAACGCACCTCCTCGACATAACGCTCGTAGAGCATTGCAATGATGGCGGATTTGTTCGGGAAATATTGATAGACCGAGGCGATCGGCCCGCCGGAAAGGGCCGCGATTTCTTTCATGGTCACTGCATCGATACCTTTGCGGCCGATCAGTTCCATGGATACCTTCAAGATTTCATCGATGCGCTCACGGCTTCTTTCCTGTTTCGGTATCCGGCGAAGGGAGCCCCGCCTCGGCCCTTGCGTCGAATCTGGCATCCGCAAACCGTCTCCTAAACCACCTGCCAATCGATGCGTTCCACGGGGCCTCGGAGCTTCCGAAATCCTCGCGAAATTGCATAAACACAAAAAGTGTTTGTTTATACGGCGGCCGAAGAGTTTCGGATCATAAGCCACGAAAATTTTTTAAGAATACTTCCTAACCGCCATTCAAGACATGGCGCTCGGAAAATATGATTATGAATCACATTATTTCCGCCTACCATAACTTGGCAAGCGCATCGAAAGCCTTGTCGACGATGCCGTTCAGGTCTGCGTCGATGTCGACGGTCACCACGCCCGCCTCGCCTTCCGGGCTCTCCAGCGTGGCGAGCTGGCTCTGGAGCAGCGATGCGGGCATGAAATGGCCGGTGCGTGCGCCCATCCGCTCTTCGAGAACCTTGCGATCGCCGGTGAGGAAGACGAAATACAGCGTGCCCGCGCTCGCCTGCCGCAGGCGATCCCGATAGGCCTTCTTGAGCGCCGAGCAGGAAAGCACGATGCCTTCATTGCGTTCGCGCGCCCCGGCAAGTTCTGCACCGATCAAATCGAGCCAGGGCCATCGATCGTCATCGGTCAATGGAATGCCCTTCTCCATCTTCGCGACATTCGCCGCCGGATGCAGCTGATCCCCCTCGACGAATGCGCAGCCGAGACGCCCGGCGAGCAGCTCGCCGACCGAGGTTTTCCCCGATCCGCTGACGCCCATGACCACGATGGCAACCGGTTCATTCAAGCTCATGGCCAGCACTCTTCCCGCATTCCTCGATCAGCAACCGTTATCCGCCTTTGCCGAGGGCATACAAGCCCTTCGGTAAGCGGTTGTCCACAATCCTCAGCGCTGTCGGGCTTCCTTGCCAAGCACCAGCGGCATCAGGGCCGACAGGAACATCAGCCTCAGGACATGGTGCGCACCGACATAGGTAGGGTCGGCCTGCAGCATCACGGCCATGGCCGACATGGTTTCCAGCCCGCCCGGGGCGAATGCGATCAATGCCGCATCCAGCGGCACGCCGGTCAGGTGAGAAACGCCCCCGGCGATTGCCGCGGCAAGCACGGTCACCACCACCGTCACCACGCCGCCCGCGACGAAGGCCAAACGCAATTCGCCGACCGATACGCCGCAGAAACGCGTGCCGATGACCGAGCCCAGAATGACATAGGTCGGGAGCAACAGCCAGTTCGGTACGCCGCCACTGACGAAGCCTGTCACATGCGTGCCGATCGATATCACCACACCGCCCAGGAGCAGCGCCGCCGGCAACCGCCACCGCAAGAAGAGGATGCCGGACAGGGCCGACACCGCAAGCGTCGCGACGAGGACCGGCACGCTCATGGACCGGGCCTGCAGGGCAGGTCCGGTACTGGCAAGACCGAAGACGCTGACGATGAGCGGCGTGGTGATGGTCAGCGCCAACACCCGCACGCTCTGGGCGACGCTGACGGTGCGCAGGTTGCAATGCGTTTCGGCGGCAAGGCTCAGCACATAACTCAGATGGCCGGGCGATGAGGCCAGAAGCGCGGTGACACGGTCATAACGGAAGAAGCGTTGCAGCACCCAGCAACTGACATAGAGCAGGACGACGACGGCGACCGGCACCATGACGAAGCTCAGCGGCCAGGTGCGGGCCGCGACGATCACCTCCGGCGTGACGCTGGTCCCCATCGACACGCCGATGATGACGAAGCAGATGTTCCGCACGTCGGACGGCACCGCCAGTTGCAGGCCGGCAAGTCCGGCGATGGTGATGGCGACGGCGGGTCCGATCAGATAGGGGGCCGGAAAGGCGACAGCGATGGCAGCCAATGCGCCTGCGGTTCCGATCAACGCAGTCAGCGCAAAAGCGCGCAATTCGGAAGACGACATTCTCGATATCCTGAAGGCGCAGGACAGAAAGGCCGGGGAAGCCCAAACACTCGCCCCTTCTATTGCAAATGCGGGGGAGGTCAACCTTTTCGACGCATTCGGGAAAAACAAAAGGCGCCGCCTCCGAGGCAGCGCCCTTCAAGAAACCGGCTGGCGGATCAGGCCGCCGGCGCCGTTACCTTCGGCATGTCCAGCGTATCGAGGCCGAGCAGGAAGTTGATCTGCGGGCGCGCCTTCACGAGGTCGTCGATCGTATATTCCGCGAGCACGTCGAAGAAGGCGTTGAGCGCCTTGCGGAGCGCCGAATTCAAACCGCAGCTATCGACCAGCGGGCACTCCACGACGCCGTCCTCGAAGCACTCCGCCATGGCGAAGCTGTCTTCGGTGACCCTTACGACGTCGAAAAGCGTGATGCGATCGGCGCTCCGGCCAAGCCTCACGCCGCCATTGCGGCCTCGCACGGTCTCCACCAGGCCGGCCTTGTTGAGCGGCTGGAGGATCTTGAAAAGAAAGAGTTCCGAAACCCCATAGGCCCTGGCGATCTCGGGGATGCGGCTCAGATGGCCTTCATTGGCAGCACAGTACATCAGCATCCGGACTGCGTAATTGGTCTGTTTGGTCAAGCGCATGCTGGTCTCCCAAGACTCGTACTATCCTTATATAGAAGCTTCGCTAGTTTTGAACAATTCCAAAATAAGAAAATCGTGATCAGGATTTCCAGCCTGCCGGACACCGCCCATTGACGCAAGACAAAATTCATGACTTTGTCCATCAACATTAAACAACCATAAGGAGGATTTTCGATGAAAGCCCGCTCAACGACCCGGTTTTCCATACTTCTGGCTGTATCCACGCTGGCCGGCGCGACGTCGGCAGCGGCTGAAGGCGAGGTCAATATCTATTCCTATCGTCAACCGGATTTGATCAAGCCGCTACTCGACACCTTCACGAAGGAGACCGACATCAAGGCCAATGTCCTTTTCCTGGACAAGGGCCTTGTCGAGCGCATCCGCGCGGAAGGCGCCAATTCCCCGGCCGACGTGATCATGACAGTCGACATCGCCAGGCTGATGGAAGCGAAGGAAGGCGGAGTGACGCAGCCCGTCGCCGACAATGGCGCGATCAACAAGGACATTCCCGCCAACCTGCGTGACCCGGCCGGCGAATGGTTCGGGCTCACGACACGCGGCCGCGTCGTCTATGCCTCCAAGGACCGCGTCACGGACACGGCCATCACCTACGAGGGACTCGCCGACCCGAAGTGGAAGGGCAAGATCTGCATTCGCGACGGCCAGCATTCCTACAATATCGGCCTGATCGCCTCCATGATCGCCGTACATGGCGAGGACTATACGGAGAAGTGGCTGACGGGGGTCAAGAACAACCTCGCCCACAAGCCGAGCGGCGGCGACCGCGACCAGGCCAAGGCCATTCTTGCCGGCGAATGCGATATCGCCATCGGCAACACCTATTACGTCGGCCTGATGCAGACCAACGAGAAGGAGCCGGAACAGAAGAAGTGGGCCGAAGCCATCAAGGTGATTTTCCCGAACTCCGCCGATCGCGGCACGCATGTCAACATTTCCGGCATGGCGCTCGCCAAGAATTCGCCCAACAGGGCGAATGCGTTGAAGCTGATGGAATTCCTGGCATCCGGCGAGGCGCAGAAGATCTATGCCGAGCAGGTTTACGAATATCCGGTGATGCCGGGCGCCGAGCCTTCGGCGGTGGTAAAATCCTTCGGCACGATCAAGCCGGACTCGCTGGCGCTTGCAGACATCGCCGCCAACCGGAAAAAGGCCTCCGAACTGGTCGACAAGGTCGCATTCAACGAAGGCCCGGAAAGCTGAGCCGAAGCGACATATCGAGAAGGATCAGGGCCGGCGAAAGCCGGCCTTGATGCATCAGGCATCTGTTCTTACGCATGTCGTTATCGCAAAACCGCCGCACGTTCTTGCGCGGCACGCCTGGGGCAGAATGTATCGCCTCAGATAACGTCCAATGTAAACGCGACCCAGGTCGGAACCATGACGATCACCAGCGCAACGAACAGGCCAAGGCCGAGCTTGGTCAGTTGCGCGCGGCGGGCGCGCTTCGCATCCCACTCATATACCATGAACTGAACTCCCCACTCCTACTCCGCCGGCTAAATTAGTTCAGCCTTGGGAGACGTCAATATCCCATACATTAGACATATCTACCTTGCGCCAGACCGACTTTTTAGCTCATTCGCATATTCGCGGATATCCTGCTGCCTCTGCGGCGTACCGGGATGGCTTGCAAAAATGCTCGCATCGCCATGGTCACCGAGCTTTTCCTCCAGCACGGAAAAAAAGCGGGCAAGCGCTGCGGGATCGTAACCTGCCGCCTGCATCAACTCCACGGAACGCCGGTCGGCCTCCGCTTCCGCCGAGCGGGAATAGGACAAGGCCAGCAATGCGCCACCCTGGGTGAGAATATCCTCGACGCCCGAGCCGACATCGCCGGCGATCAGCATGACCAGCGCCGCGACGCCGGCCGCCCGATAGAGCTGGCGCAGGCTGTGCTCGCCCTCGACATGGGCGATCTCGTGACCGAGCACGCCGAGGATCATCTCCCGGTCGCCATCGGCGAGCTTCACCAGGTCGTCGGTCAGAACGAGGCTTCCATCCGGCAGCGCAAAGGCATTGGGACCGATCATGCCGCCATCGCGGAAATTCAGCTTATAGCCCCCCTCGCCGCCTTTCGAGCGGGCAGCCAGCTTGGCAAATCCCTCGGAAATCGCCTTCTGCTCCTCCTCCGGCAAATCCGACGGCTCGAAAACGGTCCTGTCCAGCGAAGCGAGCGTTCCCGCGCCGATCATCTGCGGCACGAAGGGCGGCGTGACCAACACGGCAACCTCGACCAGAGCCGGCACGGCAAAGCGGTAGATGGTTGCCGCAAGCAGGATGACAGCGATCGTCATCGCTATGAGACGCGGATGGAATTCTTCCAGCCGGTGGACGAGGCCGCCGCGCGACCCGCGCCGTCCGCGCAGATAGGCGTCGATCCGGTCGTTCTCGCGGGTTTCCAGAACGGAGCCGTCCGGAAAGGTCAGCCGGCGGGGGATGGAGCCGACCCGGGGGCTGATATCGATCCTCTCCAACACCGCCGCGGCCAGAACGGCACCCTCGCTCTCCGCGACCAGCCGGCCGTTCTCCTCCTTCAGCGTTGCCGGTATCGCGCGGCTCGAATTGGCCGGATGCCATTCGCCTTCCGCAATGAAGCCGGCCTCAGAAGCCAAAATCGAACCCTTCCATGTCCATGTATTCCGCACTGATGGCCGCACCGCTCGCCTCGATCGAGGAAAGAACCTCACCCGGATCGCCGTTGACGCGAATACCCGCGTGCTCGTTTGTGTAGCGGGCCATGCGCACCGCCGCCCAGGGGCGCATGAGGCCGAGCGTGAGGAATGTCACGATGACATTGGTGATAGCGATCCAGGCGTAACGCGTCCGCGACAGATCGCTCATCAGTTCATGACGCCCATCGAGTCTTGCGGACGACCAGACGACGTTTCGCACACCAGCCCGGTAAAAGAGCCCGGCCAAGCCATAGAGGATGAAGGCGGCAAACACGACCAGATAGATCGTCGCGACGCCGATCGCGGTGAATTCCTGTTCCGTCAGCTCGGCATCCTGGGTCGCCGCGCCGATGCCGACGGCGCCGACAATTGCGATGAAGCCAAAGACGAGGCCACCCAGAAGCACCATGAGAGCAGGCACCAACCACACCCGATAGAGCGCACCCAATCGCGGTTCGGCGGAAAACGGCCGGTCGCCATAGCGGAAATTGTTGAAGACATAGCGCCAGAGCCAGCGGCTCGCGAGCGGTGCCAGAATGCCGAACGATATGAACGCGACCAGGCTGCCGAGCAGGACCGAAACGAAAGCGCCGCCGGCCGTGCCGACGAAATCGAAACGGACGTTGCGATAGCTGGTGACACGGGCATTGAAACGCAGGCTGCGCTTGATGAGCCACGGCAACGCGATGAGGATCAGGACCGTCGTCACGATCGAGAAAAGCGGATTGATCGCGGCCAGAAGGTTGACGGCGATCAGGAAGGCGATGACGATGAGCCGTCCGATGAAGATCTGCTTGCCCGTTGCGTGATATTCGAAGGCCCGGCCGAGGATGACCGTGTTACCGTAGAAATAGCGCTTGCGCCGCACCTTCGCCCAGGCGGAATAGATGCCGACGGTAACGATCGTCAGAAGAATGTTGACGATCCAGATGCCGAAATATTCGCTGGCGCTGCCGGTGAAGGATGCACGCTCGAACTGAGCCGCTCCCACCGCAGGCGGCGTTCTTTCTGCCACTGCCATGGTGACGATATCCCCTATCCAAATGCCTGCGGGACGGCATGTCGATCCCGAATCCCGGGATGATCTTAAGGCGCGGAGATGTCATTTCAATCGTTACGACAGGTATTTAGCCAGTTCTCAACCGCTGAAAGCAGAAAGGCCTCCCAAAAGGAGGCCCTTCGTCAGATCGTGTTGACCGGTTTCACTTCATGACCGGCATGACGAATTCCGCGCCGTCCTTGATGCCCGACGGCCAGCGAGCGGTGATCGTCTTGGTCTTGGTCCAGAACTTGATCGAATCCGTGCCGTGCTGGTTGAGGTCGCCGAAGCTCGAGGCTTTCCAGCCACCGAAGGAATGGTAGGCGAGCGGCACCGGGATCGGCACGTTGATGCCGATCATGCCGATATTGATGCGGCTGGCGAAATCGCGGGCCGCGTCGCCATCGCGGGTATAGATGGCAACCCCGTTGCCGTATTCATGCTTCATCGGCAGCGACAGGGCTTCCTCATAGTTATGGGCGCGGACGACGGACAGGACCGGACCGAAGATCTCGGTCTTGTAGATATCCATTTCCGGCGTCACATGGTCGAACAGCGTGCCACCGACGAAATAGCCGTTTTCATAACCCTGCAGCTTGAAGCCGCGGCCGTCGACAACGAGTTTGGCTCCCTGCGCGACCCCGCTGTCGATCAGGCCGTTGATGCGGGCCTGGGCTTCCCTGGTGACGACCGGGCCCATATCGGCCTTCTCATCGGTATAGGGACCGATGCGAAGCGATTCGATCTTCGGCGTGAGCTTCTCCACAAGCCGGTTGGCCGTCTCTTCGCCGACCGGAACGGCAACGGAAACCGCCATGCAGCGCTCGCCGGCCGACCCGTAACCGGCGCCCATCAGCGCGTTGACGGCCTGGTCCATGTCGGCGTCCGGCATGATGATCATATGATTCTTGGCGCCGCCGAAGCACTGGGCGCGCTTGCCGTTCGTCGCCGCCGTGCCATAGACGTAACGTGCGATCGGCGTCGAGCCGACGAAGGACACGGCGCCGATATCCGGATCGGCCAGGATCGCATCGACAGCCGCCTTGTCGCCGTTGACGACATTGAGGATGCCTGCGGGCAGGCCCGCCTCGATCATCAGTTCGGCAAGCCGCAGCGGCACGGAGGGATCGCGTTCGGACGGCTTCAGGATGAAGGCATTGCCGCAGGCGATCGCTGGCGCGAACATCCACATCGGGATCATGCCGGGAAAGTTGAACGGCGTGATGCCGGCACCGATACCGACGGGCTGGCGGATCGAATACATGTCGATGGCCGGACCGGCGCCCTCGGTGAACTCGCCCTTGGAAAGGTGCGGAATGCCGATCACGAATTCGCAGACTTCAAGGCCGCGGACGATGTCCCCCTTGGAATCCTCGATCGTCTTGCCGTGTTCGCTGGAAAGCAGGAGGGCAAGCTCGTCCATGTTCTGGTTGAGCAGATCGACGAACTTCATGAAGACGCGGGCGCGACGCTGCGGGTTGGTGGCGGCCCATTTCGGCTGCGCCTGCTTCGCGTTCTCCACCGCGGCCCGGATTTCCGAAACGCTGGCAAGCGAAACCTTCGCCTGAACCTCGCCGGTTGCGGGGTTGAAGACGTCCGACGTGCGGCCGCTGGTGCCGGCGACGTGCTTGCCGCCGATGAAATGTCCGATCTCACGCATGGGTATGCTCCTCCTTGCCTTGCTTGCCGGATTTTTCTGGATAGGCCGAGGATACTCTCAGAATTGCACAAGGCAACGCCGTAGTTTACGCATCCGTTGTGCAAATTTCGACATTGGAGCCGCAGATGAACTGGGATGACGTGCGCCTGTTCCTCGCCGTGGCCCGCACGGGACAAATCCTTTCGGCCTCCCGGCGGCTCGGCATCAACCATGCGACGCTCGGGCGCCGGGTGACGGCGCTGGAGGAGGATCTCCGCACCCGGCTCCTCATCCGCCGGACCAACGGCTGCGAGCTGACGGCCGAAGGGGAGACATTCTTCCGTGCCGCCGAACGCATGGAAACGGAGATGCTGGCGGCGCAGGCCAGCACGGGCCGGATCGACGCGGCGATCGCAGGCACGGTGAGGATCGGCGCTCCGGACGGGTTCGGCGTCTCCTTTCTCGCCTCGCGGCTGGGGCGGCTGACGCGGCTGCATCCGGAACTCAAGCTGCAGCTGGTGCCGGTGCCGCGATCGTTTTCCCTCTCGCAACGCGAGGCCGATATCGCCATCACCATAGAACGGCCGGAACAGGGGCGGCTCGTCTCCTCGAAGCTGACCGACTACACGCTGGGCCTCTATGCCTCGAAAGCCTATCTGGCCCAGGCGGGCACGCCGCGAACCGTCGAAGAGCTGAAAAACCATCCGCGCGTCGGCTACGTGGAGGACCTGATCTTCTCGCCTTCCCTCAATTTCACCGGCGAGGTGATGCGGGACTGGGACGCAAGCTTCGAGATCTCCAGCGCCATCGGCCAGACGGAGGCAGTGCGCTCCGGCGCCGGCATCGGCATCCTGCACGACTACGTGGCCCGGCAACATTCGGAGCTTGTCCGCGTGCTGCCGCAGATCGTTATCCGGCGCTCCTACTGGACCACCTATCACGAGACGACCCGCGACCTGATGCGGCTTCGCACGGTCGTGGAATTTCTCAGGGAACTGGTCGACGAGGAAGGGGATATCTTCGTTTGGAACGAGACGGACCGGAGGGCTCGGGACGAGCGCGAAAGGCCAGAGGGAGGAAAGGCCGGCCGCCCAAAGCGGCCGGAAACCTGAAAATCAGGCGGGAAGAAATGTGGAAACCGGAACCTGCAGGGCTGCCGCGATGCGCTTCAGCTTGGCAGGATCAGCATCCGTGCCATTTTCGATGCGAACGATCTCGTCGCTGACGAGGCCGGTCGTGACGGCAAGTTCCTCGATACTATAACCCACGGCACGGCGCGCTTCGGCAACGGCGGAAGCGATGTGCTGCGGAGAAAACTGAGTTCCATTCGCGGATGCGAAATTATTGATAGAAATTGTCATGCTCATGACTCTCCTTCTGGAAAGGCCTGCCGGACGAACCGGTCAGGTGAAGGGGGGGCGACTGCCCAAGACGCAGGTGTCCAAAAATTTAGGCACCTGCTGCCCCAAAGATAGGCATACTGACGATCGTGACAAGATCACATACTGCAGTGCACAAAAATGTGTTCGATTTCGGGTAGAAAGATGGCGACGCGGGAAAAAGCGTCTATTTCAAGGTATTTGAATGGAAATGGTACGGTTGAGTGGGGTCGAACCACTGACCTCAGGTGCCACAAACCTGCGCTCTAACCAACTGAGCTACAACCGCATGAAAAACCGCCGGAGCGGTATTTCGGGTCACATACGGCGATCGGACTCTTTTTGCAAGCCCCTTCCCGCAAATAGAAGAGGCCGGAGCATGCCCCGGCCCTCCTCTCGAAAATCGAGCCCGGGGATCAAGCGGCCTTGAACGTGGCCATCACCTTCTCGGCGGCATCCTTGCCCGGCTTGGCGACGTCTTCGGCGATCTTGCGGGCGGTGTCCTGAAGGGACTTGGCCTGCTCGACGGTGACTTCGGCCTGTTTGCGGATGAACGCGGTCTGCAGTTCGAGCAGTTCGGAAACCGACTTCACACCGAGCAGCGCTTCCATGTGGGAGAGCGAGAGGTCGGCATTCGTGCGGATCGCATCGATTGCCTTGAGGCCGAGTTCGACGGAGCCGGCCTGGGCGGACTGCAGCGTGGTTTCCACCGTCTTGGTGGCTTCCTCGGCGGCGGTCTTCATCTTGGCATAGGCCTCGCGAGACTGGGTAGCGCCCTTTTCGGCGAAATCACGGAAGCTTTCGGTCAGCTTGGCCGGGTCGAAAGCAGAGAAGGAAAAGATATCATCTGTCTTGTATGCCATCGCTTCAGGTCCTCATTGGCGTTTTCTTCGGCAGAACCGAAGATCTCATGCCTTTTATATAGCCGATCCCATTGTGCATTGCAATATCATTGTGCGCTGCACAATAAATAAATCGCCGGAATTAACCCTGTTGAAGGTTTGGCCACCGCCGCTCTCGACCCGAAGCCGGGGGAGGGTTATTAACAATCCGTTAAACCCCGCAGAAATACGGTCACAAAAGCCCTGTAGGTTTCGCCTATGTCCGCAGTCCAATATCCGTTTATCGATATTGCCGTACACGAGCGTGTCCGCGCCCGTTTTGCCGCGGGCGAGGCGATCGTGCTGTTTTCACCGGATATGAAGAGCCCGCTCTGGGCGAATGGCCGCGGTGCGGACCTTTTCGGCTTTGCGTCCATCTACGATTTCCTGGACCAGGGGCCGAACCGCGTCGACATCGTCTTCCGGCAAACGGAAGCAACTGCACGCCAGCTCGCCGCAGTCGGCGACATACGCCATTTCACCATCCGCATCGCGTCCGGTTTTCAGCGCGTTCCGGTGCAGGCGGCCTGCGAGCTCATCCAGGTCCAGGGCGAGAACGCGGTGCTGTTCAGCGCACCGGTCGAAAAGGGACGGCTCTCGCCGGCTGCCTGTGCCGCCCGGATGATCGAAGGGTTCGATGACCCCGACACGCACATGGCTGTGATCGACGAAAACGGCGACGTCCTTGCGGCTTCCGCCGAGTTCCCGGGTCTCGGCGTCACTGCCCAGACGGCAAAGATGCTGGCGACGATGGCCGGCAGCGACCCGAGCCGGCTTGTCAAGCGGCCGATCCCGACTGCCAAGGGTTATCTGCCGGCCGCCATCGGCAAGCTTTCCAGCGAACCGGCGCTGCATCTCTTGTTCACCGTCGAAACGGCGCATGGCCAGGTTGAGACTCCCCTGGCGGAGGAGCCGGCCGGCCCCGCCGCAGGCCAGGATGGCGACGAGGACTTCACGGTGGAAGCCGTGCCGATCGATGCCTATGCGGACGCCATCGCCGCGGTCTCCGAAATCGAGGAGACGGACGAGCCGGAAGAGGAAATCACGCTCGAAACCGGCGAAATGCCGGAAACCTTCCAGCCTTTGGCCCGACCGGAGGAACCCGTGACGGAGACGGCAGCCGAGGCTGTTTCCGAGGCGCAGGCCCTGCCGGCTGTCGAAGACATCGCAGAAACCCCAGAGCCCTCCGAAGAAACCGTCATGAACGCGGAACAGGAGGAGGCCTCCCTCGGTGAGGAGCCGGTGGCCGCAGGCGAGGACGAGGGCACCGCCACGGCGGCCACGGCCGCATCCGAAATCCCGGCCGGGGAAGCCCCGGGACCGGAATCTTCGGCCTTTGTCTTCCGCCGCGACGGCCGCGCGACGCGGTTTGTCTGGAAGATCGATGCGGAAGGCCGTTTCAGCGAGGTATCCAGCGAATTCGCCGATGCGGTAGGCCCACATGCGGCCGATATCAACGGCATGGCCTTTACCGATCTCGCGTCGCTCTTCCATCTCGATCCGGAAGGCAAGATCGCCGAACTGCTCAAAAAACGCGATACGTGGTCCGGCAAGACCATCTGGTGGCCGGTCGAGGGCACGCGCCTCGTCGTGCCGGTCGATCTTGCAGCCTTGCCGACCTATACGCGCACCCGCGAATTCGACGGCTTCCGCGGCTTCGGCATCGTGCGCATCGGCGACGCGATCGAGGACCCCAACGCGGTCGGCCTCACGCTGACCCCTGCCGGGCCGGAAGATATCGCCGGGCCGGAGGCGGTTTCCGCTCCTGAATCGGGTGGAGACCTGCAGGCTTCGCCTGGCCCGCAGGCGGAGGAGGCAGCGCTCTCGCTTCCCGAAGAAGCCGTATCGGAAGAGACGGACACCGAAAAGGCGGACACTGAAGAGGTGCAGCCCATCGAGACCACCGAAGCATCGGCCGCTGACGAGGATGCCCTCATCAGCGAGGCCATCGCGGAAGAGCGGTCTTTCGCAGAGCCTTCCCCGGAGGGGTCGGAAGCTCCAGCGCCGGATGGCAAGGCCCCTTCCCTGCTCGACTGGCCGGAGGGCGAACGCCCGGCGCTCCAGATCGTCAGCAATCCGGGCCGTCGCCATTCCGACAAGGTCATCCAGCTCGAGGAGCGCCGCTCCAATCGCCGCGATGGCCTGACGCCCGTGGAACAGGCGGCGTTTCGCGAGATCGCCCGCCAGCTCGACAATTTCGTAGGCCGCCGCGACGAAGAGGCGGACGGGCCCAAGAAATCCGACGCCGACCAGACTGCTCCGGCCACAGCCGATGCCGGAGAAACCGTGCAGGCGGAAGAACACGACCTGATCGCGTCCGAAGACCTGACCGCTTCCGAAGACGTGGCCGCGTCCCCGGCGGATCTCGCCCCGCAGGCTGAGAACGCATTCGAGGCGCAGCCCGCCCTCGAAGCAGAGGAAGAGGAAATCTCCGAAACCGAGGCCGAAGCTTTCGCGGAAGCGGCAAACGAAGCCTTTGACGACATGCCGCCCGCGCCGGCCGCGAGCGATGAACCTGCCGAAGAGCCCGCCGCATCGCAGCCGGAACCGTCCGACCGCGAACTCCTGCACCAGATGATGCCAGTTCGGGAACGCATCGGCCTTTCGGCGGAGATCGTCGACCAGATGCCGGTCGCGCTTCTCGTCCATAACGGCGACCTGCTGATCCACGGCAATCCAGAATTCCTGCGGCTTACCGGTTATGCTTCCATCGATGACCTGACGAAAGTCGGCGGGCTCGACGCCCTGCTGCAGCGTCAGGACCTGGAGGGCAAGACAACGGAAGCCGGCGGCATGGTCGTCGTGCGCGCCGACGACGCCGTGGTGCCGGTAACGGCTCGCCTGCAATCCGTCCGCTGGGACGATTCGACCGCCTTGATGCTGGCGCTGATGCCGGTCGCGACGGAAAACCCGGCCGCTGCCGAAAGCGGGCAGACGTCGGAGGTCATTCCGCTGCGTCCTCTTCGCCCCGCCGATCAGCTTGCCCGGCTGCAGGTCGAAGTGGAGGAACTGCGCGCCATCCTGGAAACGGCCACCGACGGCGTCGTGATCATCGGCTCGGAAGGCGATATCCGCTCCCTGAACCGTGCCGCGAGCGCGCTCTTCAACTACGACAACGAGGAAATCAACGGCAAGCCTTTCGTGACGCTCTTCGCGCATGAAAGCCAACGCGCCATTCTCGATTATCTCAACGGGCTTTCGGGCCATGGTGTCGCGAGCGTGCTGAACGACGGCCGCGAAGTGATCGGTCGCGAAGCGTCAGGCGGGTTCCTCCCGCTTTTCATGACGATCGGCAAGCTCACGTCCTCCAACGGTTATTGCGCCGTTATCCGCGACATCACCCAGTGGAAGCGGACGGAAGAGGAACTGCGCACCGCCAAACGCGCCGCCGAGACCGCGAATGCTCACAAGAGTGAGTTCCTCGCCCATGTGAGCCACGAGATCCGCACGCCCCTCAACGCGATCATCGGCTTTGCCGACATGATGGCCACCGAGCGCTTCGGGCCGATCGGCCATCCGCGCTATGTCGAATATGCCAACGATATCGGCCGTTCCGGCCGGCATGTGCTCGATATCGTCAACGACCTGCTCGACATATCCAAGATCGAGGCGGGCGAAATGGAACTCGACTTCGCCGCCGTCAGCCTCAACGAGACCGTCTCGGAAGCCGTCTCGCTGGTGCAGCCGCAGGCGAACAGCCAGCGGGTGATCATCCGCACCGCGCTTTCACATTCCGTGCCGCAGGTCGTCGCCGATCTTCGCTCGATCAAGCAGATCGTGCTGAATATCCTGTCGAACGCGATCCGCTTCACGCCATCGGGCGGGCAGATCGTCGTTTCGACAGCCTATGAGACGAATGGCAACGTGGTTTTGCGCGTTCGGGATACGGGCATCGGCATGACCCGCTCGGAACTCGAACTCGCCATGCAGCCGTTCCGGCAGGTGGCGGGCAACGCCCGCAAACGCGGCGACGGCACGGGGCTCGGCCTGCCGCTGACCAAAGCGATGGTGGATGCGAACCGCGCCGCCTTCTCGATCACGTCCGCACCCAACGAGGGTACTTTGGTGGAAATCACCTTCCCTTCGCCGCGGGTGCTTGCGAACTGACCGCACCGTAGGTAGCACTCCTCCAAGAAAGAGGAGTGAAATTTGCAGGTTTCCACATCTTCCCAGCCCGTGCCGAGAGCGCGTCAGCCGCGCCAGCCGCTCTCCTGGGTGGCGGCGGGCATAACGGTTATCGTCGCGATGCCGATCCTGGCGATATTCTGGCTCGCCTTTTCCGGCGGTGACGACACCTGGAGGCATGTGATCGCCAATGTCCTGCCGCGAGCCGCCGGCAGGACCATCTGGCTGCTCCTCTTCACCGGCGCCGCCGCCGCCGTTTTCGGCATCTTCACCGCCTGGCTGGTGGCGAGCTTCGAGTTTCCGGGGCGCCGGCTGCTCTCGGCCGCGCTGGTGCTGCCGCTCGCCATTCCTTCCTATCTGGCGGCCTATGCCTTCGGGGAGTTCCTGGACTTCACCGGACCGATCCAGACCTGGTATCGCGAGGCCTTCGGCTATCGGACGACGCGCGACTACTGGTTTCCGGATATCCGCTCGCTTGGCGGGGCGGTGCTCGTGCTTTCGTCCGTGCTTTACCCCTATGTCTACCTCGCCTGCCGTTCGATGTTCATGATGCAGGGTCGCGCGGCAGCCGATGTCGCCCGCACGCTCGGCGCCGGGCCGCTGCGGGTCCTGCTGAGGATACAGATACCGATGGCCCGGCCGGCAATCGTCATCGGGCTCACCCTGGTGATGATGGAAACCCTGAACGACATCGGCGCGGTGGAATTCCTCGGTGTCAACACCCTGACATTCTCCGTCTACGACACCTGGCTGAACCGCGGCAGCCTTTCCGGCGCCGCGCAGATCGCCGCTGTCATGCTGGCAGTCGTCGCAGCACTCATCCTTATCGAGCGCGCCGCGCGCCGGAGGCAGCGTTTTGCCGGCAGCAGGACGACGGCACATGCCGGCAATGCATTGCGGCCCCGGCTTTCCCGGACGAAAGGCTGGCTTGCGGCGATGTTCTGCGCATTGCCCGTCGCGACCGGTTTTTTCATTCCGGTCCTGGTCATGGGCCGTTTCGCATCGGCGCGCATCGAGAACTTCGCCGATCCGCGGCTCCTCGATGCGCTGTGGAACAGCATGTCGGTTTCCGCGGCTGCAGCCGCCTCGGCCGTTTGCCTCGGTTTCATCCTTTCCTACGCGGCCCGCAGCGAGCCTTCGGTCCGGACGGCCTTCGCAGGGCGGATCGCTTCTCTGGGCTATGGCGTGCCGGGCACGGTTCTGGCCATCGGCGTCCTTATCCCGCTCGCCGGTTTCGACAATGCCCTCGACGGCTTCCTGAGGACGAATTTCGGGATATCGACCGGACTTCTGCTTTCCGGCAGCGGGTTTGCGATCGTCTATGCCTGCACGGTACGGTTCATGACCATAGCGGAGGGCAATCTCGACGCCGGCTTCCAGAAGCTTTCCCTCCATCTCGACATGGCGGCGCGCGCGCTCGGCAGAAATCGCCGGCAAACGCTCCGGTCGGTGCTGCTGCCCAATATGAGACCCGCCCTGCTGACGGCGGCGCTTTTCGTCTTCATCGAAACGATGAAGGAACTTTCCGCGACGATCCTGCTTCGCCCGTTCAACTTCAACACGCTGGCGACGCTCGTCTACGAGGATGCGTCCCGGGCGAAGATCGAGGATGCGTCGGTTGCCTCGATCATCATCATCCTGGCCGGCCTCATCCCCGTCATTCTGGTTTCCCGCTCGATGGACAGATTGCGGTAAAACGCAAATACCACTTCAGATTGTTTTCTCTTTTAAAAGAAAGGCAGCCGAAGCTGCCTGAAGTTTAATGCTGTCCAACGAGGGTCGGGTGGAGACATCATGTCTATGAAAGCTCGCGTACACGCCCTTCATACACCGGATTGATCCATGTTGCTCCACTTTTGACCAATGCGGCTTAATAGCGGGTTAACAGTCTCCATTTTCCGGAATTCCGGCCGGAAAATGTATCGATTCGGGACACCCGCCACACCGGAAATCGCTCAGTTCTTCAGCTCCGCAAGATCGGCGAAAAGATCGAGCGCCTCGGGATTGGCCAGCGCCTCCTTGTTCTTGACCGCCCGGCCATGCACGACGTCCCGAACCGCCAGCTCGACAATCTTGCCGGATTTCGTGCGGGGAATATCGGCGACCTGGATCACTTTGGCCGGGACATGGCGGGGCGAGGCACCTGTGCGGATGCGCGTCTTGATCGCCTTGGCAAGGTCGTCATCAAGCACGAGACCATGGGCAAGGCGCACGAAGAGAATGACGCGCACGTCATTATCCCAATCCTGGCCGATACAGATCGCCTCCGCGACCTCCTTCATCTGTTCCACCTGATTGTAGATTTCGGCGGTGCCGATGCGCACGCCCCCGGGATTGAGCGTCGCATCCGAACGGCCGTGGATGACGATGCCGCCATGCTCGGTCCATTCCGCGAAATCGCCGTGGCACCAGATATTGTCGAAACGCTCGAAATAGGCCGCGCGATACTTCGCACCTTCCGAATCGTTCCAGAACATGACCGGCATCGAGGGGAAGGCCCTGGTGCAGACGAGTTCGCCCTTTTCGCCACGCACGGGCCTGCCGGCATCGTCCCAGACATCGACGGCGAGGCCAAGCCCCGGCCCCTGGATCTCGCCGCGCCAGACGGCTTTCAGCGGATTGCCGAGCACGAAGCAGGAAACGATATCCGTGCCGCCGGAGATCGAGGCGAGATGCACGTCGTCCTTGATGCCTTCATAGACGAACGAAAACCCTTCCGGCGAGAGCGGAGAGCCGGTCGAGGTGATCAGCCGCAGGCTGGAAAGGTCATGGCTTTCCTTCGGCACTATGCCGCCCTTGCGTACAGCATCGATATATTTCGCCGACGTGCCGAAGACCGCAAATCTCTCATCCCGCGCGTAGTCGAACAGCACGTTGCCATCCGGCGCGAACGGAGAACCGTCGAACAGGCAGAGCGTGGCGCCGACGGCAAGGCCGGAAACAAGCCAGTTCCACATCATCCAGCCGCAAGTGGTGAAATAGAAAAGCTTCTCGCCGGGTTCGAGGCTGCAATGGAAACGATGTTCCTTCAGATGCTGCAGCAGCGTGCCGCCGGCCGAATGAACGATACATTTCGGCACGCCGGTCGTGCCCGAGGAAAACAGAATGTAAAGCGGATGCGAAAAGGGCAGTGGCTCGTACGTCACCGCTTCCGCCTCGAAAGGCGCCGTGAAATCGGCAAGCGTGCGTCCGTCGGCGAGCGAGGCGGCCAGCTTCGGCGCGTCGCCAGCATAGGGTATGACGAGAACCGGCGCTTTCAGGGCTTCCGAGACCACCTTCACCTTGGCGGAGACATCCTGAAGCTTGCCATTGTACCAATAGGCGTCGCAGGCGATGAAGAGCTTCGGGCCGATCTGTCCGAAGCGATCGAGCACGCCCTGCTCGCCGAAATCGGGGGAACAGGAAGACCATATGGCCCCGATCGAGGCGGCCGCCAGCATGCAGGCGATCGTTTCCGGCATGTTCGGCATCATGGCGGCGACACGATCACCCTTTCCGATGCCAAGCGCCCTGAAAGCCTGTTGCAGCCTGGAGACTTCGGCGTGCAGCCCGTCCCACGACCAGCGGTAGCTCACCTTGTCCTCGCCGCGGAAGATCAGCGCATCTCCCGCACCGCTGCCGGCCAGGAGGTTCTCGGCAAAGTTCAGCACCGCATCCGGGAAGAAGCGGGCTGCGAGCATGTCGTCGCCATCAATGAGCACGCGCGGCCCGCGCTCGCCCTTCACGCCGCAGAAATCCCATACCGCCGACCAGAACTCGCCGCGCTCCGCAATCGACCACGCATAGAAGGCGTCGTAGTCAGGAAAGCTTTTTCCATGACGCTCGGCACACCAGCCCATGAAATGAAAAAGCGGCGTCTTCTGCTGCTTTTCCTTCGAGGGACTCCACAACGGCTGTTCGTTGCCCATTGGCATTTCCTCCACCCCTGAATGACCTCCCAACGGAACAGGGTCCCACCCCCATTTCCGTTCACGCCTTGCACGAAGCCTGGACGTCCGGCCTGTATAGCATGTTGCAGCGCATTATAAAGAGGACCGTCGGGAAGCGCGCATGGATTTGCGCGGGCCTGCCATTTCCTATATTCGCGTGGATCATGGTCGCCCACAGATCCGGCAATTTGCAGAAAAGACTGGTGCAGCCGCTTCGGCGGCGGCGCCGTCTGCTGGTTATCGCCCTTGCCATCCTGGGCTTTTTCGCGATCTTCCAGATCGTCGCGCCGTTCCTCATCTCCTCCTCGGTGGTGCGCGAGAGCATGGAGCGCGCAGTCGCTCAATGGACCGGCCATGACGTAACGATCGAGGGAGTGCCGGATATCCGCTTCTGGCCGGAGCCGCGCATCACGCTGAGGGACATCACGATCCGCAAGCCAGCTACCGGCGGCGAACGCGTCCTCGGCCGGATCTCGCGGCTTTCCGCTTCCTTCGATCTTTTCGAAGCCCTGATCGGCCGGCCGGAGTTCCAGGATTTTCGCCTTACGAACCCGGAATTCTATGTGTTGCGCGATGCGAACGGACGGCTCGACTGGGCAAACGACGGGCTGCTCAGCCGCGCGGTGCGGGAGGCGAAGGCGGATGGCGACGGCCAGGCGCTGTCGCGGGATGCCGACGCCCCGGTGGGCGACGTCCGCATCACCGACGGAACCCTCGAAATCTCCGATCTTCCGAGCGGCAACGTGATGCGGTTCACCGCCATCAACGGCAGTCTCGACTGGCCGTGGCTTTCCCGAAGCCTGGAGATGAAGGCTGCGGCCGAATTCAACGGCCGGCGCCTGAGCCTGGACCTGAGTTCGACGCAACCCCTGCTGCTGCTTTCCGGCAAGAATGGCAATGCATCCGGAGCCATCCAGTCGGACATCATCCGGGGGCGTTTCAACGGCATCGCCAACCTTGCGACCCAAGGCTTCCTTTCGGGGGACGCCGAACTGACGATCCCCGATCTTGCGGCCATCATGAACTGGGCCGGGGTCAGTTTCGCCGGCGCGCAGCGCATGAAGAGCCTTGCCCTCAACGCGCACCTCGCCACGAATGACGACGCCGTCCGTTTCGAGAATCTTTCCCTTGAGCTCGACGGCAACAAGGCAACCGGAATCCTCGACCTCATGTTGCCGGCGGGCAGGCTTCCACGACTGACCGGCACCCTCGCCTTCAATCGGCTGGACCTTTCCGGAATTCTCGATGCGATCACGCCGCCCGCTCCGGGGAAGACAAGCGCCACCGACGATTTTCAGGCCGGCATCGAATTCGACCTGCGCCTCTCGGCAGAGGAAGCGACCCTCGGTCCCCTTCGCCTTTCCGAGGCTGCCGTCAGCGTGCTGGACACGCCCTCCCAGTCGCGGGTCGACATCGCCGACAGCGATTTCGAGACCGGCCGCCTGACCGGCCGCCTCGCGACGACGAAAGGCGAGGCGACGGATGGAGTGGCGCTGCATCTCTCGGTCCGGGATGCCGATCTCGGCAATATCGTCAAAGAACTCGGGCTGAGCGGACCGCTGCCCGCCGCGCGCGGTTCGCTGGATCTGGCGCTCGATATCGACAGACCGCTGACGGCCGCGGCATGGCGGAACGGGAAGGGCAATATCCGTTTGCGCACGGAACGCGGTTTCCTGCCGGGGGTGAATATCGGCGGTATCCGGCAACTTGCGGCAAGGAAACCGTATTTCCCCTTGACGGAAGCCGGCGGCGGCAACCTCGAATTCGACAGCATCGACATCTCGGCCAACCTGCAAGGCGGATCGGCCGAGATCCGGGAAGGCAGGATCATCGGCGGCGGCGAGACACTGACGCTTTCGGGCGTCATTCCGTTTGCCAGCAACAGCCTGGCGCTTTCGGCCAGCATCCAGCCCGCAACGCCAGCCGAGAACACAACACCGTTCATGGTGTTTATCGGCGGATCATGGCCGAACCCGGTCATCTGGCCGATTTCGCAGGCTCCCCCGAAGCCCTGAGTCTCGACCGGCCGTCACCCCCGCTGCGCGACATGTTCGTCGCGGATGCGCCGCAGTTCCGCCCGCTTGGTGCTGATCGACGTCGCGATGACGCCGATGGTTACGAGCCCGATGAGAATGGTGCAGATGGCGTTGATCTCCGGCGTGACGCCAAGCCTTACCTGCGAATAGATCTTGATCGGCAGCGTGGTGGCGCCCGGACCGGTGTTGAAGCTTGCGATCACCAGGTCATCCAGCGAGAGGGTGAAGGCGAGCATCCAGCCGGCGATGACCGCCGGCATGATCAGCGGCAGGGTGATCTTGAAGAAGGTTTTCACCGGCGGGCAGCCGAGATCGAGCGCCGCCTCCTCCAGGCTGCGGTCGAAGGTCATCAGCCGCGACTGAACGACGATGGCCACATAGCACATGGTGAAGGTCGTATGCGCGATGGTGACCGTCCAGAAGCCGCGGTCGACGTTCAGCGCCACGAACAGCAGCAGCATCGAAAGGCCGGTGATGACCTCGGGCATGACGAGCGGCGCATAGATCATCCCCGAAAACAGCATTCTGCCTGGAAACTTCTCGAAGCGGACGAGCGAAAGGGCGGCGAGCGTGCCGAGTACCGTGCCGATCGTGGCGCTGAGGACGCCGACGCGCGCCGTCACCCAGGCCGCGTCCATCAGTCCCTCGTTGGACCACATGGTGCGATACCAGTTGAGCGAGAACCCGCCCCACACCGTCACGAGCTTGGAGGCATTGAAGGAATAGACTACCAGGATGATGATCGGAATGTAGAGGAAAGCGAAACCGAGCGTCAGGACGGTGGCGTCGAAGCGGGACGACTTCATCTCAAGCCACCTTTTTCTGCTGGTTCTGGAAAATCATGATCGGCACGACCAGCATGATCAGCAGAACCACCGCCACCGCAGAGGCGAGCGGCCAGTCGCGATTGCCGAAGAATTCCGTCCAAAGCGTCTTGCCGATCATCAGCGTGTCCGCGCCGCCAAGCAGATCGGGAATGACGAATTCGCCGGTGATCGGGATGAAGCAGATCATCGAGCCGGCAACGACACCCGGCAGCGACAACGGAAAAGTGATCTTCCAGAAGGCCTTCAACGGCGGGCAACCAAGATCGCTGGCAGCCTCCAGC
Source organism: Neorhizobium puerariae (assembly GCF_042429745.1). Taxonomy (NCBI): domain Bacteria; kingdom Pseudomonadati; phylum Pseudomonadota; class Alphaproteobacteria; order Hyphomicrobiales; family Rhizobiaceae; genus Neorhizobium; species Neorhizobium puerariae. The sequence continues at coordinate 406,636 of NZ_JBHMAA010000015.1, read as the reverse complement.
AGCGTATTGTCCATCTTCTCCAGCGCCGAATACAGCGGCAGGACCATGAAAGGCAGGTAGGAGTAGACGATGCCGATGAAGACGGCGATATCGGTTCTGAAAATCTGCACCTGCTGCTCGGGACCGAGAAAGCCGATCGCCTGGAAGAGCAGCGTCAGGAGGCCATCCGGCTTGAGGATGCCGATCCAGGCATAGACGCGGATCAGGAACGAGGTCCAGAAGGGCAGGATGACCAGCATGACGAGCGTCGGCCTGAGCGTCGAAGGCGCCCGCGCCATGGCGAGCGCCATGGGATATCCGATCAGCAGGAGCAGGAACGTGGAGATCACCGCGATCCTGAGCGAAGACAGATAGGCCTTCACGTAAAGAGGGTCTTCGGTGAGGAAGAGGTAATTTTCGAAATCGAGTTTCGAAACGAAATCGCCGATCGCGCCGAGCCCCTGGAAGAGGGGCGTATAGGGCGGCATGGCGATCGCCGTGTCCGACAGCGAGATCTTGAAGATGATCAGGAATGGCGCCGCGAAGAAAAGCAGCAGCCACAGATACGGCACCACGACCACAAGCCAGCGGGCCGAGCTCGGCGTGTTTGCGGCAGGGGTCTGAGGTTCGGAAACGCTCGCCATACGCATCCCCTCAGCGTGTCAGCACGAGGCCGGCATCACGCGACCAGGTGAGCCAGACCATGTCGCCGAAGGTGATCGGCCGGTCGACGAGGCGGGAGACATTGGCCTGCGCCGCCCGCACGATACGGTCGTCCGCAAGCTTGACGAGGAAGACCGAGAAATCGCCGAGATAACCGATATCCCAGACTTCGCCATAAACGACGTTGGCAGAGGTCTCGGCGGGCCGATCCTGCGAAATACGCACCTTTTCCGGCCGGATCGCGAAGGCGACCTTGTCGCCCTTCGCGGCCTGGCACTCCTGTTCGACCGCAACCGAAATGCCGTCGCAGTCGATGTGGACTTCGCCCGGCGCACCGAGCGCGCTTCCGGTCGTCGCCACCGTGCCTTCGAGAATGTTGATGTCGCCGATAAAGTCCGCGACGTAGCGGCTGTTCGGCGCCTCGTAGATTTCCGCCGGCGTCGCCACCTGCATGATGATGCCCTTGTCCATGACCGCGATACGGTCCGAAACCGTCATCGCCTCTTCCTGGTCATGCGTCACGATCAGGAAGGTGAGGCCGAGTTCGGTCTGGATATCCATCAGCTCGAACTGCGTCTCCTCGCGCAGCTTCTTGTCGAGCGCGCCGAGCGGCTCGTCCAGCAGCAGGACCTTGGGGCGCTTGGCGAGCGAGCGGGCAAGCGCGACACGCTGGCGCTGACCGCCGGAGAGCTGGTTCGGCTTCCGCTTGGCAAACGACTCCAGCTTGACGAGCTTCAGCATCTCCTCGACGCGCTTGGCGATCTCTCCCTTCGGCAGATTGTCCTGCTCGAGGCCGAAGGCGATGTTCTTCTCCACCGTCATGTGCGGAAAGAGCGCATAGCTCTGGAACATCATATTGGTCGGCCGGCGATAGGGCGGCACGCCGGAAATATCCTTGCCCTGCAGCAGGATGCGCCCTTCGGTGGGCTCCTCGAAGCCTGCCAGCATGCGCATGAGGGTGGTCTTGCCGCAGCCGGAGGGGCCCAGCAGCGAGAAGAATTCCCGCTCGTATATATCGAGCGTCAGGTTGTCGACGGCGGTGAAATCGCCGAACCGCTTTGTGATGTTTTCAAAACGAATGAAGGGAACGGCCGAAGGATCGGTCCAGGGAGAGAATTTACGCTTTACCGGTCCAAGAGATTTCGCCATGCCTTGCCCCATTTGCCCCAAAGCCTGAAAGTGTTCGGGGCAGGCGTTTCCGCCTGCCCCGCTCTCGTCAGCTGCCGGTCTTGACCTGAGTCCAGACCCGGTTGAGCACGCGCTGCTCTTTCGGGCCGTAGGGGGATATGGTGAAGAGCTTCTTGACCACATCCTCCGGCGGGTAGACCGCTGGATTTTCAAACACTTCCTTGTCCAGGAACTTCTGCGAGGCGAGGTTGCCGTTTGCATACTGGACGTAGTTGGAAGCCTTGGCGATGACTTCCGGCTTCATCAGGTAGTTGATGAAGGCATGGGCTTCCTCGACATGTTTGGCATCCGCCGGGATCGCGAGGTTGTCGAACCACATGTACGTGCCTTCCTTCGGAATCACGAACTCGACCTTCACGCCGTTATTGGCTTCCTCGGCACGGGTTTTCGCCTGCAGAACGTCGCCCGACCAGCCGATGGTGATGCAGGTATCGCCATTGGCAAGTTCGTCGATATAGGCAGACGAGTTGAAGCTCTTCACGAAGGGGCGGACCTTCATGTAGACATTGCCGCCCGCTTCCAGGTCGGCCGTTTCCTTGCTGTCGGGGTCCTTGCCGATATAGTTCATCGCGATCGCGAAGGTTTCGTCCGACGCGTCCAGGATGTTGATGCCGCAGGCCTTCAGCTTTTCGGCGTTCTCGGGCTTGAAGAGCACATCCCAGCTGTCGACCGGCACGTCGCCGAGGGCGGCCTTCACCTTGTCGGCATTGTAGCCGATGCCGGTGGTGCCCCACATGTAGTTGACGGCGTACTGGTTGCCGGGATCGTATTTGGCGAGACGCTCGGAAACCGCCGGCCACAGATTGGAGAGGTTGGGCAGCTTGGACTTGTCGAGCTTCTGGAAAACGCCGGCCTGAATCTGGCGGGCGAGGAAGGGACCGGTCGGAACGACGACGTCGTAACCCGAACCGCCGGCGAGAAGCTTGGTCTCGACCATCTCGTTGCTGTCAAAGACGTCATAGACGACCTTGATGCCCGTCTCCCTGGTGAAATCCGCAAGGATCGTTTCATCGATATAGTCAGACCAGTTGTAGACATGGACCACACGTTCCTGCGCCATGACGGCAGTCACGGAAAATGCCGACGCAGCCAAGGCAGCAGCGAGGCCAAGCAAATGGTTTTTCATGATCTCTCCAGTTCCGGTTTTTCGCGCGGGCGGTATTCCACGCACAAATTCCCTCGTCGTTTTCGGGAGAGTAGAAAGGAATTTTTCTCCCCACAAGGGGGAATGTGCGCCGCCGCAAAGGTCACTGGAAATCAAAGGCGCTCAAGCCCGTCACCATCTCGTCGAGACCAAGCGGGCGCGTGACCGGCGGCTCGGCGCGTGAAAGGCATCCCTGCCGCTCGCAAAGCCGGCAGGCCGTGCCGGCAAGCACAGTGCCGGCCGGACCGGGCAGCGCCTCGCCATAAACAGTCTCGCTCGCATGCGAGAGATCGCAGCCGAGCAGGATCGCCGTGCGGCGGACCCGCTCGCCAAACCCGGCCTGCGGCCCTTCCAGCGTGCGCGACAAGGCGAGAAATGCCGCGCCATCCGGCATTTCCACCCGCTCGACGAGGATCTGGCCCGGCTGGGCGAAGGCGGCGTGGATGCCGAGCCTCGGACAGAGCCCGCCGAAGCGGGCCTGCGGAAACCCGTGCGCACCGGCCCTGCGGATCGCATTGCCCGCATGATCCAGCTCCAGCAGGAAAAACGGAATTCCGCCGGCATCGGGACGCGCAAGCATCGTCAGCCGGTTGGCCGCCTGTTCGAAGGAGACGTCGAAGCGGGAGCGCAGCACGTCGAGATCGTAGCGGGCGCGCTGGGCGGCGGAAAAGAAGGCGCCATAGGGCATCATCAGGGCATGGGCGGCATAACGGGCAAGCTCGAAACGGCCGATGCGCCTTGCCTCGCCGGTCGAGAAACCGAGGTCTTCGAGCTCGGCGGCAATTTCCTGCCCCAACGCGAGGAGCACCACTTCCATGGCCAGCTCCCGCGTGCGATCGAAGGGCGACAGCCGTTCGGAGAGAAAGAGCCGCATCGAATGGCGATCGTAGCGGCGACGCAGGTTCGGCATGGCATGGACGGGAAGCGTCCGCGCCACAATGCCGTGCTCGCTCTTCAGCCACGCTTTCAGGGCCACCGGCAGCTCGTCGCCCGCGCCCAGCTTCGTGGCGAAAGCCTCGGCCGCATCCTCGATGCGAGCATGGAAATTCGGACGCCGTTCCAGTTTTTTCCTGACCTCGTCGATCGGCAGGCGTGTTTCGGCGATCGAGGTCTCATGTCCTTCGCGCGCCAGAAGATCGGCAAGATCCGAAAGCCGTGCGGCCTGCTCGCGATAGGCACGGTAGAGCTTCATCAATCCGAGCGCAGCATTCGGCGCCGCCTCGGCGACCTCGATGATCTCCTGGTCCCCGGGAATCTCGCCTGCCAGCAGCGGATCGGCAAACACTTCGCGAAGCTGGCTTGCCAGACCGCCGCCCTCGCCCTGCAGCGTGTCGAGATCGACCTTGTAGACGGAAGCCAGCTTGAGGAGGAGCTGGACCGTCAGCGGCCTCTGGTTCCGCTCGATCAGATTCAGATAGGACGGCGAAATGCCAAGCGCCTCGGCCATGGCCGTCTGGGTCAGTTCGAGACCCAATCGCACCCGCCTGACGCGCGGGCCGGCAAAAATTTTCCGCTCGGCCATTTGTCACCGTTTTTACAAACCCGGCCCGATGCCGAATTTTACAATTTTGACATTTTCACAGAAGTCCTTGTGAAAGGCAAGACATCCTAACCCGTTTTCCGGCGCTGATTTAGTTTCTTTTCTGGCAGTGCAGCATTCTCTTCTGTAAATTCAGTCACACAAGGATGGAGTTGGCTCCGCCGGCAGTTTTACACGGGAGAAAGAAATGACAGATTTTTACACACTGGTTCCAGGCGCTCCGAAAGGCCGTTATGACGGGATCGAACGTCCCTATTCGGCGCAGGACGTGAAGCGGCTCCGTGGTTCGGCCGACATCCGCTACTCTCTGGCGGAGCTTGGCGCGAACCGGCTGTGGTCGCTGCTCCACAAGGAGGACTTCGTCAACGCGCTCGGCGCCATGACGGGCAACCAGGCCATGCAGCAGGTCCGCGCCGGCCTGAAGGCGATCTATCTTTCCGGCTGGCAGGTTGCGGCCGACGCCAACACCGCTTCCGCCATGTATCCGGACCAGTCGCTCTATCCGGCCAATGCCGCACCGGAGCTCGCCCGCCGCATCAACCGTACGCTCCAGCGCGCCGACCAGATCGAGACCGCGGAAGGCAAGGGACTTTCGGTCGAATCCTGGTTCGCGCCGATCGTCGCGGATGCGGAAGCCGGCTTCGGCGGACCGCTCAACGCCTTCGAGATCATGAAGGCATTCATCGAAGCGGGCGCAGCGGGAGTTCACTACGAGGACCAGCTTGCCTCGGAGAAGAAGTGCGGCCATCTGGGCGGAAAGGTTCTGATCCCCACGGCAGCGCATATCCGCAACCTGACCGCGGCCCGCCTTGCCGCCGACGTCATGGGCGTCCCGACGCTGGTCATCGCCCGCACCGATGCGGAGGCGGCAAAACTGCTCACGTCCGACATCGACGAGCGCGACAAACCCTTCGTCGACTACGAGGCAGGCCGCACGGTGGAAGGCTTCTACCAGGTCCGCAACGGGCTCGAACCCTGCATCGCGCGTGCGGTCGCCTACGCACCCCATTGCGACCTCATCTGGTGCGAGACGTCGAAGCCGGACCTCGAACAGGCGCGCAAGTTCGCGGAAGGCGTCCACAAGGCGCATCCGGGCAAGATGCTCGCCTACAACTGCTCGCCCTCGTTCAACTGGAAGAAGAACCTGGACGATACGACGATCGCCAAGTTCCAGCGGGAACTGGGTGCGATGGGCTACAAGTTCCAGTTCATCACGCTCGCCGGCTTCCATCAGCTGAACTACGGCATGTTCGAGCTCGCCCGTGGCTACAAGGATCGGCAGATGGCCGCCTATTCCGAGCTGCAGGAAGCCGAATTTGCCGCCGAGACCAATGGTTACACGGCAACCAAGCACCAGCGCGAGGTCGGCACAGGCTATTTCGACGCCGTCTCCATGGCGATCACCGGCGGGCTTTCGTCCACCACCGCCATGAAGGAATCGACCGAGCACGACCAGTTCCGCCCGGCCGCGGAGTAATAGCGTTCCCTCCCGGCCCGCCCCCGCTTTCCTTCGGAAGCGGGGGTTCGGAGAGGACCGAAATCCTGTTCAAGAACCCCGACAAAAGAGGAGAAATGCCATGAACGTCCAGACGCGCGTCAAGGAACGCGCTGAAGAACAAGCCACCAGCATGACCGCGGAACAGCAGGCGGCGATCCGCACGCTCGCCAACGACCTGCACCGGCTCAACCATGCCGTCATGAAAGCGGTCGAAGCCGGCGTTTCGGTCGAGCTCGTCCGCTCGGCGCGGCATCACGGCGGCGATGGCCACTGGGGTGACCTGATGATCCCCGTCATCGTCACCAATCGCGCGCAGCAGTAACCACGCCCGGCAGCCGTCTCTTCAAGGACGCCGGCCGGCGAAAAGTGCGGAATTGTCCTTGACGAACCTCACCATGCGATCGACCACCGTGCGGATTTCCCGGCGGTGGCGATCGTCGTTGTTCATCACGATCCACTGGCTGTGGCGAAGGCTGGCGATCTCTTCGCCGACGTGTTCCAGCCTCACCTAGTGGAAAAGCGACGGGATCGAAAGAAGCGCGGCCGTGGCGCAGACCGCAATTGCCAGCAGCTTGAGCCGCTTCAACTTTGCGTCGTCCTGGACCAAAGCGATGGCGATTGCGCGGGCACGGCGGGTCTTCTGCATAGGTATTCAACCCCAAACACAAGTTGCGACTGGCGTCCTGCCGCGAGCCGGCAGGCAACGCATCCCAGCTTTAAACCAGAGGATTTGGCTGGCATTAAGGCAGGATGGCGGAGGCACATTAAGAAGTGCTGAATCGGGAGATATTACAATGCCTCCCCGCAAACATGGCCCGACGACCAGGCCCACTGGAAATTGTAGCCCCCGAGCCAGCCCGTGACGTCGACGCATTCGCCGATGAAATGGAGCCCGGGGACGGCCTTTGCCTGCATCGTCCTCGAATCCAGCCCGGCAGTGTCGATGCCGCCGAGCGTGACTTCCGCCGTCCGATAACCTTCCGACCCGGCGGGGCGGATCGTCCAGTTCTGGATCGAGGCAGCGAGAGCATCGATCGCCTTGTCGGAAAGATCGGCAAGATGCCCCGTCACCCCGCGGCTTTCCACGAAGAACTGGGCCAGCCGCTTGGGCAACCTCTCGGAAAGCACGGTCTGCGCGGCCTGCCGGCCGTTCGTCCTGCGTGCAGCCTTGAGCAGAGCGGCCATGTCGAGATCCGGCTCGATCGCCAGCGTGATGTCGTCGCCCTCCCGCCAGTAGGAAGAAACCTGCAGGATGGAAGGGCCGCTGAGACCCCGGTGCGTGAAGAGCAGCGCTTCCCGGAAGGACATCCTGCCGTGGCGAACCTCGGCGGGCACGGCGATGCCGGAAAGCGGCGAGAGCTTTTCGAGGAGGTTCGGATCAAGCGTCAGCGGCACCAATGCCGGCCGGGGCTCGACGATCTCCAAACCGAACTGCTGTGCGATCTCATAGGCGAAACCGGTGGCCCCCATTTTGGGGATGGATTTGCCGCCGGTCGCAACCACCAGGGCGCCGGCTTCCACCGGGCCATCGGTCGTGGCGATGCGAAACCCATCCGGCGCCTTCTCGACGGACGTGATCTGCTTCTGCAGTTCAAGGACGGCGTTCGCAGCCTTCATCTCGGAGAGCAGCATGCGGATGATGTCCCTTGCGCTTTCGTCGCAGAAGAGCTGGCCGAGCGTCTTTTCGTGCCAGGCAATGCCGTGACGCTCCACGAGGTCGAGAAAATCCCGGGGGGCGTAGCGGGCCAGCGCCGACTTTGCGAAATGCGGATTGGCGGACAGGTAGTTCTTCGGGCCTGCATGGATATTGGTGAAATTGCAGCGGCCGCCCCCGGAAATGCGGATCTTCTCGCCGGGCGCCTTGGCGTGATCGAGCACGAGCACGGAACGCCCTCGCCCGCCGGCGCGAATGGCGCACATCATTCCCGCTGCGCCGGCGCCCAGGATCACCACATCGAATTTCCGCGCCACCCGCCGCTCCTTGACCTCTTCCGTTCCGCTCTTCGCGATCCTTCGTCCAAAGTCAATGCGGCCCCCTCGCCAATCGCCAATCCGTGGTTATGATGGGAACACCGATCAACCTCACTCCGGTGTGTCATGCCGCGCAAGAAACCCAATCCCGCTCCCGAAACAGGCAAGGTGCTGAAGGCCGCAACGGCCCAGCCAACGCTCACTTCTCTTCGAGGTGTAGCAGGCTGGCGCGAGGCGACCGCATGGCTCAGGGCGCGCGGGATAGAGGATGTGGAATGCATCACGCCCGATCTCGCAGGCGTCCCGCGCGGGAAGATGATGCCGTCTTCGAAGTTCACGTCGAATACGTCGCTGGCGCTGCCATCCGCCCTCTACCGGCACACGATTTCCGGGGAATACCCGGATGAGACCGGCACCTTCCGCTACGAGCCGCGCGACAGCGACCTCAAGCTGACGCCCGACCTTTCCACGCTTTCCGTCGTTCCCTGGGAAACCGATCCGACGGCGCAGGTGATCTGCGACATCATCGATACGGACGGAAAGGCGGTCGCCTATACACCCCGCAACGTCCTGAAAAACATCGTCAAACTGTATCGCGACCGCGGCTGGAAGCCGGTCGTGGCGCCGGAAATCGAGTTCTATCTCGTCGCCAAGAACGACGACCCGGATTATCCGCTGCATCCGCCGAAGGGCCGCTCGGGCCGCTCCATCCTCGGTGGCCAGGGCTATTCGATCGCCGGCATCAACGAATTCGACGAACTGATCGACGACATCTACCATTTCTCCGAAAAACAGGGGCTGGAGATCGATACGCTGATCCATGAGGAAGGCCCGGCGCAGCTTGAGATCAACCTGCGGCATGGCGATCCGGTCGAACTTGCCGACCAGGTCTTCATGTTCAAGCGCACCATCCGCGAAGCGGCGATGAAGCACGGCATCTATGCAACCTTCATGGCAAAGCCGATGCAGGGCCAGCCGGGATCGGCCATGCATATTCATCAGTCCGTCGTCGACATAGAGACCGGAAAGAACATCTTCTCCAATCCCGACGGCTCGGCCTCGGAAAATTTCTTCCATTTCATCGGCGGCATGCAGACCTATGTGCCCAAGACGCTGGTGATGATGGCGCCCTATGTGAACTCCTATCGCCGCCTGACACCGGACATGTCCGCGCCGGTGAACAACGCCTGGGGATACGACAACCGCACGACGGCCTTTCGCGTTCCCGTTTCCGACGCGGCGGCCCGCCGGGTCGAGAACCGGTTGCCGAGTTCGGATGCCAACCCCTATCTCGCGCTCGCGGCCTCGCTCGGCTGCGGATTGCTCGGCATCATCAACAAGCTCCAGCCGGAACCGCCGACGGAAGACACCGCCAACGAGGGTTCGATCGACCTGCCGCGCGGCCTGCTCGAAGCCGTCTCCCTGCTCGAATCGGAACCCGCCCTGGCGGACGTGTTCAGCCCCGAATTCATCGGCCTCTATGGCGGGGTCAAACGTGGCGAATTCGAAACCTTCATGCAGGTGATCAGCCCCTGGGAGCGGGAATTCCTGCTTCTCAACGTGTGAGGGCCCGGGTCGTGGATGCATGGCAGAGCCCGATCGCGCCGGGAATTTCCTGGTATCAGGCAACCGTCGGCGAACGGCCCGCCTATCCCGCCCTCGATGGATCGAGGAGCGTCGATGTCGCGATCATCGGAGGCGGCTATACCGGCCTTCAGGCGGCCTGCAACCTCGCGAAATCCGGCGTTGCCGTCACCCTGATCGAGGCCAGCCGTTTCGGCGACGGCGCTTCCGGGCGCAATGGCGGCCAGATGGGCACCGGTCAGCGCTGGTGGCCGGAGGAGATGGAGAAGGAACTCGGCTACGAGCGTTCCAGGGCGCTTTTCGACATGGCGGAGAATGCCAAGCGCCATCTTCTCGACTTTGCCGAAACCCACGGCATCGACATGGAATACATGCCGGGGCAGATGAACGTTTCCCACAAGCCGGGCCATGAGAAGGAGTATCACGCCAATGCGGAGATCGCCGCCGAGCGCTACGGCTATCCGCATGTCTCCTTCATGGACCGGCAGGAGACGGCCGGAAGGCTTGGCACCACGGGCTATTATTGCGGCGTCCGCGACACGGGCACCGGCCATATCCACCCGCTGAAACTGCTGGTCGGCCTCGCTCGCGTCGCACAGGCGGCCGGCGCGCAAATCCATGAGATGACGAAGGCGACCGCCATCCGGCGGAGCAAGGATGGGCCGGGCGGCAGGATCATCGTCGAGACGCCTTCCGGAACGCTGACTGCGGATCGGGTTCTTGTCGCGACCAATGCCTATATCGGCAATCTCGAACCGAAAACGGCGGCGCATATCATGCCGATCGGCTCGTTCATCGCAGCCACTGAACCGCTCGACGATTTTCCGCACGTCATCCCCGGCGGCGAAGCGGTTGCCGATTCGCGTTTCGTCGTGCGCTACTTCCGCAAAAGCAAAGACAACCGGCTGCTCTTCGGCGGCCGGGAGGTCTATTCCTCGCGCGATCCCAAAGACACCGCCAATGCCATCCGCCAGCAGATCGTCACGACCTATCCGGCCCTGAAGGATGCCGCGATTACCCATGCCTGGGGCGGCAATGTGGGAATCACCCTGCCCCGCCAACCCTTCGTGCGGGAAGTCATGCCGGGCGTGACCTCCATCGGCGGCTATTCCGGCCACGGGGTGATGCTGTCAAACTATTGTGGCAGACTCTATGCTCATATGGTCGCCGGCCAGGCGACGGAACTCGATCACCTGACGGCGCTCGACGTTCCGGCCTTTCCGGGCGGTCAACGCTTCCGGGCGCCGCTGCTTTTCCTTGCCTTGACGTGGTTCGCGCTGCGGGACAGGCTCTGACAAGGCTCCTGCCATAGTACCCCTCCCCGAGTCCATTTCGGGCTAGCGTTTTTAAATCGATTAGAATAAACATGCCTCCAACCATGCGAGATGAAAGAACAGCGATGAGCAGCCAGATCATCCCAGTTGAACCTTTTGATTGTATCGTGTTCGGTGGAACCGGCGACCTTGCCGAGCGCAAGCTTCTGCCCGCGCTTTACCACAGGCAGGTCGAAGGGCAGTTCACCGAGCCCACCCGCATCATCGGCGCTTCCCGTAGCTCCCTTTCGCATGAGGACTACCGCAAGTTCGCCGAGGACGCCCTGAAGGAGCATCTGAAGGAGGGAGAATATGACGAGGCCGAGGTCAAGAAGTTCTGCCAGCGCCTCTATTATGTCTCCGTCGATGCGAAGTCGGATCAGGGCTGGGATGCGCTCAAGAAACTGATCGACGACGGCAAGGAGCGCGTGCGCGTCTTCTATCTCGCCGTGGCGCCCGGCATTTTCGGCGCGATCTCGGAAAAGATCCGCGACCACAAGCTGATCACCAAGGCGACCCGCATCGTCGTCGAAAAGCCGATCGGCCGCGACCTTGCCTCGGCGCTGGAACTCAACGACACGATCGGCAAGGTCTTCCGCGAAGAGCAGATCTTCCGTATCGACCACTATCTCGGCAAGGAGACGGTGCAGAACCTGATGGCGCTGCGCTTCGCCAATGCACTCTACGAACCGTTGTGGAACGCCGAGCATATCGACCACGTCCAGATCACGGTCGCCGAAGCGGTGGGCCTTGAAGGCCGCGCCGGTTATTACGACACCGCCGGCGCCCTGCGCGACATGGTGCAGAACCACATCCTGCAGCTCCTCTGCCTTGTCGCCATGGAAGTCCCGTCCTCCATGGAATCGGAGTCCGTGCGCGACGAGAAGCTCAAGGTGCTCCGGGCACTGAAGCCGATCACCGAAGGCAATGTGGAACAGATGACGGTGCGCGGCCAGTATCGCGCCGGCGCTTCCGCCGGCGGTCCGGTCAAGGGCTACCTCGAAGAGCTGGAAGGCGGCGTCTCCAACACGGAAACCTTCGTCGCCATCAAGGCCGAAATCGGCAACTGGCGCTGGGCCGGCGTGCCCTTCTACATCCGCACCGGAAAGCGGCTTGCGACCCGCGTCTCCGAAATCGTCATCACGTTCAAGCCGATCCCGCACAATATCTTCGACAATGCCGCCGGCCGTATCTCCGCCAACCAGCTCATCATCCGGCTGCAGCCGGATGAAGGCGTCAAGCAGTCGCTGATGATCAAGGACCCCGGTCCGGGCGGCATGCGGTTGCGCGAAGTCTCGCTCGACATGAGCTTCGCGCAGGCCTTCAACGTGCGCAATCCGGATGCCTATGAGCGGCTTCTGACCGATACGATCCGCTCCAACCAGACGCTGTTCATGCGCCGCGACGAAGTCGAGGCCGCATGGCGGTGGGTCGATCCGATCCTGAAGGGCTGGGAAGCCACCGGCCAGCAGGTGCAGGGTTATACCGCCGGCACTTGGGGTCCGAGCCAGGCCATCGCCCTCATCGAGCGCGATGGCCGTACCTGGCATGAAGGTTGAGTGACGATGACCGCAAAGCTGCATGAGTTTTCCGATGCCGCAGCCCTCGCCGATGCCCTGGCGGACAAGGTCGCGACACAACTTGCCACGGCGATCGAGGAGCGAGGCGCGGCCTCGATCGCGGTTTCCGGGGGCTCGACGCCCAAGAGATTTTTCGAAGTGCTTTCGGCCAGCGATATCGACTGGTGCAAGGTGACGGTGACGCTGGTCGACGAACGGTTCGTGCCTGCCGACAATTCCCGCTCGAACCACCTGCTGGTCGCGACGCATCTCCTGAAGGACAAGGCTGCCGCCGCGGCCTTCATCCCGCTTTATTACGATGCGCCGTCGATAGCGGAAGCCGCGGACGTCGCAACGCGGAAGACCGCCGGGATCGGCCACCCCTTCGATGTCGTCATCCTCGGCATGGGAACGGATGGCCATACCGCCTCGTTCTTTCCGCACGGCAACAACCTGGCACGCGCGCTCGATCTTTCCGGTCCGCGCGGCGTTCTGACGATGGAAGCGGAAGGAGCCGGCGAAGAGCGGCTGACCTTCTCCTTCTCCAGTCTTTCGGACGCTCGTTTCCTGGCGCTGCATATCGAAGGTCAGGGCAAGAAGGACGTGCTCGACAAGGCGAAGGCCGGCACGGACGAAACCGAGATGCCGATCCGCGCCGCGCTGAACCGCGCCCGGTCGCCGCTCGAAATCTACTGGGCGCCGTAAGGCCCCGCACGCCCGGCCATGAGGCCGGATTCAACAAGGAACAATCCCGGTCGGCTTTCGCCCCTCCCAAGCCGGGATTGACGAAAGAGGATAGAACAATGGCCGCCCATTCCAGCATCGAGGCGATCACCGCCCGCATCGTCGAACGATCAAAGCCGCATCGCGAAGCCTATCTCGACCGTGTCCGCCGGGCGGCCTCGCGGGGGCCGCACCGCTCCGTTCTTTCCTGCGGCAACCTTGCCCATGGCTTCGCGGTCTGTTCCCCCGCCGAGAAGGCGGCGCTCGCAGGAGACGTCGTCCCGAACCTCGGCATCATCACCGCCTATAACGACATGCTGTCCGCCCACCAGCCTTACGAGACCTTTCCGCCGATCATCCGGGAAGCGGCAAGGGAAGCCGGGGGTATCGCGCAGGTCGCAGGCGGCGTGCCGGCCATGTGCGATGGCGTCACACAGGGCCAGCCGGGCATGGAGCTTTCGCTCTTTTCGCGCGATGCCATCGCCATGGCGGCCGGTATCGGCCTGTCGCACAACATGTTCGATGCGGCGGTCTTCCTCGGCGTCTGCGACAAGATCGTGCCGGGTCTGGTGATCGCAGCGCTTTCCTTCGGCCACCTGCCTTCCGTCTTCATTCCGGCAGGCCCGATGACCTCCGGTCTCCCCAACGACGAGAAGTCGCGTATCCGGCAGCTTTACGCGGAAGGCAAGGTCGGCCGGGCCGAACTGCTCGAGGCCGAGTCCAAATCCTATCACGGGCCGGGCACCTGCACCTTCTACGGCACCGCGAATTCCAACCAGATGCTGATGGAGATCATGGGTTTCCACATGCCGGGGGCCTCCTTCGTCAATCCCGGCACGCCGCTGCGCGAAGCCCTGACCCGTGAGGCCGCCAAGCGGGCGCTTGCGATCACCGCGCTCGGCAACGAATTCACACCGGCCGGCGAGATGATCGACGAGCGGTCGATCGTCAACGGCATCGTGGGCCTGCATGCGACGGGGGGCTCGACCAACCACACGCTTCATCTCGTCGCCATGGCGCGGGCCGCGGGCATCCATCTCACCTGGCAGGACATTTCCGACCTTTCCGACATCGTGCCGCTGCTCGCCCGCGTCTATCCGAACGGGCTCGCGGACGTGAACCACTTCCACGCGGCCGGGGGCATGGGTTTCCTGATCAGGCAGCTTCTGAAACAGGGGCTGCTGCATGACGACGTCCGGACCGTCTTCGGTCAGGGCCTCGAAGCCTATACCGTCGAGGCGAAGCTCGACGCCCACGGCCAGGTGGTGCGCGAGCCGGCCCCGGACGAGAGCGGCGACAAGAAGGTGCTGGCCGCAATCGAAACGCCTTTCCAGCCGACCGGCGGGCTGAAGATGCTGACCGGCAATCTCGGCAAGGCGGTCATCAAGATCTCCGCCGTCAAGCCGGAGCGTCATGTCATCGAGGCTCCGGCGATCGTCTTCCACGACCAGCAGGAATTGCAGGATGCCTTCAAGCGCGGCGAACTCAACCGGGATTTCATCGCCGTCGTCCGCTTCCAGGGGCCGAAGGCGAACGGCATGCCGGAACTGCACCGCCTCACCCCGCCGCTCGGCGTGCTGCAGGACCGGGGTTTCAAGGTGGCGCTTGTCACGGACGGCCGCATGTCCGGTGCATCGGGCAAGGTGCCGGCAGCGATCCATATCACGCCGGAAGCTTCCGACGGCGGACCGATCGCCAGGATCAAGAACGGCGACCTGATCCGCCTCGATGCAGTCGCCGGCACGCTGGAAGTGCTGGTCAGTGCTGCGGAATTCGCGTCGCGCTCACCGGTCGTGGCGGATCTCTCCGACAACGAATTCGGCATGGGACGCGAACTCTTCGCCCCATTCCGGCGCAATGTCGGCCAGGCGGATCAGGGGGCAAGCGTCTTCGCCTGACATATCCCCAGTGACGTCATATGGTTGTCTTCAGCGGTTCCTATGACGCTCACGAGGCGTCCAGGAAACGAGGAGACAACCCGATGAGCGCAGAAATTACCCGCCGCAGCCTGCTGGCTTTGTTGGCCTCGACGTCCGTCCTGCCGTTTGTTCCGGCGACCGCGCTGGCCGCCGGCGAAGGTTTTCAGGCGATCATCCTCTCGGATCTGCATTCATCCTACGAACGCATGGGCCAGCTTCTCGCCGCGATCGAAAAGCAGGTGGCCGAAGCGACCGTGCCCCAGGTCATCCTGATCAACGGCGATCTCTTCGAACTCGGCAATGTCGCCGCTTCCCGGTCAGGCGGAGAGGTTGACTGGGCTTTCCTCGGCGCCCTGGCCAAGCTTGCCCCGACCCTCTTCAACATCGGCAATCACGAGCCGGATTTCGACAATGACCTCGCACATTTCGTCGAGCGCGCCCGCAGGCTCGGCGTAACCGTGCTGAGCAACATCATCGACAAACGCAGCGGCAAGCCCTATGCGCCGGCCGGCACGACGATCGAGGCCGGCGGACTCAAGGTAAGGATAGCCGCGCTGGGCACCGATGCCATCAATACCTACCCGAAGGCCACCCGAGAGATGCTGGACATTCCGAAGCCTGCGGAATGGGCCAAGGCAAACCTGCCGGCACTGCTCGGCGGTGACGGGATCAACATCGTGCTGAGCCATGCGGGCGTGGTGCCGGACCGTGAGATCCTGCCTATACTGCCGGACGGCACGCTGATGATCGGCGGCCACGACCATCTGACGCTAATGCATGAACAGGGCGGGACCCGTTACGTCCACACCGGTTCCTGGTCTTCCGCGATCACGATTGCCACCCTTGCTTCCGTGGGCAAGGCAGCTTCACTCCGGCGGATCGACATCGACCGCGACGCCGCCTCCTCCGCCACGCTCAAGGATCTCGTTTCGGCGGTGCTCGCCAAGCACCTGAAGGAGGAAGAGCGCGCGGTCGTGGCGCATACGGCAAAAACGATGACGCTCGGCGAAACCGCCCGGTTCGCGGCGGAAGCCATGACGGCCAAGGCAGGCGCCGATATCGGCTTCATCGGCCATACGTCCTTCGGGACCGGCCTGCCGGCCGGTGACGTCAACCGCTTCGACTTCAACGCGGCGCTGCGCTTCGAAGGCAAGCTCATGACGGCGGACGTGGATGCGGCCGCGCTGGACGCCATATTGGCGCGCTGCAATCAGGATGGCGACATGCCGCTTGCCGCCCGCACCGGCGACTTCCTTTATGCCGCGCCAAAGGCTCCGGAAGGAAAACAGCGCTACAGGATCGTCTGCAACGACTGGTCGGCCGTCAATCAGAAGAGCTATTTCGGCCGGGGGGACATCGCGTTTGCCGAAATGCCCGACGTCAAGCTGAAACAGCTTGTCATCGATGCCCTGGCGAAGGGCTGATTTGTATCGCCCGAGGGCGGAAACGGCGTCCGGGCGACATGCAACCACCGCAAGGCGTCAGGCCGGAATGCTGCCTGACGCGCCGGTTACCAGGCGCGAACGTCCATCGTGCGGTCGCGGTGGTTCGGATGGGTCGAAAAGACGAAGATGCGATTCATCTCCTTTTCGGACAGGAGGCGCAGGAAACGAACCTCGATCGTGTTGTTGGCATTGGCCCGCATCAGCAGGCAGCCGACCTTCGTGATGCGCGCGTCCGGAATATCGAGATAGAATTGCTGGGGAAGATTGTACTGCGTCAGAATTCCGAGGACCGCACCGCTGCGGGAAATGCGCAGGATGTCGCAGCGGCGCTGCGCCATGTTCATCACGCCCTTTTCCGTATATTCGATACGCGCGGCATTCATGGTGTCTTCCATCTTGAACCGGCTTTCCCGGTCGTACATGAAAGACTCTTCCTTGTTCAAAAAATGATTTTTGGTCGGAGCGGCACTCACGACAAACCTCCTTTTCTTTATGGGAAAAGGCTAGCCGGCGAAATTTAACAGAAGGTTTGGAAGTCCAACTTTGGTACAATTCCAAGCAAATATCGCCGAAATATGGTAAACGGACAATCACTCAGGCCGAGCGGTAAGTCTTACCTTCTGCATCGAAAAGATGCAGTTTCTTCGGATCGGCCGAAAAACGCATCGTATCGCCCTTCTTCACGCCCAGGATGCCGGGAATCTTGGCAATGATCGGCTCGTGGTCCGCAAGGCCCTCGATATAGAGCAATGTCACTTCGCCGAGCGCCTCCACGATCGAAACCTTCCCCTCGAAAAGATAATCGCCATCCGTTGCGATGAAGAGATCCTCCGGGCGCACGCCAAAGCTCGCCGCCTTGCCGGCCTGCGAGGCGGCCGTCGCGACCGGCACGCGCACCGCCTTGCCCCCTTTCAGCGAAACGGTCGTTGTCTCACCCGTCTCCGTCACGGTCGCGGGAATGATGTTCATGGCCGGTGAGCCGATGAAACGCGCAACGAACAGGTTCTGCGGGTGCTCGTAAAGCTCCAGCGGAGCGCCGACCTGTTCGATGCGGCCGGCGGAAAGCACGACGATGCGGTCGGCGAGCGTCATCGCTTCCACCTGGTCGTGGGTGACGTAGATCATCGTGGTATCCGGCATCTGTTCCTTGAGCTTGGCGATCTCGATGCGCGTTGCGACGCGAAGCGCTGCGTCGAGGTTCGACAGCGGTTCATCGAACAGGAACACCTTCGGGTCGCGGCAGATAGCCCTTCCGATCGCAACGCGCTGGCGCTGGCCGCCGGAAAGCGCCTTCGGCAACCGGTCGAGATAGGGCGTAAGCTGGAGGATCTCGGCGGCGGACCGGACGCGGCGATCGATCTCCTGCCGGCTTTCCCGCGCGATCCGCATGCCGAAGGCCATGTTATCATAGACCGTCATATGCGGATAGAGCGCGTAGGACTGGAAAACCATGGCGATCCCGCGCCGCGAAGGCGGCACGTCGTTCACGAGCTGCCCATCGATATGCATCTCGCCGCCCGTGATGCTTTCAAGGCCGGAGATCATGCGCAGCAGGGTGGACTTGCCGCAGCCCGAAGGCCCGACGAAGACCACGAACTCCCCCTGCCCGATGTCCAGGTCGATGCCGTGCAGCACCTTCACCTGGCCATAGGCCTTGCGGATATCCTTCAGAACGACGCCTGCCATGTTTCCTCCCCTCCTTGTTATGCGTGGCGGGCGAAGAACGCCCCCCAGGCCGGTAGTTCCACGCGCCTGCCTTCCAGGCCACTTTCGAACCCGTGGCCGGTGAGTACCTCCCACTCGCCGATCGGCAGTTCCGTCGCGGCAGCGGAGGCACCCATGTTGAAGAGGCAAAGCAGCGTCTCGTTGCCGTATTGCCGCTTGTAACCCAGCATCGTGCCGTCTTGCGGCAGGAAAAGGATATCGCCCTTGGCAAAGGCCGTATGCTGCTTGCGGAAGGCAAGGAACCGCCGATATTGCTCCAGGACCGAAACCGGATCGCCGTACTGGGCGCTGACGGCCCGAAGCTGATGCTCTACCGGGATGGGCAGCCAGGTTCTTTCCGCCGTCGAGAAGCCGGCCTGCAACGCCTGGGCATCCCAGACCATCGGCGTGCGGCAGCCGTCACGCCCCTTGAATTCCGGCCAGAACTGGATGCCATAGGGGTCCTGCAGATCGGCATAGGCGATATCGGCCTCGGTAAGGCCAAGCTCCTCGCCCTGATAGATGCAGGCGGACCCGCGCTGCGTCAGGAGGATCGCGGACAGCATCTTCGCGAAGGATTCGCGATCGAGGACGTCCTGCCCCCACCGGCTGACGTGACGCACGACATCGTGGTTGGAGAAAGCCCAGCAGGCCCAGCCGTCCGGCGCCGCGACGGAGAAGGCATCCTGGACAGCCGCAACACGCGCCGGGGTCAGCGGATCGGGTGCCAGGAACTCGAAGGCGTAACACATCTGCATCTTGTCATCGCCGGAGGTATATTCGCCGACGATCTCAAGGCCGCGCTGGCTGTCGCCGACTTCCCCGACTGCGGCAATCGCCGGGAATTCATCGAGAACGGCGCGGAAGCGCCTCAGGAATTCCAGGTTTTCCGGGCGGTTCTTGTCGTAGACATGTTCCTGGAAGTTATAGGGATTGACCGCAGGGGCGGTGGAAGCATTCCGTCGCGAAGGCTCCAGCGCCGGGTTGTCGCGCAGTTCCTTGTCGTGGAAATAGAAGTTGATGGTATCGAGACGGAAACCGTCGACGCCTCGCTTCAACCAGAAGCGGGTCATATCCAGAAGCGCGTCCTGCACCTCGGGATTATGCAGGTTCAAATCCGGCTGCGAGGTCAGGAAGTTGTGCATGTAGTACTGCATGCGGGTGGGGTCCCAGGCCCAGGCCGACCCGCCGAAGATCGACAGCCAGTTGTTGGGCGGCGTGCCATCCGGCTTCGCATCGGCCCAGACATACCAGTCCGCCCTGGGATTGAAGCGGCTGGAACGGCTTTCGATGAACCAGGGATGCTGGTCGGAACTGTGCGACATCACGAGATCGATCATCACCTTGATGCCGAGCCGGTGCGCCTCGGCAATCAGGCCATCGAAATCCGAAAGCACGCCGAACATCGGATCGACATCCGTATAGTTCGAGACGTCGTAGCCGAAATCCTTCATCGGCGACGGAAAGAAAGGCGAAATCCAGACCGCATCCGCCCCAAGGGCCGCCACATGCGGCAGACGCGCCGTGATGCCCTTCAGATCGCCGATGCCGTCACCGTTGGAATCCTGAAAGGAGCGTGGATAGATCTGATAGATAACGGCTCCGCGCCACCAATCCTTGTCGGACGCTGCGGAAGTCTCTGCGGACATGGTCATGCAATATCCTGTTGTTGTCGGATGAAGTGTCGATTAGCCGCCCTTGACCGAACCGGCGAGCAGGCCACGCACCAGATAGCGCTGCAACGCGAAGAAGACGATCAGCGGCACGAGAATGGAGATGAATGCCGAAGCGGTCAGGATTTCCCATCGGCCCCCTTGCGACCCCAGCAATGCGTTCAGCGCTCCCGTGAGAACGAGCTGATCCTTGCCGGTTCCGAGGAAAACCATGGCCACCAGCAGGTCGTTCCAGGTCCATAGGAACTGGAAGATCGCAAAGGATGCAAGAGCGGGAAACGACAGCGGCAGCACGATCTTGAGGAAAATTTCGAAATCGCTCGCCCCGTCGACCCGGGCGGACTCGATCACTTCCTTCGGCAGCCCGGCGATGTAGTTGCGCAGGAGATAGATGGCGAGCGGCATGCCGAAAGCGGAATGCGCCAGCCATATGCCCGCATAACTTCTCGACGGCACCCCGAAGAAGGCGCCGATCTCGTTGTACATCCGCAGCAGCGGAATGAGCGACATCTGCAACGGCACGACGATGAGCCCCACCACCATGGCGATGATCAGCGCCCGGCCGGGAAACTCCATCCAGGACAGCGCGTAGGCCGCGAAGGCGGCAATCAGGATGGGGATGATGGTCGAGGGAATGGCCACCGTCAGCGAGTTGACGAAGGACTGCCCGATCCCCTGGGACGTCAGGACGGTGTTGTAGTTCTGCGTGGTGAAGGTCGGCGGCGTCGCCACGGTCAGGTAGACGCGCCGGCCGCGCTCGCCCTGGAAAGGAGCGCTCTTCGTATAGGTGTAGCTGCCGTCCGCATTGACCGTCAGCGTCTCTCCTTCCCCAAGATCCGCGGCCTGTCCAGCCGTGAATTCCGACGGAGCGGCGATGCGCGTACCGAAGGCCCGCACGGTTCCGCCCTGCCCCGGCTCGAAAACCGAGCCGGAGATGACATGGTTGGCGCCGTCCTGCCGGGCCGCCGAAGGATCGGCCAATCGCACCGCCGTGGTCTGCGCGCTGCTTGTGAACGCGGTCCACCACCCGGCGGAGGTGATCTGGGCCGGGTCGCGGAAGGAAGTGACGAAGATGCCGAGTGTCGGGATCAGCCAGACGATGCAGATCAGAAGCACCGAAACATGGACGATGAGGCGCGGCAGGCCGATACGGCGAAGGGTGGAAGCGGCGTTCATCTCAGTGACCTCCCGTTTCCCGATGGGCCTGGCGGATGTTCCAGATCATGATCGGCGTCACCGCCGCCATGATGACGAGGGCGATGACCGCACTTCGACCGCTGTCGCCCCCACCGCGGAACATCCAGTCGAACATGAGGTTCGCCAGAACCATGGTGTTCCACTGGCCGTTCGTCATGGTCAGCACGATGTCGAAGACCTTCAACACGAGAATGGTGATGGTCGTCCAGACGACCGCGATCGTGCCCCATATCTGCGGCACCATGATCTTCCAGAAGATCTGCCAGCCGTTGGCGCCGTCGATGACCGCCGCTTCGATCGTCTCCTCCGGGATGCCGCGCAACGCCGCCGAGAGGATAACCATGGCAAACCCGGTCTGTATCCAGATCAGGATGACCATCAGGAAGAAATTGTTCCAGAAAGGCATCGAGATCCAGACCTGCGGCGTGCCGCCGAAAGTCTGCACGATGGCGTTCAAAAGTCCGATCTGGGTCTCGTTGCCGCCGCGATATTCATAGACGAATTTCCAGATGACCGAGGCGCCGACGAAGGAGATCGCCATCGGCATGAAAACCAGGCTTTTCGCGAGATTCCCCCACCAGATGCGGTCGGTCAGGACCGCGATGACAAGGCCGAAAAATGTGCAGGCGGCGGGCACGACCGCAAGCCACAGGATATTGTTGAAGATCGACTGGCGGAACTGAGCGTCGAAGAATGCCCAGCGATAGTTCGCAAAACCCACGAAACTGCCGCCTGAACGGTCGTAGAAGGAGAGGAGGAGGGTCGCGACCACCGGATAGACCAGATAGACCACCAGCAGGATCAGGGCCGGCCCCAGGAACAGCCAGGGACGGACGACCGCCCGGCGGTTCAGGTTCACCGAGGCTGTCCGGACATTGTCCTTCGGCACGGGAAATATGATCTGGAGCACCTTGTCGGAAAGCCAGTAGTATAGAGCGCAGGCAAAAACGCCGGCGATGACGACACCGACGGCCGAGACGATCTGCGATACCATTTCCCCTCCCTCTGCCGGCATTTCCCGGCTTTTTCAGGCTGTTCCCGCTCAGGATTATGATGAGGCCTTGTCTGGGCGAAAGGCCGCGCCGCCTGTCCACCGGCGCGGCGGATGCGGGTTTATTTAAGTCCGTCCCATGCCTTCTGGATATCGGACGCCACCGTCTTGGCATCCTTTCCGCCGACATAGTCGATCATGCCGGTCCAGAAGGCGCCGGCGCCGATCTTGCCGGGCATGAGGTCGGAGCCATCGAACCGGAAAGTGGTTGCCGTGGTCAGGAGTTCGCCTTCCTTGCGCAGCGTATCGTTGCCATAGGCTTCCGGCTTGACCGATTTGTAAGGCGTCAGGAAACCGGACTGCGCCATCCAGACCTCATGGGCGATCGGCGTCTTCAGGAATTCGATGAAAGCCTTGGCGGCAGGCGAATCCTTGGTGATGGCGACCAGCGTGCCGGCACCGAGCACCGGCTTGCCGAGATCAGGCTTGGAGGCATAGGTCGGCATGTAGAAGAAGTCGGCATCCTTGCCGAGTTCCTTGCCTTCCGGGAAGAAGGACGGAATGAACGATGCCTGATGGTGCAGATAGCATTTCGGCGGAATATCGAAGAGGCCTTTCGGGCTGTCCCGGAAATCCGTCGAGGCAACGGCCGCGATGCCGCCGCTCACGTATTTCGCATTCTTGGCAAACTTGCCGAATTCGTCGATCGCGCCGACGACGGCCGGATCGTCGAACCTGATGCCATTGCTGACCCATTTGTCATAGGTCTCCGGCGACTGGGTGCGCAGCATCATATCCTCGACCCAGTCGGTCGCCGGCCAGCCGGTCGCGCCGCCGGACCCGAGGCCGATGCACCACGGCACGCCACCGTCCTCGACAATCTGGTCGCTGAGCTTGAAGAGTTCCTCCATCGTCTTGGGAACTTCATAGCCGGCCTCCTCGAAATTCTCGGGCACGTACCAGACCAGCGACTTCACGTCCGCCTTGTAGGGGAAGGCGTAGAAGGCTTCCTTGCCATCCTTGCCCTTGTAGGTGCCGTAACCGATCCAGCTGTCACCGGCGCCGTAATTTTCCTTGATCCATTTGGCATAGTCATCACCGAGCGGTACGAGGAAACCCTTGCCGGCGAGGTCGGCGAGAAGGCCCGGCTGCGGCAGGATGGCGATGTTCGGCGGCGAGCCCGCCTGCGTGTCGATGACGATCTGCTGTTCGTAATTTTCCGAGGAGGAGTAGCGCGCATCGATGCCGGTGGCGGCAATGAAATAGTTCAGAACGCTGGTGAAGAGAGCCTCGTCCTCACCGCGCCAGGGTCCGAAGACCGTCAGAGGCTGTCCCTTGAGGCTGGAATGGGAGGCCTTGAAATCGTCGTAGCTCTTCCAGTTGAAACGCGAATCCTGCCCTGGCGGAAACTTCAATTCCTGGGCGGCGGCGTTGCCGGCAAGCAGAGCCGCAAGCGCCGTCCCGATCCAAAATGATGCCCTCATGAAATCGTCCTCCCTTTGTCCCGGCTTTTGCTACCCTGCCGGGAGTTCCAAAACATGGGAAGAGATTTAACGCTCTGACGAAGGAGTCAACCCCCTCCGCCATGACATAGAGAATATGGAGAAACGCCGTCCTTAACCGATTAAAATCGCGGCGCGGCTTTTCCGGCGGCCCGGTAGGCGGCAATCACCGTGTTGGCCATCAGCATGGCGATGGTCATCGGGCCGACGCCGCCGGGGACGGGAGTGATCGCGCCGGCAACCTCCGCGGCCTCCGCGTATGCCACGTCGCCGACAAGCCGGGTCTTGCCCTCGCCCTTGTCCGGGGCCGGCACGCGGTTGATCCCGACATCGATGACCGTCGCGCCGGGTTTCACCCAGTCGGCCTTGACCATCTGCGGCCGGCCGACGGCGGCAACCAGGATATCGGCATTGCGGCAGACGGATGCCAGATCCTTCGTCCTGGAATGCGCCATGGTGACGGTGGCGTTGGCTGCGAGCAGGAGCAGCGCCATCGGCTTGCCGAACAGGTTGGAACGGCCGATGACGACGGCGCTGAGGCCCGAGAGGTCCCGGCCATGGATACGGTTGACGAGCAGCATGGCTCCAGCCGGCGTGCAGGAGATGAGGCCGGTCGAAAGATCGCCTGCCGCGATCTTGCCGGCATTGACGACATGCAGGCCGTCCACATCCTTCCCGGGCGAGATCGACAGGATCACCGGCTCGGCGTCGAGATGCTTCGGCAGGGGAAGCTGGACCAGAACCCCGTGAATCGCCGGATCGGCATTCAGTTCCGCAACCAGCTTTTCCAGGTCTTCCTGGGTCGTGTCTTCAGGCAGGCTGTGCTGGATCGAGTTGAAGCCGCACTGCTTGGCCATCTTGCTCTTGGAGTTCACGTAGGCGTGGCTCGCCGGATCATCGCCGACGATGACGACGGCAAGGCCCGGCTTGACACCAGCGTCCTTCTCCAGGGCACCAGCCGCCTCGGTTACGGCTGCGATCACGGATGCCGCCGCCTCTTTCCCATCGATCACCACAGCCATGCGCGCCTCCCGCTTGAACCGCCGCCAATGTATACACCGGGCAAACATCAGATTTGCCCGTCAACGCCCTATGATGGTCGCAGACGGCAAATGCAAGCAGATTCGATGTCGCAGGCACTTATCTTCGGGCTGCATTCCGGCGCACGGAATAGACCTGCACCTTTTCGCGCAACTCCACGATGTGGCGCTGGAGTTCGCGAACCTCCTCGGCCCTGCGGATATTCTCTTCAGAGAGATAAGGCGTCCGGTGACGCGTCTCCGCGGCAAGGCCGCCGGACATTGCAGCCGCGACCAGCGGCGGGATATCCGCCTCGCGCGCCGGACGCCGATTGGCCATCAGCACCTCGCGGATATGGTCGGCGAGCGGACGATCGTTAGCCGGCGCAGGGTAGCGCGGTGTATACAAATACTGTTCCTGCTCGTAGGCCGGCTCATAGTCGGGCAATCCGGAATCTTCTTCGAAGACCTCCTCCTGTTCCGACACGTTCTCGGGCCAATCCTGCTCGGCAGCCGACACCGGCTCTTCCACGGCTTCCATCGGGACGTCGTCCACCGGGGCATCCGCCTGCTTGCGTCGCGTGACGAAAGCAAGCACCAGTCCGAGGCAGAGACCGATCAATGCGCCGGCACCGAACATCCCGGGCAGCGAAAAGCCATGCGCCCGCGCGCGCTCGACCGTCGCCGGGGCCAGAAGCGTGACCTTCGCCGCCGGCGTCCTGACCTCCGTCGTACGATGGGAAGCATCGAGATAGCTTCGGCGCGCTTCGTCCACGGCAGCTTCAAGCACCGCAAGCCTTGCGGCGGAATCGACGATCTCCTTGTCCTGCAGTTTTTTCGACTGGCGGGATTTGAGTTCGGAAAGCCGTCCGGTCGCGGCTGCTTCCTCTTGGCGAAGCGACGTGGCAAGCTGCTTCAGCGCCATCTGGATGCCCGAACGGGCGCCGTCAAGCGCCGACTGCGCCGCGAGCAAGCGCGGGTGGCGGGGACCAAGATCGCCCGAAAGCTGATCGACGGCGAGCTTGGCCTCGACATATCTCTGTCGCTGGTAATCGATGCCGGTATAGTCGAGACTATCCGGCAGCGGCTTGTTCAGAACGTCATCGGGCTTCATTGCGGAAGCCTCGGCGGCCTTCCGCTTGAAATCCACAAGCTGGCCTTCCGCATTCGTGATTTCCGTGGCCAGTTCACGTCTTTCGCTCTCCGCCCGACGCAATTCCGCGAGCTTCTGCGGATCGGTTTCCGAGATAAAGCCGGCCAGCGCCGCCTCGGCCCGCTCGAGCGTCTGGCGCAGCTTCTCCGCCAGCGGATTCGGTATTCCGGCGCCCGATACGGCGAGTTCGTTGCGGAAAGCATCGCCGAGCATGTTGGCGATGCTTGCGGCATCATCGGCCTCCGCCGCAGTGACGGAGATGACCAACTCGCCCTTCCGGCCGTCGTAGCCGGTGGCAATCGCCCGGGACAGACGATCGCGCAGCCGGCCTTCAGCCTGCGACACGGTCATCGCGTCACCGGAAACGATGTCGGAGACAACGCTTGTCATGCTCGAGCGATCGATGGCGAACTCGCTGCCGCGGCCAAGATTGAGCGCATGGACAAGATTGTCGAGGCTCCGCTTCGAATGCAAGGCCGCCAGGGCGTCGCCAATCGCGCGCTCGCTTGCCGCCTCGATCTTCAGCCGGGTTTCGACGCTAAACTTCTGGGGAAGTACGGCGGCCAGCGGAAATGCCAGCATGCCGCCGGCCAGGGTGCAGACGCCAGCCTTGAAGAAAACAGAGCGCATTCCTGAAAAAACGGACCCGGCATCGGCACCTGCCGCTGGCAGGTCGAGGTCTCCGTCTTCTCTGATTTTCGCCGACTGATACATTGGATGACCGCATAACCCCGTGCCGCCGGCATCCCGCAGGCGGCCATCTGATTAAGGCAGTCTAAATTTTTGTAGCAAACAAAGGGTTAATTCATCACGCGAAAGACAGGCCCGCAGCCTGCGCGCCAGTCTTTGACACGGCGTGGGGACGCTTTTCGACAAAATCGGACAGGTCTGCTCTCGCCATCACGACAAGCGCCGTACGGATGGAAGCCAGCCGCCGCTCGATTCGCCGTTCCTCCGCAAGCGTCGGGGCATCGACGATGACGAGATCGAAAACCTCCGGGGCCTCCTGACCGGGAGCGATCGCCACCACGTCATGCCAGGGGCTATGGCGCGCGAAATGATCGCGAAGCGATCCAACGCGCAGACAGTCCTCCCCGGCAATGCCGATCCGACACGGCTTTTCCAGAAAGGTGAGCAGAGCGGGCACGAAACCCCTTGCGGAAAATCGCGCCGGCCCGGTTTTCGGCTGCATTCCGTTCATCAGAAGGCCGAAGGCGCGGCTGCCGCCGGGCAACAGCAGACGGCCGCTCAATTGAGCCCGATAGGCGGGATCGACGGCCTGCCGAAAGGTCGTCCGCGCGTCCAGGAATGCAAGTGTGGTCCGATTGCCGTGGAGTGAAATCAGCCCCTCCGCGAGACCAAGGGCGGCATTCCATCCGAGATCGCAGATGGGAAGGCCGAACGAGGTCCGGGGCGATGCAGTTATCAGGAATTCTCCCGACGCGTTCATCTGAAGGGCTCCACATGAGGGACGAACCAACTTGATCGACCCTTAGCAGAGCGCACTCAAACCGCGCTTAAGATGATCGCTAAAATGCAAGCGATCCGTGCATTTTCGGGATTTCGGCGGCAAAAAGCCGGCTGCGAGGCCGGCTCATGAAGGTGCCGAAAACCTGTCCTCAATGACCGGAAGACTTCGCGGGTTCCTCCACCTTCACCCCTTCGACGATCTTCTTGCCGGGGTTCGGGTTCTTGTTGCCGCGCGAGGCATTGTTGCGGATATCTTCCTTCGACAGATAATCGAGCTGTTCGACCAGCACCTCGGCGACAAGGCCGTCGCCGAGCTTCCGGTTGAGACCATCCCGGATGCTCGAGCGGAATTTCTCGAGATCGAAAGCGCCCGGCTTGGCGAGATCGACCATCCTGTTGCCGATCAGCAGGGTGAAAAGCTCGTCGGTCGTCAGCTCGGCCATGGGCAGCTTGACGTCCTTGATCTTCGCCTTGTCCATCATGAACGAGACACGGCTGAGGAAATAGCCGGTGATCGCTCCGTCCGAGATGACGGGGATGGTGATCGACTCGCCGCGCACCAGTTCCAGAAGCTCCTTCTTCTTGGCTTCCTCATCGACCGGCGCAGGCGCGGCAGACATCTGCACGGAGAAATACACCGCCCCGAGCGTGACGATGCAAACCCAAAGACCGGTGAGAAGGAGCTTGACCATCAGACTTCGCCGTAGGTGAACTGTTCCTGGGTGTAGGTGCCGTCGCCATCGGCATCGCGGGCGGCGCTCTTCAGGAGATCGGCGACGGAGCGCACGGCGTGAAGATGCGCCTCGACGCGGCGTGCATTGAGCGCCAGCTTGGCCTTCAGGCCATGCATCTGGTCGATATAGCCGATGGCAAGCTCCTTCGGGTCCGTGCCGCGGAAGAGCATGGTCAGCTCATAGAGGCAACGGCTCTTGTGGGCGTTCGACACCTTGAGGTCGAATTCCGGGTCCCGGCCGATCCGCTGATTCTCGTTGTCGATTATCATCTCCAGCCGGCCGAGCACGGTCTTGATGCGATAATCATTCGAAACGACTTCCATATTTTCTGCCCCAGTCTGAATCATGTCAGGCCTCGCTCTGCTTGTTGACGCCGAGGACCTGGCGTTCGAAATCGTCAATCATGCTCATTGCGCGGCTGCGATCGTTCTCATCCGTCGTGGTGTTGACCGAGCCTTGCCGTTCAGCGCGTGCAAGCGCTTGCGAATACATCTGCTCCGCAATGCCGATGCCGCCCTTTTCGGACATCTCATCCGCGATCTTCTCGGCCATCATGCTCTTCCAGAACTCACCGGCCGAGCCCTTGCCGTAAACATCCTCGGTTTCCTTGGGGAGCATCGAATTCACGAAGGTCGAGAGCACCGAAGCTTCGAACTTGCGGTATTCGTCCGGCATTTCGGCAAGCTTCTTCGATGCTTCCGGATTGCCCAGGCCTGCCTTGGTGGCAGAGGTATCGAGAACGCCCATGGCTGCGCCGAAACCCTTGCCCGTTTCGGCAAGACTGGTCGCGGCAAAGGCGGCCTTGCTGGCCTTCAGCTTGGCCTGGGCCTCCTGGACGGCAGCAGGGTCGGCGGCACGGACGACGTCCAGAACCAGATCGCTCGGAGGTGAAATCGCCACGTCAGCTCCTTTCATGAATACCGCAGCCAAACCCGGAAAAAGGGCAGGACACACGGCAACAGTTTGAAACGGCACATGATCCCGTCCGAATCCGATTCGAGCCGGGTGATCTGCGCAATGACGGGACTATGGCGTCCGAAGCTTGCTGGAGGCTGGCGCGTCTACTTGATGGCCTCGATGCCCAGCGTGATCTCGATGAGCTCGTAGATGGCGTTGTCGGCCGCCTCGCGGTCTTCGAGATCGCGGGCTTCCTTCATGTTTTCCTCGAGACGATCCCCTTTGGTGCGCTCCTTGAGGACCTTCATTTCCTGGAGCTGCTGGACGCCCGCGAGCTGACGCTCCTTCGTCGTCAGGCGGCCGAAGCGCTCGGCGTAATGCTGGGAAAACTGCCGATGGACCGGCTCCATGGAGCCGATCGCCTCGATGACGTCCTCCATCGACTGGCTGACCTCGGCCCGGTGGCGGGTTGTCGCCGCAAGTTCGTGTTCGGCCATCTTCTCGATATGGCGCTGGACGGCGACCAGGCGCTTGAGCTTGTCCGACCTCTTGACCGGGGCTGCCATCCGTCCCCCCTAGAAAGACGAGAAGATCGGCGCAAAACCACCCGCATACTGTCGGATGAGAGCGGCGATCGAAAGATAAAGAAGGAAAAGCCCGCCCATCAGCAGGAAGGGCGTCGAAATGAAGAAAACGGGAATCTGCGGCGCCAGCTTGTTGATGAGGCCGATCGCGACGTTGAACATCAACCCGAAGATCAGGAACGGGCTGGCCAGCCGAAGCATGATCATCGTCGACGCGCGCAGCGTATCCGTCAGCGTGATCAGCATCTTCTGCGGATCGATCACCGCACCCACCGGGGTTGCCACATAGGAATCGACCAGAGCCCGGAAAACGACGTGATGAAAGTCCATCATGAACAGAAGCAGGAGACCGCTCAGCGTCAGAAGGTTGGTCAGCTGGTTTTCGGAGGAATCCTCCAGGATGTCGTGGCCGCCGGGCGCGGTGAAGCCGATCGACATGGTGAGGATCGAACCGGCGAACTGCATGCCGAGCGTATAAAGCCGGGCAATCAGGCCATAGACGACGCCGATCAGGGCCTCCGTGAAGATAAGGCCGATATAGGTGGCGTTCGGGGTCGATGCCTTGGGGTAGATCGCATCCCAGAGAACGGGCAACATCGCCATCGAAAGAGCCACGGCGAGAAACAGCCTGACCTGCGGCGGCACGCGGCTGCTGCCGAACCCCGGAAGCACCATGACGCACCCGCCCATGCGGCAGAACGCAAGGAAGAGTGCGAGAATGGTCCCCTGCGGGTCGGTTATCATGTGAGAATCGTCCTTTGCGGACAGTCTAGAATGCCACGGGGCCGAATGGAATCGCCCGGCCCCGATATGCACAGTCACGAAATCGCGCCGAGTATCTTGATTTCAAGGCCCTTGGCGAGTTCCACATGCGAAAGGACCGGCAGCGTGGCGAACAGCCGTTCGATGATCATGCGCACGTAGGAACGCGTTTCCGGCGAGGTGACCAGCACGAAAGGCAGGCCGCGATCCATGAATTCGCGGATGACCTTGGTCGCCTGTTCGCTGAATTCCTCCAGTGTGCGCGGATCGATATCGAATTCGATCACCTCGCCCTTGGCGTCACGCTTGAGCGCCTGGTGGAAGAGCATATCCCACTTGTTGCCGAGACGCAGGACGCGCAACACGCCGTTATCCGCGAGATCCCCGCAAAGCTGCTGCGACATGCGCACCCGCACATGTTCCACGATCTGCTCCGTCTTGCGGACATGCGGCGCAAGCTCCGCCACCGCTTCGAGGATCAGATGCAGGTTGCGGATCGATACGCGTTCCGCCAGCAGGAGCTTCAGCACCGCCTGCAGGCCGGAATAGGACATGTGCGACGAGCAGATCTCGTCGGCGAGCTTCTTGTATTCCGGATCGAGACGATCGATCAGGATCTTGACGTCCTTGTAGGAGAGAAGCTGCGGCAGGTTGTTGCGGATGACCTCCGACAGATGGGTCAGCACCACCGAGACGTTGTCGATCGGGTGGAACCCTTCGCGCTTCAGGTCTTCCGCGAAGGTCTCCAGGATCGAAACGGCCGGCATGCCGAAAGCCGGTTCGCGGATCTCGTCGCCGGGGATGCTCGGCTTGCGGCCCGATCCGGTGACGACCAGCACGTCGCCGACGCGCAGCACGTTGGACGCGATCGTCGTGCCGTGGATACGGATCTGGTAGGATTTCTCCGGGATGGCGATATCGTCGGAAACCTTGATTTCCGGGACCACGAAACCGTACTGGGTGGCGAATTTCTTGCGCATCTTGCCGACCCGGAAGGCGAGTTCCTGATGCTGGCCGAGGAGCCGGGTCGAGACCTGCTTGCCGAGCGCGAGCTCGATCTCGGCCGTCTTGAGGACGGACTTGACGGAATCCTTTTCCGCCTCCTTGCTCTGGACGACCTTCTTTTCCTCGTCCTCGCGGCGGGCCTTGTTCTCCGCCTCGATGCGGCGGGGCACCAGCCAGGCGCCAAAGCCCATCAGGCCGCCGAGCGCCACGAAAGGCAGGAACGGCAGGCCGGGAACGATGGCCAGCAGGCCCATGAGACCGGCGGCCACCGAAAGAGCGCGCGGATAACCGCCGAGCTGATCGACGACGGCCTTGTCGGTGGAGCCGGACGTGCCGCCGCGCGTGACCAGAAGGCCGGCGGCGAGAGAAACGATAAGCGCCGGAATCTGCGAGACGATACCGTCGCCGACCGAAAGCTTGACGAAGACGTCGGCTGCCTCGCCGATTTCCATTCCGTGACGGAAGTAACCGATGATGATGCCGCCGAAGATGTTGATGGCGGTGATGATGAGGCCGGCGATCGCATCGCCGCGCACGAATTTCGACGCGCCGTCCATGGCCCCGAAGAAGGAGCTTTCCTCTTCGAGTTCCGAACGGCGGCGCTGCGCTTCCTTTTCGTCGATGATGCCCGCCGACAGGTCGGCGTCGATCGACATCTGCTTGCCAGGGATCGCATCGAGGGTGAAGCGCGCGCCGACTTCCGCGATACGGGTCGCACCCTTGGTGATGACAATGAAGTTCACCGTGACGAGGATCATGAAAACGATCACGCCGATGACGAAATCGCCCGACATGACCAGGCCGGAGAAACCCTGGATCACGTTGCCCGCCGCGCCATGGCCCTCATGGCCATGCGACAGGATCACACGCGTCGTCGCGATGTTGAGCGACAGGCGCACCATGGTCGCGATCAGCAGGACGGTCGGGAAAGACGAGAAATCCAGCGGGCGCTGAATCCACAGCGCCACCATCAGGATCAGCACCGAAAACGCGATCGAGAAGGCAAGGCCGATGTCGATCAGGAAAGGCGGTATCGGCAGGAAAAGAATACAGAGGATGGCGACGATGCCGAGCGCGAAACCGATGTCGCGGCCGCTCGGGGTCACCTTCGGAATGGATAATGCAGGTGGTTGCGCCATGGATTTCCCGTCTCTTCATGAGAAGGCGGCAGGATATTCTCCTACCCGTTCAACCCTGACTAACCGGCGAAGCTTGCGCGAAGGTGGGGAAAGAAAAACGGAGCGGACGGCAACCGGTCAGAAACCCGATTGCACCCGCGAAAAGACCAGATTGGCGAAAAGATTGATCTGGCCGCCGATGAACGGCGCGGTAATGCCGATCGTAATCATGATAGCCACGATCTTCGGCACGAACGTCAGCGTCATTTCCTGAATCTGCGTCAGGGCCTGAAGAAAGGCGATGAGAACGCCGACCACCATCGCGACGAGGACGGCGGGGCCGGAGGCGACCAGGACCGTCCAGATCGCCGCCTGCATGATATCAAGGGCATCGGCCTCATTCATCGCGCTCGCTCCGATTCGCGGGCATTTTATTAGGTATCTTTGCTGCCGTCACCAGTGTCGGTCGTGTCATCACCGGTCTTCAGCGGCGTATCGGAGAATACGACGCCGGCCTGCAACAGGATCTTGTCGTTGTTTTCGGTAATGGCGACGACGCCGTCCGCATAGACCTCGACTTCCTTGACCTTGCCGGTGAGCGTATCGTCGGCGCTCTTGACGTATTTGCCGATAAGATCGGTGGCGCGGGTCAGCGCTTCCGCCTGCAGCATGCTCTTCAGATGGGTATTGGTCTGAATAGACTGCTCGACCTGGGAGAAGGTCGCAAGCTGCGAGATCTGCTCGCTTGCATCCATCGGATCGGTCGGGTCCTGGTATTTCATCTGCGCGATGAGAAGCTGCAGGAAGTTGTTGTAGTTGAGACTGGCCTTGTTGGAGGCGTCAGTCGAGGCGCCGGCATTGGCCCAGGGGTTGGCCGCCGCCGACGTGACCGGTTCTACCGCCATGGAGCGATCTCCTTGCGGATGCGCTCGACCGTCGCCGGCGCGATTTCCTGGTTGTTGAGAATGCGGTCCTCCACCGGGTAGAGGGCGCGGATCGCCTTGAGCGCATCGAATGCCCTGCCCGAGGCGACCATTCCATCGATCCGTTTCAGTTCCGCCAGCACCTCGTCGTCATGGAAGCAGGTGAGCAGCATGGCGACCGACTTGCGGAACAGCGTCATCGACTGCTCCCTGCCCTCCGGATTGATCAGCATCATCTGGGCAATGAAATAAAGCTGGCGAAGCGGCGTGGTCGCATCTTCCGGCTGAAGGACGTGGTTTTCCAGGAGGAACGTGACGTCGTTGAGGAACTCCAGCGCGACCTTGCGATCAACGCGCAGGACTGCGCCGTTGATGAAGATCCGCTCGCCGGATTTCAAAGAGATGCGAAGCGTACTTTTCATTTAAGTCCATCCCTGATGATGATGGTCACGTCTATTATGCCCTGGAAATTGGTCGACTCGCGTTTTCTGATCTTCTCGCACTCTTTCAAGATCCAGATGGCGATGGAGATCAAATCCGCCCGCAACTCATTGGTCAGCTCGTTGTCCGGCTGTTTCAGGTCTTCGATAAACCTGATCCACACGCGCCGGGTATAGAACAGCGCCTCGACCGTGGTACGCGTGTAACTTCCCTCGTCGCGAGCGGCGGTCAGCAGCTCAATCGAGCGATCAAGGGCCTGCCGTTCACGATCCTTGGCGTTTGCAACGCCATCCTCCATGATCTCGGCATATGAAAACTGGTACATTCATGTATCCTTCATCTTCACGAGCCTTCCTTTAATCATCAAAGGAAGTTGGCTAGGCTTAGCTGCTGTATCTTTGCCGTTACGGTGTATGCGGTTTCGAGAAGCGTCTTCATCGTGTTGAGACGGGTCGCGGCTTCCTCCGGATCGACATTCTCCAGGCTCCCGAGGCCCTTGGTCAGAATGTCTTTCTGCGCCTGCAACCTTTCCTCAGCCTTGGATACGCGTTCGGTATAAACACCGATTGTAGTACGTTGCTGGTTAATACTATCTACACCGTTCATCGCTTCGCTGATGACGGACCTCGTCCGCGAGCTCACCGCCTGACGAGCCTTGTCGTCCATGTTCGGCTGCAGGAGCTCCAGCGATACGATCGAGGCGAAAGCGAACTTGCGCATGCCCGCGCTGTTGGCATTGGTCGAGCTCTCGACAACCTCGGTCTGGCTGATGCGGCTCTTCATGTTCTCGTCGCTGGCATCGGAGAAGAAGGTCGTCCAGAAGTCCTGGCCGGCCAGCGCCGCCGGATGCGGAGGGCTCGTCAGCGTGGACGTACCGTCGAACTTCGCCTGAAGATCGTCGAGGAAGCCATTCATCTGATCTTCCGTCATCACGGACGTGCTGGGGATGGGAGGAACCTGGGAAGACATATAATAGTTGAGTTCGGTATCGAAGGCGGCCTTCGCCGGCGAGCCCGGAGCGAAATAATCCTCCATCGGCTTCACGTCGGTATTGATGCCGGCAAAGATGTATTCGCCCTGCACGGAGGTATTGGCAAAATTCGTGAAGGCATCGAGCGCGTTCGACATGGTCGTGCGCGCGGTCGCGAGGCTCGTCGCGTCGGTCGAATTGCCGAGGGTCAGGATGGCGCTCTGGATATCCAGGCCGAGGTCGTTCATCTTCGAAAGCGAAAGTTCGGCGCTTTCAAGCCGCTGCGTCGCCAACGCCGCGGTGTTGTAAAGGGATTCGATACGCGTGATATCGCGGGAGAGGTCGAGAGCTCGCGACGTGTTGGCCCCGAGAGCGACGCCGAGGTCCGCATGTTTCTCGGTAACGGCCTCCTGGTTTGCCTTCACCATCTCGCGCTGCACGCCCGCGATCGAATTTCGCATCGTGGTCTGGATTGATAATGTAGAAACGAAAGAGGTCTTCATGATCAGCTCGCAATATCCAACAGGGCCTGCATCATTTCATCGACCGTCGCCATGAGTTTGGTGCCGGCCTTATAGGATTGTTCAATATCAAGAAGCAGCGACAGTTCTTCATCGAGGCTGACGCCCGTAGTGCTCGAAAAAGCTTCCAGCGTGCGGGTCAGCAGCGCGGTCTTCGTCTCCTCCGACGAGGTCGCCGTGCTGCGGAGCTCTTCAAGCCATCCCATGGAGTCGGAAGCGAAGGACAGGAGATTGGGAGCGTCGGCGATTTCCGTGTCGGAGTCGAACGCCATCGGCCCTTCGAGATTTTCGTTATACTTGTCGAGCAGGTCGCCATAGCTGCTGCCGCCATCCGTGTTGACGATGTAGGCGGCGCCGTTGATGCCGCCGTCGCGTACCTTGTCGGGCGAGCCGCTGGGGGGAACCACGACGGGATTGACCAGGATTCGCGACGCGAGACCGGGAACGATCGTCCCCGCCGCGGGCACCGCGCTCTGCTGAACGCCGGAGGAATCCTTGTAGGTGAACATGCCCGTCATCGGCGTCAGGGTGCCGGCCGGCCCCGTTTCCGCAAAAGCGGTGATCAATCCGCGGGCGACCTCGTCCAGCTGGCTCTGGAAGGTCGGGGCGACCGTGTCGCGGATCTGCAGGAACGCCTGGATCGACCCCTTCGCGGTGGTATTGGCGGACTCGCCGGCATTGAGCGCCACGCCGTCGATATAAACGCCGCTTCCGGTCGTTGAAGCGTCGAAAGCCGCCGTCGGCTGGAACGTGACCTTCCGCGCGACAGCTTCGAACAGCGTGACACCGTCCGACGTGTAGAGCACCAGATCATTGTTGTCGCGAGTGTAGGAGGTGACGCCGACGATTTCGGAGATCTTCTTGACGATCCCATCGCGTTCATCAAGCGCGTCGTTGGCATCGGCGCCGCTTGCCGTGGCGTTCTTGACCTGGTTGTTGACGGTTTCGAGCTTGGCGAGCAAGCCGTTCAGATCGCTGACATTCTGCTTGATCTGGTCGTCCGCGTCCTTGCGGATCTGCTGCAGCTTGTTGGCCGCCGTATTGAGGCCCGACACGAGATCCTGGGCGCTGGAAATCACGGCGATGCCAAGTCCGGTATCGTTCGCCTTCGAAGAGAATGCATCCAGATCGTTGCGGAAGGCCGTGATCAGCTTGGCGGGGGAGAGCTCGTTGTCGTTCCCCCCCATCAGGTTCTTGATTTCTTCGAGGCCGTTCAGGAGCGTCCGCTGGCCGCTCGCGATAGACGAGCTTTCGATCGTCTGACGCAGGAGCGGAGCGTTTTGAGCTCGGGCAATGTCGCCGATCACCGCTCCGTTTCCGCCGGTCACCACCATTGCGGAACGGCGGACATAGTCCGGGTTTTGCGCATTGGCGATGTTCTTCGAAACGACACCGGACTGAGTGCCGGAGTTATTGAAGATGGATTGCGCCGTGGACAATGCGGATGCGAGCGACATTTTTTACCAACCTCTTGAGATTTATTCTCTCGATCGTGCCGTCAGATTATCTCTTCAGGTTAATGAGGACGTCCATCAGGTCGGAACCGGTCTGGAAGACCTTGGAGTTCGCCGTGTAGACGCGCTGGGATTCGATCATCTCGGTCAGCTCGCTGGCGATATCGACGTTGGAGCTTTCCAGCGCGCCCGAGTAGATCTGGCCGAAGGCGCCGCTCTGCGGGAAGCCGATCGTGACCACGCCCGAGTCGTTGGTCGGCAGGTAGACGTTTCCGTTCTGCGGCAGCAGCTTGTCGATGGCCGGAACGGTCGCCAGCGCGAGCTGGTAGATCGGGCGGCGGCCGCCGTCCTGGTAGACCGCTGTGACGAGACCGTCGCCGCCGATCTCGACATCGGTGATCGGGCTCGGCGCATTGCCGTCGATGATGCCCTTGCCCGGCGTGAAGTCGCTGGCGAACTGCGTCATGGCCGAAAGATCGATATTGATGGTCTGGGCCGGCGTCGCTCCGTCATTCGGATCGGTGATCGTGATCGAGTCTGGCGAGGCCGGAGCGGTGGTCTTCAGTTTATTGGTGTTGGGATCGAAGGTAAGGTTCACTGTGGACTTGACCAAGGTCGCCGGCGCTGTTGCCGTGTACGGAAAACCGCCATTCGTGGACTGATCCTGACGGTAAACCGTCACTTCCCAGGTATTCGTGCCAGTCTTGGTGTAGTAGAAATCGTAGAGAACCTTGGCGCCGGCATGGTCGTAACCGGTCAGCGAGCTCTTGTTGGTGTAAGTGCTGGTGGCAAGGTTGTCGCTCGGACGGGTGCCGGTGGCGACCACCGTCGCCTCCTTGTCCAGGTTCGCCGGGAAGCTGCCCTGCGAAGACGGCGACGAGACAAGCCCGAAGTCGTTGATGTTGATCGCTTCGAGACCGTTGAAACCGTTGACGACGGCAGCCGGCGGGTTCGAGCCGTAGGGATAACCCATGAGCTGGTAACCGGCCGTGTTGACGAGATAGCCGTTGGCATCCTTCTGAAAGGCGCCGGCGCGGGTCAGGTAAGGAGAGCCGTTTTGATCGCTGACGATGAAAAAACCCTCGCCCTGGATGGCGAGGTCGGTGTTCGACGTCGTATACTGGATGCCGCCCTGCTCGGAGATGCTGTAGCGAACGTTGGTCTCGACGCCACCGGACGAATAGGAGCCCTGGGTGGACGGAAGGACGAGAGAGGAGAATGCCGTCGATGCCCGCTTGTAGCCGGCGGTGCTTGAGTTGGCGATGTTGTCACCCACGGTTCCGAGGCGATTGGCCTGGGCGTTCATACCCGAGACGGCCGTTTTCATCGTGCCGAAAATACTCATAGGAAATCTCCGTTTTGTCTGATGGAGAGAGTAAGTTGCGGGCCTTGCGTGAAGCTGTCTGCTTACCGTTCCCGCCGAAAATATGCGGCAAGGCCCTGCTGAAAATCAGTTCCAGTCGATGCAATAGCCAAGGAAACGCTTGGAATCGACGGGATCGAAGCCGAGCTTCTTGCGCAGCTTCTTGCGCAGCTTGCTGATGTGGCTTTCGACGACATTTTCTTCGACTTCCTCGTCGAAGATGCCGTAGATGGCGTTGAAGATCTGGGTCTTCGAAACACGACGGCCGCGATTGGCGACCAAATATTCGAGAATGCGCCGCTCGCGACGCGGAAGGGGGAAGACTTCGCTTTCGATTTCCGGATCACGGCCGTCGGAGAAGACGCGGATCGGACCGATGTCGGTGTAGTTGGAAATCGCCTTCAACCGGCGACGGATCGCGGCAGCGCGCGCCAGGATCTCACGGGGATGGACGGGCTTGCGCACCACGTCGTCGACGCCGCTGTCGAAAAAGGCAAGCGTCGCTTCCAGGGAAGGCTGGTCGCTGACCGCGATCACCGGTGCCATGGACCGATCCCGGATGGCCCGGGGAAGTTCGAGTGCGCGCTCCCCCTGACCGATCAGGAAGGCCTCGACCGCGGCGATGTCCGAATCCGCCGCCGTATTCACCCATTCGCCGAATTCTCTTGGATCGAACCCCGTGGAGGGAATGCCTTCCCGTCCGAAAAGAGAGGTGTATCCATCTTTCACGAGCTCACGCTCATCAACCACTACGATCATTCGTCCGCCTCCGAATCAGTTGTGGTGTTTCGATTGACCTATGGGTACGAATCGAAGGAATCGGAGGCAAGCTGTGTGAAATTAACCAAACAAATTAATAATTGATTAAGAACCTGCGTGCGATTTGCACTAGATATAGTGGCTCACCCGAGGGATGGCACAATTTTTCAGTGGAAACATTAACGCATCGTAAAAGAAAACTTGCGCCGCCGATTCACGTCATCAACGCGCCTCCGCGCAATTTTGTGATTCTTCGCCGAAGTGCTTTCAAGTAAAGGTTGCGTCATCCGTCACAAAAGCGAGAGGCATTCGGAGTCCAGCTTCCATAGCCCGTCGCAACAAGATTGCTGATCACCCTGCAGACATATCTCTTCTGAGCGGGGTCGTTGTTCGGTCCTGCATGGTATCTTGCTACCGCCATCGTCCACGTCTCATGTTTGTCGTGGAGATTGCGAAGAAACTTCGCCGCGTATTCCACATTGCGTTTCGGGTCAAACATCTCCTGCGGCGAGGAGAAATTCTCGCCGTGGAAGTGGTGGTTGATCTGCATGCAGCCTATGTCGATGAGCTTCATGCCCTGCTGTTTTGCAGCGTAGAAGGCGGTCATGGCGTCCTGCTGCGACGGCGGGAAATATGCCTTTCCTTCTACGTTCATGGCATAGGGACTGAGACTGCCCTTGCGGCCCGTCTCCGTCAGTCCCACCGAATAGAGAATGCCTTCCGGTATTCCGTATTTTGCCGCGGCCGCCTGGATTTCGCGTTCACAGGCGCCGGGATTGGTCGGCACGGCGAGCGCCGCCGCACTTGCGGAGGTGCGCCGGACCACCTTGGGCGGAGGCGCCTCCTGCGGGGGATTGCCAGCCGGTGATCCCCACCCGCCCGAGCTGAACAGCGAACCTGCGAAAGCCTCAGAGGTAAAGCTGGCCAGGACGAGCACCGTCAGGAGCCGTACCCGCTGCCGTGTCCGATACCGCATCATTTCCATCCCTTGAGCCTTGATCGGACGTCTGGCGGTCGCCAGCCTGATCCTGACCACGGCCGGCCGCATGGCCCTGTCGCCCGCCTTCCGCCGCGCCCTGCTGGCCGGCCTGGCCCTGCTGGCCGCCGGCAGCGTCGGTATCCGACGTTGGAGCGATGCTGATCGTCACCTGGTCGACGGAGAACCCCTGGGCCCGCAGCGCGTCCAGAATCCCGCCGCTGTCCTCGCTGAGCTGCCTGTAGGCCGCACGCGTCTCGACGGTCAGATGAACGTTCAGCTCATCGCCGTGAAGGCGCAACGTCGCCGTCACGGAACCAAGTTCGTGAGGGTTCATCTGCAGCTTGAGCATGTTCACAACAGAGCCGGTGCTGCTCTGCGCCGCGGCGTTCGAAAGAGACGAGCTGGGATGCATGGCCGCGGCCCATTCGGAATCGCCGGACAGCGCCGCAGTGAGATTTGCGCCATTGGAGTTCGGCGCGAGCCCGAGGAAGCGGCGAGAATCGAGCACCGTGACATTCTCGGCCGCGCCGTTCGACGACGACTTGAACTCCACGCCGACGCGCTCGTCACTGCCTTTTTCGATCGCCATGTCCAGATTCTGCCCGTCGCCCCGCGCATTGCTGAAGCGGAACAGGCGCGTGCCCGGAATGCTCGCATCCGCATCCGTCGGCATGGAAAGCGGCTGACCTTCCGCGGCGCCGCCCAGCATGAAGCGTTTCGGATCATTGACCGCAAGGGCGTCCACGTTCGCGGACCGGCCATCCGCATCCTTGGTGCGCTTCGTCTGCGCACCTGTCGTGTTCTTCGGCATCATCGCATTCAGTTCGCCGACCTTCGCTTCGTCGCCAGTCAGAAGCGAGAGCATGTCGGCGATCTTGGCGTCGTCTTCATCCAGCATGGACAGGTCCAGCTGACTGTCCTCATCCTGCTGCGCCGTCTTGTCGGCCGCATGACCTTGCGAAACGCCCTTTTCGTGAAGCTCGTCGGACTTCCGCGCGATAGCCTTGGCGGCTGCGAGAGCATCGCGGAGCTTCTTTTCCGCCGGCGTCATCTGCCGTTCTTCGGATTTGCCCGCGACGTCCTTCAGGAATTCGATGGGCGTCCTCAATTCGTCCGCGGTACGGCGAAGGGATTCCGGCCTTATGTCGATAATCGGCTTCGTCTTCGCGGGCTTCGTATCAGCAGCCATGCCGGCCTCACCGGAGGACGGCTTGCCGTCATCCTGCAACACGTCGTCATCCGATTGCTGCGAGGGCGTATCGCGATCGAAACCGGAGAGCGCATCGGAGAAGCCGCTCGGGGACGTGTCGGAATCCCTGCGGCCGGCAACGGCCTGTTTTGCAGACGAGGCTGCCTCAGCAGCACCGGACTTGCCACCCAGAATGTCTGTAATCATTTGGACGGACGCTCCTCCTTCAGCATTTCATCGATAGCATTCAACTTCGAACGACCACTATCGACGTATGTCTGGAAGGCCGGATCGAATTTGGCAGCTGTGCCGGCCATCGGACCTTCCGTGGCGGCAGCAGGCCCAGCGATCTCATTCCTGGGCGACACGACTGGGGATTTCGCGTCTTCTGTATTAGGCATATTGATTGGCTTTTCTTGCGCGAAGCTTTCGGCGGTGGGCCTGCTAACGACTTGCTCCGCCACAGCTTTTGCCGCTTCCCGCAATGCCCGGTCGCGAGGCGAGAGCATATCGTCCGGAACGTCGGCTATCGCCTGCATCGCCGCGTTCACGTCATGCGTGGGAATGCCCGCAAGGCCGCCATAGAGGCGCGCCAGCGCTTCGGGTGTCGGATTCCCGGCAAGCGCTTCGGCCTTTGCGGAGGCGAGACGAGCGAGGTCGTTCTTGCCGGCGATCGCTGCGGCGCGCGCAATGCGCAGGAATATCTCACGGCGCCGGTCGGCATCCATGAACTCGATCGCTCCGTCCACGTCCTCTTCCGTGACGGCGCCGAAATGCCCGACGACGAGCTGCACGAAGAAATCGGCGAACTGGCTGGCATAGGGCGAATGGACGAAGCGGCGTGCATATTTACGCGCATAGGAAAGCGCCTGCTCCACCATATTGGCATCGACGGCGATCGCGACCGAGCGGCGCAGCGCCGCTTCCTCGATGATCGTGCCCGGCGCCGTCAGACGCGCCCAGTCGTAGAAGAACAGGGCCTCCTTCGGATCGGTCGAGACCATGACATTACCGCTGACCAGGGCAAGATAGGGGCCGATCTTTTCGTCGCGATATTCCTTGGCCATTTCGCCAAGGCCCTTTGCGGCCAGGGTCCCCTTGCCGTTCAGATATTTCCTGAGGGCATCGGCCACGCGATTGTCGAAATTGCCGGCCATGTCGCGCGAGGCGAGATATTCAAGCGTGGCGGGGTTGCCGCCGCTCATGGCATAGACCAGCGCCGCATCGACATTGCGCGGGTCCTCGAAGATGGACGGGTCCGCGCTTCTCAGCCGCTGATCGATCTTCTCCAGCATGAAGCGTTGCATTTCGGCTGCCGAATGATCGCCGAGCACGACGGAATCCTGCACGAACTGCAGCGAGCGGAGCATCACGTAGGGCGCAAGGTCCTCACGGTTCTGGGCAGAGGCCGGATGCGCGAATGCGGCCCCGACAGCGAGCCCGGCCGTCAACAGAGACGTAATGCTGCGCGCAGGCCTCATCATTATCCCTCATCCGCCTGCAGCAAGATCTCGATACGGCGGTTTGCCGCCGCATAGGGATCATCCGGCACCTGGAGCCGCCTGTCGGCAAAGCCGGAAACCTGCTTGATGCGATCTTCCGCCAGCCCGCCATGCACCAGCATGTAATAGGCGCTATGGGCGCGGGCCATGGAAAGCCGCCAGTTATCGTTCTCCGTGCCCTTGAACTGCCGACCATCCGTATGGCCGCGCAAGACGATGCTGCCCTTGCGTTCCTTGAGGATCTGGCCGAGCTTCTCCATCGCCAGCACCATCTCACGGCGCGGCACGGCGGAGCCGATATTGAACATCGGATCGTCCGTCTGGTCGGAGATCGTCACCAGCAGGCCGCCTTCGGCCGGCGTGACGACGAGACCTTCGGCAAGCTTGCCCGCGACACCCGAAATCTGCTGCTGGATTTCCTTGCGCAGATCATCCGCCGCCTTCCGGGCAGCCTGCTCCGCCTTCGCACCGTCTTCCGGCTTCTGTCCGTCGAGATTGGCCGATTTTGCAGCCTGCGCGTTCGGCTGGGCCTGGGCCTTGTCCAGCTGCGTCGGATCGGGCCGGGGCATGGGAACGGCGACCGCCATCTGCATCGGGGTTACCGGCTGCTCCAACTGGGCCTGGTCGGAATGCGCCACCTGCGGCGACTGGCCCGCCTGCGCCAGCGGATCGTCGCTCGGCACGGCCTTCACCGCCTTGTCAGATCCATCGGCCCGCGTCACCTGGATCTGCCTGGTCCAGAAATCCGGATCGAACGGGTCCCGATATGCCTGTCCGCCATCCGCGCCCGTCGCGGGACCGGAGTCACTCGCCCCGCCCTCGCCCTTGGCGCTCACATTGGCCTGCTGGCCCACTTCCTGGGCGATCTCGGCAAGGACCGAATAGGGATTTTCGAAAAAGTCCGCTTCGGAATAATTGGGCTGGTCACCCGAGGTAGAGGTCATGTCCTCACCGGTCGCGGCAGCCGATCCCTGGACATCCCCTTCCGCCTTGACCCTGGACCGCTCTCCGCTTTCCTGGCCCTCGGCCGCGTCGACGGGTTTCTCCAGCCCCTTTTCAGCCGGCGTTTCGTCGGACAGCTTGATCGGGTTGAAATAGCTCGCCATCGAGGCTTTCGTCTCCTCGTTGGCCGCATTGACCAGCCACATGACGAGGAAGAACGCCATCATCGCGGTCATGAAGTCGGCATAGGCGATCTTCCAGGCGCCGCCATGATGCCCATCGTCATGGCCACCGCCATGTCGTTTGACGATGACGACCTCATTCTTGCCGTGGTGATGATTCTCGCCCTCGCTCATCCCAATACCTTCTTCAGACTAGCGGACCACGCGGACATGCGGGTCACAAGCGCGGTTTCGCCGATATCGACCGCAATATCGAGGTCGGGCGCTTCAATATGGCGCAGGAGCGGCGTGGGCTCTCCAAGCGCTGCCTTCAACTTTTCGAACAGATGCAGCGGGCCCCGCACGGTCAACGTGCCGAGATCGCCATCGAGCATGGCGCCTCGGAT
Organism: Neorhizobium puerariae; assembly: GCF_042429745.1. NCBI lineage: Bacteria > Pseudomonadati > Pseudomonadota > Alphaproteobacteria > Hyphomicrobiales > Rhizobiaceae > Neorhizobium > Neorhizobium puerariae. Next base: position 362,690 of record NZ_JBHMAA010000015.1, on the reverse strand, counting down.
GATATCCGCCATGTCGGAGACCGCCTTTGCGGCAAGCGCCTCGTCGAGCAGAGGCGCCAGAAGCCTGGCCGTCTGATCGCTGATCGCGTGCGCCGTCAGGCCGGCTATCTCCTGAAACCGGACCGAGATGACGGCGGCAGTCTCGGTCTCATATCTTTCGCGAAGCGCCGCCAACTCTTCCGCATGCGCAGCCAGGAGGGCCTGACGCTCATCCTCGAAACGGCGTTGCAGTTCCTCGGAAGCCGTTTCGTAGCCTTTGGAATAGGCTTCGGCACGTTCCGCCTCGACGTCGACGGGGCTTTCGATCACGGAAGGGAACGCCATATCGTCATCGGCGCTGTCGGCAAAACCCTCCACCATCATCGGCAACGATACGGTTTCCGGCTCACTGAAATCCTTCAGATAGCGGGCAAGGGACGCACTCACCGGGCAATCCCCCGCACTGCCATGCCTTTCCGCGCGACGCCCGTCATGAGCTCGCCGAAAAAGCGAAATTCCGCCGCTGCAATCATCGTATCATCCCGATAAGGTTGCCGTTTCTTCGTTTGGCGAGATCAGAGAATTCGCCGGACCGTAGCGGAACGGTAAGAAGTCAAACTTGCGCGAAGATGAAGATGCCGCACCGCGTCGGGCGATACGGCCGGGTTGGAGAAAAACCGTGCGGCAACCGGGTCGCCGACTGCCACACGAGAAGGAAAGTCAACCTATGCGCGTTACTGACGGAAAAGCTGAAGGATGTTTTCGGCGTTGGTATTGGCGATCTGCAGCGACTGGATGCCAAGCTGCTGCTGCGTCTGGAGCGCCTTGAGGCGCGTGGACTCTTCGTTCATGTCCGCGTCGACCAGACGGCCGACACCCTTGTCGATCACGTCCGTCAGTGAGGCGACGAAGTTCTCCTGCAGGTCGATACGCTTCTGGATCGAGCCGAGACTGGAGGCCGCGCTGGTCATCGCCTGCAACTGCTTGTCGAGAAAGCGTTCCATCATGTCCAGAACCGCCTCGTTATCCGGCGCGGAACCGGCAACCATGGCGTTCATCTGGGCCGCGACATCATCCAGTTTGTCGATATCGAGCGAGGTGACCGAAATGCCGAGTTTCCGGTTGTCCAGATTGTTGGCGGCCGCGACGACGAAGTAATATTTCGTGGCGCCGTTTTGATGGACGGGAGTGGTGACGGCAGGCGCCGTGGCCGGATCGGTGGTCGTCACCCGGGCCCACTGGCCCTCGGCGACCTTCATATAGGAATTGCCGCCGACGGTATAAATACGACTGTCGGCTGTATTGGTATCGGCGCCCAGAGCGGCCAGCTGGCTTTCGGTCAGGAACGAGACCGCATAGTCCGCGTCCGTCGAACCCATGGTGCCGTTGGTCGTCGTCACGGTCACCGGCGTTTCCGTCTCCGCGACGAACTCGACCGACGAATCCAGAATGCCCAGCTTTCCGCCGTTCAGATCGAAGAGAACGGTCTTGGAATCCAGCGTATAGTCGACGGTCTTGACCGCGACCTCGCCGGATGCCGTTCGGGTGAACGACGCCACCACCTGCTTGGTGACCGGCTTTTCCTGGGCATTCGTGCCGCCATCGCTGATGTAGTCCTGCAACCAGTTCTCGCCGGAGAAGGTCGCCGAATCGGAAATGCTCTTGAGCTGTTCCTGGAGCTGGGTGATCTCCTCCTGGATCTTGTTGCGGTTGGCGCCGACGCCATATGCCGCGACGATCTTGGACTTGATCTCCATCACCGTGTCGATGGCGCTTTCCATGGCGGTGTAGGCGGTATCCACCTTCGCGGCGCCGAGACCAAGTGCATCCTGGATCGTCGACAACGCATGATTGTCGGAGCGCATCGTCGTGGCGATCGACCAATAGGCCGCATTGTCCGCTGCCGTCTGAACGCGCATGCCAGAGGAAACCCGAGCCTGGGTCGTTTCCATATTGCGGTCGATCGAGCGCAGAGTCTGCAGAGCCGCCATGGCGGCGGTATTGGTAAGGATACTGGTCATTGGCCGTGCCTCGGTCAAATATTCTGAGAAATCCGGAGTGCGTCACCGGAAACGACCAGAGGCATCATGCTTACCGCCCTTTGCGTCGATGACGCAGGCGGCCTGTCGTTCTTAACAAATCGTTAACGACAGTTATCAAAGCCCTCCGCGGATTGGCAAGACGTTAATGGCGGCTTTGCGGCCCGATGGAACAATCGTGCAGGCTTCGCGCAAGCCCCGCGGCCAAAACGAAAAACCGCGCCTCTTTCGAGACGCGGTTTTCTTTCCTGAATATTGCTGCTGCCATGTCAGAGCGGGACGAAACCGCTCCTAGCCTAGAGCGCCGCTTACTGACGGAAGAGCGACAGAATATTCTCGGAATTCGTGTTGGCGATCGAGAGCGACTGGATCGCAAGCTGCTGCTGGGTCTGCAGGGCCTTCAGCCTTGTCGATTCCTCGTTCATGTCCGCATCCACCAGGCGGCCGATGCCGCTGTCGATGGAGTCGGTCAGCTTGGAAACGAAGTCCTCCTGCATGTTGATACGCTTCGAGATCGAGCCGAGCTTGGAAGTCGAGCTGATCAGTCCTTCGAGCTGGGTATCGACGAAGGAAATCAGCGCGTCCATGAGGTCGGTATCGTCGACGTCCGTCCCCATTCCGAGATAGACTGACGCCGAACTGTTGCGGTAGTCATCGAGCTTGGTGATATCGAGTTCCGAAACCGAGACGCTCTTGGCGTATCCGATCGTGGCATTGGTGGCGACAAGCGCGCTGGTATCGATGTCGTACCCGCCGTTGGTGCCGCTGTAGACCGCATCGATGAAGGCGCCTCCGACCCGGATCAGGTAGTCGGCGTTGGTGCCGGTCAGAACGACGCCGGTGGTGTCGGCCTTCGCCCATACGCTGCCGCCGATCTCGACCCACTTCGCGGTGGTGTCGCTCATGGCGGTCGTATTGATCCGGGCGTAGCGATCGTTGCCGAGCGTGTCCTCCACGGAGCGGTAGCCCTTCAGAATGTTGGCGTCCAGAAGGCCTGCGTCGCCACCGGAAAGATCGAAGAGAACCGTCGATTCATCGAGCGTGATCGGGATCGGCTGAACGGCGACATTGCCGTTGGCGTCACGGGTGAAGGAGCCGATGACCTGTTTCATCACAGGATCGCTCGCATAGATTTCGCCGGTGGTGGCGTTCGTCCTGCCGCCGATATCGGCCTGCAGCCAGTTTTCGCCGGAGAACGAAGCGGAGGATGCGATGCTTCTCAGCTGATCCTGAAGCTGGGAGATTTCTTCCTGGATCTTGGCCTTGTCGACGCCGGCTTCGGAAGCCGCGACAAGCTTGTTCTTGATTTCGGTCACGACGTCCACGACCGATTCCATGGCTGCGTAGGCAGTATCGACCTTGGCGGCGCCGAGACCGAGAGCGTCCTGGACGGCCGAGAGGGCGCCGTTGTCGGAACGCATCGTGGTCGCGATCGACCAGTAGGCGGCGTTGTCGGAAGCGGTGCCGACACGCAGGCCGGTCGAGACGCGCTTCTGGGCATCTTCGAGATCGGAGCCGATCGTGCGGAGGGTCTGGAGAGCAGCCATGGCTGCGATATTGGTCAGAATGCTGGTCATTTTGGGTGCCCCTTGATTGGCTAGATGAAAGGGACATTCCGGGATCTCACCGGTGAACGATGGCTCGGCCTGATGCCTGTTAACCTCTTCTTCGTCTTGGTTAACCCATCGTTTCGATGAGCTCAGTTAAGGCAGAAATGGTTAATAAAGGTTAAACCGATCTTTACCGAAGTTAATAAAAATCGACCGGGCATAAAAAAACCGCGCCCCGGAGGGCGCGGCCATTTTGAGAGCGGATATCTCTATGGCTTTTCCGATTAACGGAAGAGCGACAGGATGTTCTGCGAGTCGGAGTTGGCGATCGAGAGCGACTGGATCGCGAGCTGCTGCTGGGTCTGCAGGGCCTTCAGCTTGGTGGACTCTTCGTTCATCTCTGCGTCGACAAGGCGGCCAACACCGCTGTCGATCGAGTCGGACAGCTTGGAGACGAAGTCTTCCTGCATGCCGATACGCATGGAGATGGAGCCGAGCTTCGCAGCTGCGCTGGTCATCTTCTCGAGCTGGCCGTCGACGAAGGAGATCAGGGCATCCATGAGCTGCTCGTCGGAGACGTTCGTGCCGGCGCCCATGCCGAGGTAGGTGCTCTTGGTCGACGTCCGGTAGTCGTCGAGCTTGGTGATGTCGAGTTCGGAAACCGACAGGCCGCTCGTCAGCGTGATCGAGGCGTTGGTCGCGATCAGGGCGCTGGTGTCAACGGCGTAACCGTTGGTGCCGTTGGAGACTGCGTCGACGAAAGCGCCACCAACCTTCAGGAGGTAGTCGGCATTGGTGCCGGTCAGCAGGTCGCCCTTGGTGTCGGTCTTGGCCCAGACGTCGCCGCCGATTTCCTTCCAGCCGGCAGTCGTGTCGTTCATCGCCGCAGTGTTGACCGTGGCGTAACGATCGGCGCCGTTGGAGTCCTTGACGGCGCGCATGCCCTTCAGGAAGTTGGCGTCGAGGATGCCGGCGTCACCGCCCGAAAGGTCGAACAGGACGTTCGATTCGTCGAGGACGATGTTGACGGTGCGGACAGCAACGTTGCCGTTGGCGTCACGGGTGAAGGAACCGACGATCTGCTTGGCGACTTCGTCGCTCGCATAGATCTCGCCGGTGGTGCCGTTGGTGCGGCCGGCGATGTCGACCTGCAGCCAGTTTTCGCCGGAGAACGAAGCGGAAGAAGCAACGCTCTTCAGCTGGTCCTGAAGCTGGGTGATTTCTTCCTGGACCTTGGCCTTGTCAACGCCCGGTTCAGAAGCAGCAACGAGCTTGTTCTTGATTTCCTGGACGACGTCGATTGCCGATTCCATGGCTGCGTAGGCGGTGTCTACCTTGGCGGCGCCGAGACCGAGAGCGTCCTGAACGGAGGAGAGAGCACCGTTGTCGGAACGCATCGTGGTTGCGATCGACCAGTAGGCAGCGTTGTCGGAAGCCGAGCCTACGCGCAGACCGGACGAAACGTGAGCCTGGGTCTTCTCCATGTCGGAGCCGATCGAGCGCAGCGTCTGGAGAGCAGACATAGCTGCGATATTGGTGAGAATGCTAGTCATATTGATTGCCCCTTGAGTGGCTGATTACGAAAAGGGACATTCCGGATTCCACCGGGAACAGCGGTCAGCATCATGCTTGCTAACCAGTTAATTTTTCTGGTTAACTCGCCGTTTCGATGGCACTAGGTAACCCCAATATAGTTAATGAAGATTGAAGCGAATCCGAAAAATGAAAAAGCCGCGTCCGGAGGTTCCGGGCGCGGCTTTTTTCGGGTCCATGGCACGGTCAGCCTCCGCGCCATTTCGCCTGTTTCGATTAACGGAAGAGCGACAGGATGTTCTGCGAGTCGGAGTTGGCGATCGAGAGCGACTGGATCGCGAGCTGCTGCTGGGTCTGCAGGGCCTTCAACTTGGTGGACTCTTCGTTCATGTCGGCATCGACGAGGCGGCCAACACCGCGATCGAGCGAGTCGGACAGCTTGGAGACGAAGTCGTTCTGCATCTCGATGCGCTTGGACACGGCACCGAGCTTCGCAGCTGCGCTGGTCATCTTCTCGAGCTGGCCGTCGACGAAGGAGGTCAGGGCGGCGATCAGGTCGTCGTCGCTGACGTTCGTGCCGGCGCCCATGCCAAGGTAGGTGCTCTTGGACGACGTGCGGTAGTCGTCGAGCTTGGTGATGTCGAGTTCGGAAACCGACAGGCCGGTCGTCAGCGTGATCGAGGCGTTGGTCGCGATCAGGGCGCTGGTGTCAACGTTGTAACCGTTGGTGCCGTTGGAGACTGCGTCGACGTAAGCGCCACCAACCTTCATCAGGTAGTCGGCATTGGTGCCGGTCAGCAGGTCGCCCTTGGTGTCGGTCTTGGCCCAGACGTCGCCGCCGATTTCCTTCCAGCCGGCAGTCGTGTCGTTCATCGCCGAGGTGTTGACCGTGGCGTAACGATCGGCACCGTTAGTGTCCTTGACGGCGCGCATGCCCTTCAGGAAGTTGGCGTCGAGGATGCCGGCGTCACCGCCCGAAAGGTCGAACAGGACGTTCGATTCGTCGAGAACGATGTTGACGGTCTTGACCGCAACATTACCGTTGGCGTCGCGGGTGAAGGAACCGACGATCTGCTTGTTGATTTCGTCGCTGGCGTAAACTTCGCCGGTCGTGGCATTGGTGCGGCCAGCGACATCGGCCTGCAGCCAGTTTTCACCGGAGAACGAAGCGGAAGACGTGATGCTCTTCAGCTGATCCTGAAGCTGGGTGATTTCTTCCTGGATCTTCGTCTTGTCGGCGCTGCTTTCACCAGCGGTGATCAGCTTGTTCTTGATTTCCTGAACAACGTCGATCGCTGCTTCCATGCCGGAATAAGCGGTGTCGACCTTGGCGGCGCCGAGGCCCATCGCATCCTGAACGGAGGAGAGAGCGGAGTTGTCGGAACGCATCGTGGTTGCGATCGACCAGTAGGCGGCGTTGTCGGAAGCCGAACCTACGCGCAGACCGGAAGAAATACGGCCCTGGGTCGTCTCCATGTCGGAGCTGATGCTCCGCAGCGTCTGGAGAGCGGCCATCGCGCTGTTGTTGGTAAGAATGCTCGTCATAATTGATTGTCCCTTTGAACGAAATACTGTGGGGGGACATACCGGACTGAATACGTTACCGGTCACGTCGGTCCGGCATCATGCCAACTCGGTTCCTTCAGCTCGGAAGAGACACCAAACCCGTCGTGTGAGGAGAAATCTGGCAGCCAATTCTTGCCAACTCCTTTAATTTGCATCGGAACCCGGCAAGCTCTGATCCTATGGTTAACCTACGGTTTATAGGTATTTTCCCTCATTAAGAGACAACGGCTTCAAGCAAGCTTCGCCCGCCATGATGGCATGGAGGCCGCTCCGTCGCATGCGGTGGCGCCGCTATTATTGGAGTGCGAAGACTTGAAAAGCCTGAAAACGCAACGGGACTATGTGGCCGCCCAAAAGAGCTTCGACAAGGCCGACTACTATCAGGTTCTCGGAACGCTGAACCGCCTGCTCGACGTGGACAAGGACCCGAAGCACTATGCCCTGCTGGGAGCGACGCTGGTCAAGCTGCGCATGAAGACGGAAGCCGCGCAAGCATTCCAGGTGGCAGCCTCCCAGGAATCTCGCCACCGGCTCTCATACATGCGCGAAGCCATGCGGCTTCACTTCGCCAACAGCGACGATATCAGCCTGCTGCGCCTCGGCGCCAAGAGCCTCAACGACGTCCTTGCCGATCCGGACATGGCGATGCTGATGTCGGGAGCCTTGATGCGACAGGAGATGGAAGGCGCGCAAGCCTTCCAGAAGACGCTTGCGGAAAGCGACAATCGCGAGCATCGACGCTTCTCCATCCGCTCCATCCGGCTCGCGACACGCTCGGAGGCGGAGCACAAGCTTATCGTCGATACGTTCGAAAGAGAGCCGGACGACAAGATCCTGCGTAACTATTACCTTACGGTGATGCGCGACGTGAACGCGTATGACGTCATCGATAAATACGATCCGATCCTGAAAGCGGAAATCGAAGCAGGCGAGCTGGAGCCGTTCTACGACGAGATTTCGCTGTACAACATCCGCTGGTGCAGCGACGAGCGGGTCAACGCCATTGCCGGCGCCGCGCGGGTCCGCAAGCCCCCAGGCATCACGGCGAAACGGCGGGCCATGCCGCACACCTGGGGAAACAAGCTTCGCATCGGCTACCTTTCGGCAGACCTGTGGACCGATCACGCCGTGATGAAGGCATTCCGCGGGGTGCTCGAGGCACATGACAGAAACAGGTTCGACATCACCCTGTTCTGCAATGCGAGCGAGAAGACGCTCAAGGAAAGCAACGACGCCGTCCGCGAAAACTGGGGCCGGATCATCTCGATCCGCAACATGACCGACGACGAAGCCGTGGAAGCCGTCAAGGACGCCAATATCGACATCCTCGTCGACCTTCAGGGACATACCGCGGACAACCGCATTACCATCATGAACCAGATGACCGCGCCGGTGCATGTCACCTGGCTCGGATATCCCGGCACGGTGGTGAACGTGGATATCGACTATCTCATCGCCGACCGCACCGTCGTTCCGGAAAGCTCCTTCCAGCATTATTACGAAAAGATCGTCTGGATGCCCGAGACGTTCTTTCCCAACGACGCGATCCACCGGTCGCTGCCGCGGAAGATCGACCGCAGCATCTGCAGAATGCCGAAGGATGCGTTCATCTTCTCGTGCTTCCACACCCATTGGAAGATCAGCCGCACGACGCTTGACCTGTGGATACGCATCCTCAAGGAAACCCCCGGCAGCTATCTCTTCCTGATCTGCAAGGAAACCTTCGGTTCGCGCAAGAACCTGCTGAAGGGCTTCACCGACGCCGGCATCGCCAGCGAGCGCATTCTCTTCGGCGACCGCGTGATGGACTACTCGGCCTATCTCGACCGTATCGCGCTTACCGACCTGGGACTGGATACCTATCCCTATAACGGGCACACGACGACTTCGGAAAAGCTGTGGTGCGGATTGCCGATGCTCGCCCACAAGGGCGACAATTTCGCCTCGCGCGTCAGCGAGAGCCTGCTCAATGCCATCGGGCTGCCGGAAATGGTCTGCGACACGAAGGACGAATATGTCCGCCGCGCCATCCATTATTTCAACAATCGGGAAGAGCTGGCGGAAATCCGCGAGCGTCTGGCGAAGAACAGGTTCATCATGCCTCTCTTCGATGCCGAGCGCTTCTGCCGGCATCTGGAAAAGGCCTATGAGACGATGGTCGACCGGGCGAAGGCCAAGCTCAAGCCGGACCATTTCGAAGTTCCCGCCCTGCCCTCCCGCGACGAACCGTTCAGCACGCGCACGGAATAGTCGTCGGAGACGATCCGCAAAGATCGCAATGGCCGGGTCTCCCGGCCATTTTCCTGTCTCACCCGAACGAGCGGATGAGACTGCCGACCAGCAGGTTCCATCCATCGATCAGCACGAAGAACAGGATCTTGAAGGGCAGGGAGATCGATGTCGGCGGCAGCATCATCATGCCCATCGCCATGGTGATCGCCGCAACGATCATGTCGATCACCAGAAACGGCAGGATGATCAGGAAGCCGATTTCGAAGCCGCGCCGGACTTCCGACAGCATGAAAGCCGGAATCAGCACGCGGTAATCGACGGCGTCCGGTGTTCCCACCGACTGGCCGCGCTCGCGAGCGATCTCGACGAAGAGTTCCAGATCCTTGTCGCGCGTATTGGCCGACATGAAGACGCGGAACGGCTCGGCGATCCGCTGCACCGCCTCCGCCTCCGTCACCTGGTTCTGGAGAAGAGGCTGCACCCCTTCGTTCCAGGCGCGGTCGAACGTCGGGGACATGACATAGAAGGTCATGAACAGGGCCATGGAGATCAGCACCATGTTCGACGGCGCCGTCGCCAGCCCCATGCCGGAACGGAGGATGGAAAAGGCGATCACGAAGCGCGGGAAACTCGTGACCATGATCAGGATGCCGGGCGCGACGGACAGGACCGTCAGAAGCCCGAACGTGCGGATGATCCACGCAGCCGCCGAACCATCGACCGGCAGGTTGAGGAGATCGGCAGGCGATTGCTGCGCGAGCGCGAGCCCGGGTGTCGCAATCAAAGCCATGAACAAGTAAATCAGCCGAATCATGCGATCACGAAGGTCCTTTGGATGACCTTCGATAGTCATCCTCGACAAGCGAGGTCAACACCGTACCGGCCGCTGCGGCAGGTCGTGAACAGAAAGATACGGAAGTCCGCCCGTTCTTCTTGTGAAGGGGAGCCTTCGCCGATCGGCGGGGCGCTTCAGTTTTGCACAAGTCTCAACCGGTAGCGTCGAATCAGCAATCTCTTATAGGCGCGCAAGCCTCAACACGAATCAGACGGCGGGAATATTTGGGCAGGCAAGATCCGACACCGCAACGGCACCGGAAGCCCGCGTCACGACAACCACATCTTCAAGCCGCTCTGCCGCTCGCGCCGCTTGAAACACTCCGGTCGAGGAAACTTCAGTGAACTCCATCAAGCTCAGCATCTGCATTCCCACCTACAACCGCGCGGAATCTCTGCGGGATTGCCTGGATCGTTGCGTGCGGGAGCTCGACTTCGGCTTCCCGTTCGAAATCGTCATTTCCGACAATGCCTCGACCGACCACACGACTTCGGTCGTCCAGGAATTCATCGAGAGAGGCGCGCCGATCCGCTATCACAAGGGTGACGAAAACGTCGGGATGATCCCCAACGTGAACAGCGCCTTCCGCCTCGGCCGCGGCGAATATCTGCTTTACCTCGCGGACGACGACCGGCTGATCGGCGAGGAAATTGCGGAAATCGTCGCCTATCTCGATCAGAATCCGAACACCACCGTCTGCCACGCGCCGTGGTTCATCACGGACGGCGTCACCAATACCGACGGCCGGCCTTTCTACCATCTGGCGGAGGATGTCGTCTTCCCGCGGCGCAGCTATGCGGAGGTCTTCAACTTCCTGTTCCGCGGCCACGTCTTCCCGGAAATTGCGGTGTACAGACGGTCGGCGATCAGATCGGCCTGGGCTCCGCGCTCCATCTGCTTCTTTGCGTTTCCCTTGCTCGCCCATCTCCTCGACCAGGGGGATGTTGCCTTCCGCAAGAAGCCGTTCTATCGTCAGGTCATCCGTTCGGCGATCAACCGCGACCGCCAGCAGGGCGGCCACGACATCGCCATGACCGGCTGGGACCAGTATCGCGGCGGCCTGGAATATTTCCTCTATTTCGGCATCAAACGCGGCCGGATCGGCACCTCGCTCGACGACAGGACGACGCAGGAACATCTCTGCAAGGTCTTCACCATGGAGCGCATGGCCGTTGCAATCCGCCTGCTGATCCAGCGCGGGGAATATCTCAAGTCCTACGAGCTGCTGACCCGCATGGAATTCAGCGGACATGGCGAACACCAGCAGCTCAAGGAAATCCGCAACGGCCTTCCACTGGCGGCGGCGCTGGAAACCCTGGCCTGGCAGATCAAGTCCACCGCCGGCATCCGGTCGCTGATCATATCCGGCTTCCTGGACACGAGCATTCTCAAGGAACGCCTTATGAAAGTCGGCTTTCCCGAGAAAATCGAAATCGTGGGCGAACCGGCCGAGCATACGAAGGAATTCATGGAAAGTGCGGCCGTCCTCGTTTCGGCGCAGGAGCAGCGTGACCATTTCCTCGAACTGGGCTATCTGCCGAACATGGTGTTCAGCCAGGAGGACCTGGTGCAGACCATTCTGGTATAAAGGTCCGCCCAACACATCGGCGGGCGACATCACATCAGTGGGCGACATTCCGAGCCGCCGGCAGCTACGGACCTGGAACCAAGCCGCTAGGGAGAAACGAAATTGAAAGCTGTGATTCTCGCGGGCGGGTTGGGAACCCGGATCTCGGAGGAGACTCATCTGAGGCCCAAGCCGATGATCGAGATCGGCGGGCGGCCTATCCTCTGGCATATCATGAAGCTCTATTCCGCCCATGGCGTGAACGAGTTCATCATCTGCTGCGGATACAAGGGCTACGTCATCAAGGAGTACTTCGCCAACTACTTCCTGCATATGTCGGACGTGACCTTCGACATGGCCTATAACGAGATGCAGGTCCACCGCCGCAATGCCGAACCCTGGAAGGTCACGCTGATCGACACCGGTGAGACGACGATGACCGGCGGTCGCCTGAAGAGGGTCGCCGACTACCTGCGCGCCGAAGAGAGCTTCTGCTTCACCTACGGCGACGGCCTGAGCGACGTGAACATCACCGAGGTCGTCAAGTTCCATCGCTCCCATGGCAAGCTTGCGACGGTGACGGCGGTCCATCCGCCCGGGCGCTACGGAGCGCTGGAGCGCGACGGCGACCAGGTCACCGGCTTTGTGGAAAAACCGCGCGGCGACGGCGGGATGATCAATGGCGGCTTTTTCGTCCTCTCGCCGAAATGCATCGACTATATCGAAGCCGACGGCACGCCCTGGGAAGCGGCGCCGATGACGACGCTTGCCTCGACGGGCGAGATGATGGCCTATGAGCACGAAGGCTTCTGGCAGCCCATGGACACGTTGCGCGAGAAAAACCTGCTCGAAGAGCTCTGGGCCTCGGGACGGGCGCCATGGAAGATCTGGCCGTGACCGACGCTCAACCGAATAACGGTTTCTGGGCGGGCAAGCGCGTTCTCCTGACAGGGCATACGGGCTTCAAGGGAGCCTGGCTTTCCATCTGGCTGAAGCGCCTCGGAGCCGCGGTCACCGGCATCTCCCTGCCGCCGGAAACCGAACCCAATCTCTTTACGCTCGCAGGCCCGCACTTCGCGGCCAGCCATTTCCAGGATATCCGCGACGCGACGAAGCTTGCCGAGATCGTTCGCGCCGCATCGCCTGAAATCGTCCTGCATCTCGGGGCGCAAGCCCTGGTACGCCCCGGCTATCAGGACCCGCTCGGCACGTTCGCGACGAATGTCCTCGGCACGGCAAACGTGCTCGAGGCCGTCCGCTCCGTGCCGTCGGCGCGTGTGGTCGTGGCGATCACCACCGACAAGGTCTATCGCAACCTCGAACACGCCTTTCCTTACCGGGAAACGGACCACCTCGGCGGGCACGATCCCTACAGCGCCAGCAAGGCGGCTTCCGAAATCGTCATTTCCAGCTATCGCGATTCCTTCCTGCGCGAAAAAGGCGTGGCGGTGGCAAGCGCCCGCGCCGGCAACGTGATCGGCGGCGGCGACTGGTCGGCGGACCGGCTGCTGCCGGACGCGGTGCGCGCCTGGCAGTCCGGCAAGGTCCTGCAGGTGCGGCGGCCGGAGGCGAAGCGTCCGTGGCAGCATGTCCTGGAACCGCTCTGCGCCTATCTGGTGCTCGCCGAACGGCTGTGGAGCGATCCGGCCCTGGCCGATGCGTTCAATTTCGGACCGGTGAGCCATGAGGCCGCTCCCGTGCGGCAGGTGATCGAAATCGCCCGCTCTTCCTGGGGAGGCGGCGACGTCCAATATGGCGACGGCACCGAAGGCCCCCACGAGGCCGGCTGGCTGGCATTGGAAACCGCGAAGGCGCGGCATATGCTGGACATCGAACCGCGATGGTCGCTGGCGGAGGCGGTCGACCGGACCATGAAATGGTATCGGGCGCAGCATGACGGCGCCGACGCCCGCTCGCTTTGCGAAGCCGAAATCGCCGAATACGAGGCACGCCCTTGAGCCGCTTTACCGTCACCGACCTGCCGCTTGCCGGGCTGAAGCTCATCGAACGCCAGAATCTCGGCGATTCGCGTGGCTTCCTGTCGCGCATGTTCTGCGCCGAGGAACTCGGGCCGGCGGGATGGGTCAAGCCGGTCGCGCAGATCAACCTGACCGTGACGGCGCGAAAAGGGACGGTGCGGGGCATGCATTTCCAGCATCCTCCCCATGCGGAAATGAAGCTCGTGAACTGCCTGCGCGGCGCAATCCGGGATGTCGCCGTCGATCTTCGGGCCGGCTCGCCGACATTCCTGACATGGCATGCGGAAGAGCTTTCGGCGGAAAACCGCCGGTCGCTGCTGATACCGGAAGGCTTCGCGCACGGCTTCCAGACGCTGACCGACGATTGCGAACTCCTTTACCTGCATTCGGCGCCCTATGCATCGAGCGCCGAAGGGGCCTTGAACGCGCAGGACCCGGCGCTCGGCATAACGTGGCCGTTCGAGATCACTGAAATGTCCGAGCGCGACCGCCGCCATCCACATCTGACAGAAGAATTTACGGGACTGATCTCATGAAATGCCGCCACTGCGGTAGCACGCTTCGCTGCGACTTCCTGGACCTCGGTTTCGCACCGCCGTCCAACGCCTACCTGACTGCCGAAGACCTCTCCAGGCCGGAAACCTATTTTCCACTGCGACTGAAGGTCTGCGAGGAGTGCTGGCTGGTGCAGACGGAGGACTATGCCTCCGCCGAAGCCCTCTTCAGTCCCGAATATGCGTATTTTTCCAGCGCCTCAAAAGGCTGGCTTGCCCATGCGGCCCGCTATGTCGAGATGATCACGGCCCGGCTCGGGCTCGACCGAAAGAGCATGGTCGTCGAAGTCGCCTCGAACGACGGTTATCTCCTGAAGAATTTCGTCGCTGCCGGCATTCCGTGCCTTGGGGTGGAACCGACCGACAGCACGGCGGAGACCGCCGAGGCGCTCGGCATTCCCGTACTGAGGGAATTCTTCGGCGAAACGCTGGGCAAGACGCTGGCCGCGCAGGGGAAGAGCGCCGATCTCATCCTCGGCAACAACGTCTATGCCCATGTGCCGGACATCAACGACTTCACGCGCGGCCTCAAGGCGGCGCTCAAGCCCGGCGGCACCATCACGCTCGAATTCCCGCATGTCATGCGGCTGATCGAGGAGAACCAGTTCGACACCGTCTATCACGAGCACTTCTCCTACCTTTCCCTTTTCACCGTCGGCAAGATCTTCGAAAGCGCGGGCTTGCGCGTCTTCGACGTCGAGGAATTGCCGACCCATGGCGGAAGCCTGCGCATCTACGGCTGCCATGGCGACGATTCGCGACAGACGACGACCGCCGTCGCATCCCTGCTTGCCGAAGAGGAGCGCCGGGGACTGCGCACATCCGCGCCCTACGCCGGGTTCCAGGCCAAGGCCGAGCAGGTCAAGAACGATGCGCTCGCCTTCCTGCTCCAGGCGAAACGTGACGGGAAGACGGTGGCCGCCTATGGCGCGGCCGCGAAAGGCAACACGCTCCTGAACTTCGCCGGCGTCAAACCCGACCTCCTGCCCTTCGTCTGCGATGCCGCAGCCGCCAAGCAGAACAAGTTCATGCCCGGCAGCCATATCCCGATCCTGCATCCGGACACCATTCTCCAGCGCCGGCCGGATTATGTGATGATCCTGCCATGGAACATCGCGGCGGAAGTGCGCCAGCAGCTTGCATCGCTGGCCGATCAGGGCACCAGGTTCGTCACGGCCGTACCGGGGTTGAAGATTAGATGACAAGGCTCGTTCTCCTGACAGGCGGCACCGGCTTTGTCGGCCGGCAGGTCCTCAAGGCCCTGGCGGAGACGGGTGTGCGCGTGCGGATCATCGTTCGCGAGGGAACTCCTGATGCCCGCCTTGGCGATCTCCCCGCCGTCGAGAGCGTCGTTCGCACGCCCGACCTGTTCCGCGAGCCGATGGACTGGTGGGCCCGAGCACTGGATGGGGCCGACACGGTCGTGCATGCCGCCTGGTATGCCGAGCCGGGCAAATATCTCCAGTCGCCGGAAAATATCGTCTGCCTCGAGGGCACGCTGCGTATGGCCCAGGCTGCCGCCCTCGCCGGCGTCAGGCGCTTCGCCGGCATCGGCACCTGCTTCGAATACGATGTTTCCGCCGGCATGCTGGCGACCGATACGCCGCTTCGGCCGGTCAGCCCCTATGCCGGCGCCAAGGCCGCCACATTCCTCGCCCTGTCGCAATGGTTGCCGCTGCACGGGATCGAATTCGCATGGTGCCGCCTGTTCTATCTGTTTGGAGAAGGCGAGGACGAGCGGCGGCTGGTCCCCTATCTGCATGCTCAACTGGCGGCAGGCAGGCCCGTGGATTTGACGAGCGGCAACCAGATCCGCGACTTCATGGATGTGCGGGAGGCCGGAAGACAGATTGCCGGCATCGCTCTCGGCGACGGGACCGGCGCGGCAAATATCTGTTCGGGCATACCGGTCACGGTACGGCAGCTGGCGGAGAGGATAGCCGACGAATATGGCCGGCGCGATCTCCTGCGCTTCGGCGTGCGGCCGGACAATCTGGTGGACCCACCCTGCGTTGTCGGGGTAACGAGGTGACGAAATGACGACCACAGACACCGTGTTGCTGTATGAGCAACCGCAACTCCCGACGTTCCAGAACCGGGTCTACCCCAGCGCGGAAGAGGCGCGGGCCTGCGCCAAGGGCGACATCCGCCTGGTACAGGACCTGAAGACCGGACTGGTCTACAATGCGGCCTTCGATCCGAAGCTGATGGACTACGACGGAAACTACAACAACGAGCAGGGCATCAGCCGCCATTTTCACCAGCATCTCGAAATGGTTTCCGGCATCGTCGAACGCACGATGGGCAAGGACAACCTCGTCGAGGTGGGTTGCGGCAAGGGTCTGTTCCTCGAAATGCTCCTCGAAAAGGGTTTCGACGTCACCGGCTTCGACCCGACCTACGAAGGCTCGAACCCCCGCGTGAAGCGACATTATTTCGAGGCCGGCGTGGACGTGCAGGGCGACGGCCTCATCCTGCGGCATGTGCTGGAGCACGTACAGAACCCCTACGACTTCCTCGTCGAGCTCGCGAAGGCGAACGGAAACAAGGGGCGCATCTATATCGAAGTCCCCTGCCTCGACTGGATCATCGAACATCGGGCCTGGTTCGACGTGTTCTACGAGCATGTGAACTACTTCCGCCTGTCGGACTTCCACCGGATGTTCGGCAAGGTGATCGAAAGCGGCCACATCTTCGGCGGGCAGTATCTCTATGTCGTGGGCGAACTGGACTCCCTGCGCCCGCCGGTCCGCGAAGAAACCGATCTCGTCTCCTTCCCCGCGGACTTCGCCCGCACGCTCGGGGACGAAATCGAGCCCGGCAGCCGTTCGGCGATCTGGGGCGGGGCATCCAAGGGCGTCACGTTCTCGCTGTTGAAATCCCGCAAGGGCCAGCCGGTCGATGTGGTCATCGACATCAACCCGGCAAAGCAGGGCAAATACCTGCCGGCGAGCGGACTGCTGGTCCAGTCCCCCGAGCAGGCCCTGTCCAGGCTTCCCCACGGCTCGACCATCTACGTCATGAACTCCAATTATCTCGAGGAAATTCGAATGCTGTCCAACAACGCCTATACCTATGTGGGGATCGACAATGAGTGATTTCGTCAAGGAAGTCGAAGGCCGCATCGCCGCCGTTGCCGGCAACAAGGGGCTGAACGACAGCGCCGCGCAGTTCATGCGCGAATCGATCGCCTCGCAATATTCCTACAATTTCTTCTGGCTCGGCCGGCCGATCATCCAGTACCCGCAGGACATGGTCGCGATGCAGGAACTGGTCTGGGCGGTAAAGCCGGACCTCATCATCGAAACCGGCATCGCACATGGCGGCTCGCTGATCCTCAGCGCCTCCATGCTCGCCCTGCTGGAAATGTGCGAAGCGGCGGAAAAGGGAGAAGTCGTCGATCCGAACAGGCCGAAGCGCAAGGTTCTCGGCATCGACATCGATATCCGGGCGCATAACCGCGCTGCGATCGAAGCCCATCCCATGGCGCCCCGCATCGAGATGATCCAGGGGTCAAGCATCGCTCCCGAGATCATGGACCAGGTGCGCAAGGTTGCCTCCGGCTATTCGCGAATCCTGGCCTGCCTCGACAGCAACCACACGCATGATCATGTGTTGTCCGAGCTCGAGCTCTACGCGCCGCTGACGAGTGTGGGAAGTTATTGCGTCGTGTTCGACACAGTCGTCGAGGACCTTCCGAAGGAACTCGCCGGCAACCGCCCCTGGGGCCCCGGCGACAATCCGAAGACCGCGGTCTTCGAATATCTCAAGACCCACCCGGAATTCGAGATCGACAAGTCGACCGAAAACAAGCTCCTCATCACCGTTGCACCGGACGGCTTCCTGAAGCGCGTTCGGTGAGCTAGCTCTGCTCCTTCCGGGAACCCGGACCGGAAGGAGCATGTATCGTTTCGCTTCCGTTCAAGGAAAAAACGGCCTGAGCAGGCCCAGCCCCCTGACGGAAATGTGGAATTCGAGCAGATATCGATGCCCAATCCATCTGCTATGCCGCTGCTTCAGGCGGGTCTACCTTCTTGCCGGAAATATCTTCGTGAAGCATTCTGCGAGTTCGGCTTGCCGCAGGATGCGCGGTTTCGCGGCGGCACAAGATCCAGCTGCAAAACTCCCGCTTTCATCGGGAATTTCGAACAGAGAATGGAAATCGAGATCAATTGACATTGCAAATACGCATTGAGATCGAAAGCCAGCCCGATGAGCACGACCGGCGTCTTATCGACGAGGGCCTGGATATATTCAACTTTGCGAAAGCCGGCCCCGACAACGCTCAGGATTTATGGATCATGGCCCGCGACGATGACGGGGGCCTTCTCGGCGGCCTGAAGGGGCGCACATTTTACGCCTGGCTGTTCATCGACTGGCTATGGGTATCTCCCGCAGCACGCGGCCAAGACGTCGGGGTGCGGCTCGTGGCAAAGGCGGAAGATGCTGCGCGGGAGCGTCGGTGCATCGGTGCTTATGTCGATACGTTCAGCTTTCAAGCGCCGGACTTTTACCGCCGGAACGGCTACGAGGAGTTCGGACGGATCGATGGGCTTCCTCCCGGCCATGCCTGTATCTGGCTAAAGAAAACCTTCGGAGAGCCGCAGGACCCCTGACTTTCGCAGCAAAACGCCGCCTGCATCTGCGTTAGCGGCTGACCGAGCTTGCCGTTTTTTTCTTTTATCGGCAGCGATCAGGCGGCGGTCGCTATTCTATGACAAATGAGCGGAACATCACCTTGGCGACCTTGCCCTGCGAACGCAGGTCGACCCGCTCCTCGATGTCGTCCTTCAGGTATTGGAAACCTCGCGGCCCCTCGATCTGCTGCAATGAAACGGTGCGCATATAGGCGAGGATGTCCTGGTGTATATCCTCCGCCAGCGGCAGTTCCGGCGGCCCCTTGAAGGCGAGGGCCACTTCGAGGCGAATCCAGTTTTCGGACGGATAAGCCAGGTTGGTGGTGACGGGCTCCAGCAGCACGACCCCGTTGGCCTCGGTGGAGATATGGGGAAGGCCTTCTTCCTTCTTGCCCTCCCCGTGCCCGCCGCCTGCCGCGGCAGCGGCTTCTTCCTTCGGCTTCGGCGCGTCGGGGGTCTTGGGTGCGATCATTCCGCCGACAACCCAGCCACCGCCGGCGCCGACCAGCGTGACAATGGCAACGGCGGCGATCACCATGACCGAGCCGCCTTTCTTCTTGCCGCCGGCCTCGGCCGGCTTTGCTTCTTCCGCCATGGTCTTCAAACCTTCAAATCAGGATGCCTTCGTCGCGGCTCGTCAGAAGGGCGAGAACAGGTCGACGACCTGCTGACCCACCGGAGGCTGCTGCACTTCCATCAGGCGGCCGCGACCGCCATAGGAGATCCGCGCCTCGGCGATCTTGTCGTAGGAAATCATGTTCTGCGAGTCGACGTCCTGGGGACGCACGATACCGGCCACGTTCAGGATGCGGATCTCGTGATTCACGCGCACTTCCTGGGAACCGCTGATCAGCAGGTTGCCGTTTTCCAGAATACCGGTCACCACCGCCGCTACGAGCAGCTTCAGGGTTTCCGACCTCTTCGTGGAACCCTTGCCGTGCGAATCCGTGTCCGAATCGGAGCCGAGGTCGCCGGTCGATTTCGCCTCCGGCGTCCAGCCGAAGAGATTGCTGAGGCCGAGCTCCCATTTCAGTCCGGTGGAATTCTTGCGGTTGCGTTCCGTCTCGTTGTCGAACGTCGCCTTGTCGTTGATCTTGATGTCGACCGTCAGGATATCGCCCACGTTCAAGGCGCGCGCGTCCTTGAAAAGGGCGGACTGGCTGTCGCTCCAGAGCGAATAGCCGCTGGCGAGGTGCCGCGGCTGCTTCGGATAGGAGGACATCTGTGGCGTCTGCGCATATTGCAGGCCGCTGCCGATCGGGCTCATCGACGGTGCATTGCCGATCTCCTTGATGGTCTGGCTCTGGCATCCGGCCAGAAAGAGAACAGCCACGATGGCGGGAGCGCATTTCGTCATGAGGGTGCTTTCGGTGTATTGGGGATACGTGCTTTCGAAGTGTTCGGATCGGACGCGCTGGAGATGATCGTCGAGATCATGCCGGCCTTTTCCGGGTCCATCTCGCTCAGGAAGAGAGCGGACTGGCGCGCCGGAAGCTGCATGATGATCGCCGCGGCGATCTCCAGCTTCATCTCCGCGAGCTGAGGAGCGGCCGCGTCCGGCTTCATCGTCTTGAAAATGTCAACCAGCCCGGCCTGGGCGCGGGTCAGGAAGTCGTTGCGTCGCTTCAGCCAGTCCTGGTACTCGGCCGTGCGGTCCTCGAGCGTCTTGATGCGCGTGTCGACATCCGACTGCAGCTTCTCAAGCTCCTGCTTCTGCAGGAGGTAACGCTGGTCGCGCGCGGCATCCGCGATATTCGTGCAGAACTTCTGGATCTCGTCGCTCGTTGACGTTTCCGAGACCGCGGCCGGCTGCTGCGCGCCCACCTGGGAAACGAGCGTCAGGACAGCCGCCGCGGCAAGAACCCGACGCGCCAGCTTCCTCGATACGGTAATGGTGAACAGGGCCTCGGTCATTGCAGGACGAGCTCCGCTTGAAGGGCGCCGGCGGATTTGATGCCCTGCAGGATGGCGATGATGCCGTCCGGCTTGACGCCGATGCTGTTGAGGCCGGCGACGAGGGTGCGCAGGTCCGGCCCGTTCAGGATGGCGACCTGGCCGCCGTCCTTCATCGCCATGATATCCGTCTGGGGCTGCACCGCGGTCTCCCCGCGCGAGAACGGTTCCGGCTGGATCACCTGCGGCGTTTCCGTGACCTGCACGGTCAGCGTTCCGTAGCTGACCGCGACGCGCGACACCTTCACGTCGGCGCCGATGACGATCGTGCCGGTGCGCTCGTTGACCACCACCTTGGCCGGCGTGTCGGTCTCCACCGCAAGATTTTCGATCTCGGCCATCAGCCGCGTGAGATCGGCGGATTTCGGCTTCTGGACGACCACTTCCTGGCTGTCGCGCGGCTCTGCGACCGGCCCGCCATAACGGCGGGAGGCAAAGGCGTTGACCGTATCGGCTATGCGTACCGCGGTGGAAAAATCCGGATTGCGCAGTTGCAGGACCAGATTGACGGAATCCTTGAACTTGGACGGCAGCTCGCGCTCGATGATGGCGCCGTTCGGAACGCGGGCCGATGTCGTGACCCCTTCCGTCAGCGTCGCGGCCTGCCCCTGGGCCGAAAAGCCGGATACGACCAGCGCGCCCTGGGCCACGGCATAAATCTGTCCGTCGGCGCCCGAAAGGGATGTCATGACCAGCGTTCCGCCGCGCAGCGACGTCGCGTCGCCGAGCGAGCTGACGGTCACGTCGATACGGCTGCCGGGACTTGCGAAAGGCGGCAGGTTGGCCGTCACCATGACGGCCGCGACGTTCTTGGCGTTGGACTGGCTGCCTTGCATCGAGATGCCGAGGTTCTGCAGCATGGCCCGCATGGACTGGTCGGTAAAGGGAGACGAGCGCAGGCTGTCGCCGGTGCCCTGAAGGCCGACCACGAGGCCATATCCGATGAGCTGGTTGTCGCGACCGGACTGCAGCGAGGCGATGTCCTTGATGCGGGCGACGACGGGGGCGTTCTGGCCGAGTGCCGGCGCGGCGCCGAGAAGGGCGGCCACGAAAGCCAATGCGGTGATCAGGCGGCTCTTTCTCATTTTGCCATCACCTGTACCGTTCCGTCGGCCATGACCGTGCCGCTCACCGTGACGCCGGAATCGATGTTGCGCACGCGGATGACATCGCCGATCGCCGCATTCTCAAGCGGAGAACCGGAGGCGGAGATCGTCAGGCTGCCGATGGTGAAGACCAGGCGGACCGACGAGCCGCGGGTGACGGCAAAGGCTTCCCGGAGCGCCGAGGGCGGAATGGTGCGGCCGGGCAGAAGCGTCCGCTTCGCCACCATGCCGACGACTTCCCTGGACTTCCGGGCATATTCGCCGGAGAGGTTCGGATTGGTGATCTCGACCTCTTCGACGCTGCCCCCGCCGATCTCCTCGCCGGGGTAGATGGTCCGGGTCGGCACGACAGCCGTGCCCATCTGGGCCAGAACCGGCGTTCCCGCTCCGGCAAGGAGCGCGGCCAGGCAAGACATGGCCAGGGCCGTTCTCGCCACCCTGGCGCCAATCGCATTCTTCCGGCGAAACATCATGTCTGCCCGTCTCCTGTTGTTACTTCAGGTTCTTGCTGACGATCGAAGCCATCTCATCTGCGGTGGTGATGACCTTGGAGTTCATTTCGTAGGCGCGCTGGGCGGAGATCAGGTTGGTGATCTCCTTCACCGCATCGACGTTGGAACTTTCCAGATAACCCTGCTTCAGGTAGCCGAAGCCCGGGTCCTCCGGAGCGGCGATGGTCGGCTCGCCGGACGCGGCGGTCTGCGCGAAGAGATTGTCGCCGAGCGGCTGCAGGCCTGCTTCGTTGACGAAGTTCGCGATGGTGAGCTGGCCGATCTCCGTGAAGTCCGCGGAGTTGCCGATGCGGACCATCACCTGACCCGTGCGGGTGATCTTGGTTTCGCTGACATCGGCCGGGAACGTGACGTTCGGGACGACCGCGTAACCGTCGATGGTGACGAGCTGGCCCTGGGCGTTCTTGTTGAAGGCGCCGGCGCGGCTATAGAGCGTGGTGCCGTCCGGCGACTGGATCTGATACCAGCCGCGGCCGACGATCGCGACGTCGAGGTCGTTCTCGGTCTGCGACAGTTCGCCCTGCGTGTGAATGTTGCGGACGGCGGAGGTCTGCACGCCGAGGCCGATATTGGCGCCTTCCGGCACGATAGCCTGGTTGGCTCGGTTCGGCACGCCCTGGGCCCGCTCGCTTTGATAGAGCAGGTCCGAGAACTCGGCACGGGCGCGTTTATAGCCCGTCGTGTTGATATTGGCGATGTTGTTGGCAATGACTTCGAGATTGGTCTGCTGGGCATCCATGCCCGTTGCCGCGACGGAAAGCGCTCTCATGTCTTCGTCCTCAAAGCTCTAGATCTGCATTTTCGTGATTTCGAGATAGGCGGAGACGATCTTGTCGCGCAGCGCCATGGCCGTCTGGAGCGACTGCTGCGCCTCCAGAACCGCGTCCACGACTTCGCGGGTGTTCGCCTTGCCCTGGATGGCTTTGAAGGACATCGCCTCGGCGCCCTTCAGGCTGTTCATGGTATCGGTCGCCATGTCGCCCATGACGCTTGCGAAATCCATGCCGGTATTCTGTCCGGGCGTCGCGGCGCGCGCCCCGAAGACGGAGGTGCTTTCCGAACCGATCTCGTCGAGACCGTTGGAGAGCGAAAGGGAACTTACATTCTGAATCTTGTCGATCATTGTCCGGCCTTCAGAAGATCGATTGTCGAGGCAATCAACTCGCGCGTCTGCTTGATGGTCTGGAGATTGGCGTCGTAGGAGCGATTGGCTTCCCGCATGTCGGCCATCTCGATGAGCATGTTGACGTTGGGCAGCTTGACCATGCCCTTCTCGTCGGCGGCCGGATGATCGGGATCGTATTCCTCGACGAACTTGGACTTGTCGACGCCGAGCTTCTTGACTTCGACCACGTCCACGCCGCTCGCCTTGTCCAGCTCGGCGCCGAAGGTGATGAGCTTGCGGCGATAGGGGTCCGCGCCCGGCGTATCGCCGGTGGAGCGGGCATTGGCGATGTTTTCGGAAACGATGCGCAGGCGCGTTGCCTGGGCCTCCATTCCCGATCCTGCGATCTTCAAGGAGGCTGAAAGCGGGTCCATTTGCTTACCTCTTTACTGTCAGCAGCATCATGCTGTGAAACGACTTCACCAGACCTGTGCTCAGTTCGTATTGACGCTTGATTTCGCCCGTCTTCGACAGTTCTTCCGAAAGCGAGACGGTATTGCCGGATTCCTGCACGCCGATTTCTTCGTTCAGTTCCGATTCCTTGACCTCGATCTGCTCGCTGAGATTGTTCGAAGCGAGGTGGGCCGGATGGGTGCGGGCCATGGGAACATACGACTGGTCGAGGACTGCCTCGAACGGCGTTACATCCTTCGCCTTGAACTTGGGCGTATTGGCATTCGCAATGTTGCCCGCAACGACTTCCTGGCGCACCGAGAGCCACTCGGCTTGACGTCCTGCCATTTCGAACAGTTGAATCGGCTGCATAGGCTTTTCTCCATCTTCTGACTGGAGCCTAGGCTGGTAACCTTGCGTCGGACTTACGGACGGCGCTCGTTCGCGTCCTGATAGACTTCTCCCTTGGAAGTAATGATCACCCACTTGCCGTCGCGTTGCTCCAGCGTGGCAAGCTTGCTGTTGTCGGGCAGGATCGAGCCGACGCGGACCATATACATGCCGGAACCATCCTCGATCAGCGCGCGGCCGTTGGCGACATGCAGCAGGCGGAAGCCGCTCTTTCCGGGAAACGGCTGCTCTTCACGGAACGTCCCCTTGTCGCGTGTCTCGCCAAGCGAGGACGTGGTGGTTGCGGTGGTCAGGGCGTCCATCGGCTCCCTGGGAGCCGGCCAGTCCTCCTTGGAACTGTCGGTCATGGCGAGCGGCGACACGCTCACCACCGGTCGTCCGATACCTGGCGGCAGATCACGCGTGCGGCCGAGCGATTCGGTCCGGACGCCGAACTTGTCCGCGTTCAGGAAGACATACCAGGGAAAGAAGGCCGAGGCGGCGGCAAGCGCGACGCCCGTCGCCACCAGTATCTTGTCGCCCAGCCGCGATGGCGACGTTTCCGGCCTGTGCGATACCGCCGCTTCCGCTTTCTTGTTACCGCTCATCGGATGATCACCTTCTTGCTATCGCGGACGACGGATTGGGTTGCCCCGCCGCGGCCCTGAGCGCATTCGCGAGATCCGCATAGGCATCGAGAGCGGGCTTTTCTCCCGGCGTCTGCTTCAGGACTTCGTAAATGACAGGAACCTGCTTGATCGCCATGTCCAGATCGGGATCGCTGCCGGCGCGATAGCCACCGATCAGACGCAGGTCGCGCGTCTCCTCGTAGCGATGCACCAGCGACTTCAGGCGCGAGACCAGCTTTTCCTGATCCTCCGTCCAGGCCTTGCGGGCGAGACGCGAGATCGAGGCCAGCGGGTTGATCGGGGGATAGCGTCCTTCTTCGGCAAGCGAGCGATCGAGCACGATATGGCCATCCAGAATACCGCGCGTCGAATCGGCGATCGGATCGTTGTGGTTGTCGCCGTCGACAAGGATCGAGATGATCGCGGTGATCGTGCCCGTGCCCTCGATGCCGGGTCCGGCGCGCTCGAGAAGACGCGGCAGTTCGGTGAAGACCGAGGCCGGGTAGCCGCGGGCGATCGGCGGCTCGCCGGATGCGACCGCCACCTCGCGGATCGCGTGGGCGAAACGGGTGATGCTGTCGGCGATGAACAGGACGTTGTCACCCTGATCGCGGAAATGCTCCGCGATGGTGATCGCGACCAGGGGGGCCATCTTGCGCAGCATCGGGCTTTCATCGCTGGTCGCCACGACCGCGATCGACTTCGCCATGTTGTCGCCGAGCGTATCCTCGATGAATTCCCGCACTTCGCGGCCGCGTTCGCCGACCAGCGCGATCACCACCTTGTCGAAAGCGTCGGCCCGGGCGAGCATCGACAGAAGGGTGGACTTGCCGACACCAGAACCGGCGAAGATGCCGAGACGCTGTCCAAGGCAGAGGGGCGAGAAGATGTCGATCGCCCTCACCCCGGTCTTGA
Organism: Neorhizobium puerariae; assembly: GCF_042429745.1. Lineage (NCBI taxonomy): Bacteria > Pseudomonadati > Pseudomonadota > Alphaproteobacteria > Hyphomicrobiales > Rhizobiaceae > Neorhizobium > Neorhizobium puerariae. The sequence continues at coordinate 337,156 of NZ_JBHMAA010000015.1, read as the reverse complement.
AACCCGTTTCGACGCGGCTGCGCGACATGGACGGCGGCGCGTTGTTGGCGATCGAACGCGGCCGGAGACCCCGGACGATGGGACCTTTGCCATCGATGGGCTCGCCGAGCGAATTGATCGTGCGGCCGCACCAGCTCTCGTCCGGCGCGACACGGAAGGCGCCCTTCCGGATGACCATGTCGCCGATCCCGATCGGTTCTCCCGGCTCGATGGGGCTGACGAAGACCACGTCGGGCTCGACGCGCACCACCTCGCCGAGATGGATGCCGGTGGCGCTGCGATGCGCGACGAATTCGCCGAGCCGCACATGTTTCGAAAGGCCGGCGACCGTGTAGTGTCCCGCCGCGATGGTCCTGACATGACCGCCATGGGTGACGGAGAAGGCGGGATCGGCGTAACGCGCGGCCAGTCCCGCGATCTGCGCCAGCTTTCCGCCATTGACTGCATCGAGGATAGCCGCTTCCATCATGGTGGGCCGTGCTCCCTATCTTTAGCCGTTGGAGCCGCCGAGCGTCTTGATCGCGTCGTTCATCGAGGTCTCGCTGTCGCGCATCAGGGCGGAAATGCCTTCGAATGCACGGTTGACCTGGATCAGCTGCGTCATCTCGCGGATGCCGTTGACGTTGGACTGCTCGACATATCCCTGGACGACCGAGTTCTCCATGCCCTCGAGAACCGGCTGGGGATTGTCGACGAAGATGACGCCCTCGTTCTCGTAACGGTTGAAACCCTTGGAAATGTCCGCCGTGAACAGGCCGAGCGTGGCGACCGGCTGATCGTTCTGCATGATGATGCCGTCGGCGCCGACGGTCGGCGGGCCGGCTTCGCGGTTGAGCTGGATCGGCGCGCCGCCGGCATCAAGCACCGGATAACCGCGGCTGGAGCGGAGCTGGCCGGTCTCGTCCATGGTGAAACGCCCGTCGCGGGTCAGCACCTGGCCAGCCGGGGTGTCTATCGCGAACCAGGCATTGCCCTTGATGGCGAAATCGAGCGGATTGCCGGTTCTCTGGAGCTCGCCCGTGCGGGTCGACAGGTAGTCGTTACCCTGGGTGACGAAGGCAATCTTGGCATTGATATCGTTCTGCGTCTTGCTCAAGACCTCGTCGAACTTGACCTCCGTCGACCGGAAACCGACGGTGTTCATGTTGGCCATGTTGTCGGCGATCGTGTTCAAGCGGCGCTCGAGCGCGATCTGCGAAGAAATGCCGACATAAAGTCCGGACTGCATATCATTTGCCTCCGAGTTTCAGATTGTTGATTGAGATCAGAAGATCGGTCGAGATCCCGCTCGACGAGGGCGAAAAGAGGCTGGCCGGATTGTAGGTTTCCGAAGGGTTTTCCAGCTCCCACATCGCGGTGAACCGCTCCAGGAACTTGCCGACCTTGGCCGGGTCCTGAAGATCCTCGATGTTGACCGTGTCCTCGATGTAGCGGGCCTGACGGTCGAGATCGGCGCCGATGATCTCGTCCGGCATCTGCAAGGTCGTGCGGACCACTTCCGAAAGCGCGTCGTCGGCGAGGATTTCCATGCCGGACTTGACCGTGGGCGCCATGCGTTCGAAGTAGAGCGCAAGCCTGACGCCCATGTTTTCCTCGCCGGCCTCCTCTTCCAGCGTCTGGCGCTGGAATTTGTCGACCACGCCTTTCTGCGCCTTGTCGAAGGAGGTCGCCGACGTGCCGTAGGCCGAGAAATTCAGAGATTCCACCAGGGACGCATAACGGCTGTCGGAAAGCTTGTTGGCGAAGGCGTCCTTGTCATCGATGCCTTCGGTCAGCACCTTGCGGACGAAGGCCTTGGCATAGGCCATGTCTTCGAGGCCGTGGGCTTTCAGCGCATAATTGTAGATGCGCGTGTCGGCCATGAAATCATCGACGGTCTTGATGCTGCCGATCTTGGAGAGGTAATAGTCCGTCTCGCGCGCAACATCCGGCTTTTCTGCAATGCGCGCCAGCGATTTCGGCAGATCGCGGCTGATCATGGCGTAGCTGGTATAGGTCGTGATCACGATAGTTCCCTACCCAAAGTCCACGGAGCGGCGGACGCGCGGCGGAACGGGCAATCCGATCCGATCATGGCGAGAACTATGCGCGAAGACTTGCGCGAGGCTGTACCGGTTCTGCGTGTTTTAGAGCTTTCACAACCAGCCTCACGCAAGCCAGAGGCCGTATCCCGGGACCGAACGAAGAAAACGATCGGGCACAGGTTCGCGATGAATATTATTATCGGATTGATCATCTCCGTTGGCTGTATTCTCGGCGGCTTCATGGCCATGGGTGGCCATATCAACGTGCTCATTCAGCCTTTCGAGCTCATGATCATCGGCGGCGCGGGCGTCGGCGCCTTCATCATGGGCAACCCGATGAAGGTCGTGAAGGACAGCGGCAAGGCGATCGGCGAGGCCTTCAAGAATGCCGTCCCGAAGGAGCGCAACTATCTCGACGTTCTCGGCGTGCTCTATTCGCTGATGCGCGACCTCAGGACCAAGTCGCGCAACGAAATCGAGGCGCATATCGACAATCCGGAGGAATCCTCGATCTTCCAGACCGCCCCGACGGTTCTGAAGAACAAGGAACTGACGGCGTTCATCTGCGACTACGTGCGGCTGATCATCATCGGCAACGCCCGCTCCCACGAGATCGAGGCGCTGATGGACGAGGAACTCGACACGATGTTCCAGGACAAGATGAAGCCCTATCACGCGATCATCGCCGTCGGCGATTCCTTCCCGGCCATCGGTATCATCGCGGCCGTTCTCGGCGTCATCAAGGCGATGGGCAAGATCAACGAATCGCCCGAAGTTCTCGGCGGCCTCATCGGTGCGGCCCTCGTCGGCACCATGCTCGGCATCTTCCTGTCCTACTGTATCTGCAACCCGCTGACGTCGCAGATCAAGATCGTCCGCTCCAAGCAGCACCGCCTCTACATCATCGTCAAGCAGACGCTGCTTGCCTACATGAACGGCTCGGTTCCGCAGGTGGCGCTGGAATACGGACGCAAGACGATTTCCAACAAAGAACGCCCCTCGATCGACTCGGTCGAGCAGGAAATGATGAATCCTGGTGGTGAAAAGGCGGCATGATGACGACCAACCAAGCGACCCAATCGACTGCGCCGGGGATGGACCTGGCGCTTCTCGCAAAACTAACCGGCGGCCTCGGCGACAAGAAGACGGTCGAGAGGATCAGCGGCGAATTCGCCCAGCTCTACACCGAGTTCCTGCCGGACGTCTTCCACAGCGAAACCGGCATCCGGATCGGCGTCTCCTATGTGAGCTGCACATCCGGCCTGATGAACGACCTGATCGCCGATCTCGGCGACAGTTTCGCCCTAGCCGACGGCAGCCTCCGCAACTGGTCCCCCAATTTCTCGCTCGCGTGCGGAAACAGCTTCGTCATCGCGCTGATGGAGCTGATGCTGGGTGCGGAAGCCGACACGATCACGCAGCCCATCGACCGCCCGCTCTCCGATATCGAGATCGACCTCGCGGTTATGGTCTTCGAGCGGATCGCCGGCGTGCTTCGCTCGGGCGTCAATGCGCCGGGCGGCTTCGAGGCGATACTGGAACGTCCCTACAATGCCGAGGACAGGCCGAAGCCGGACGAGCTTGCGCGGCCGGAATTCGGCGTGGCGATCCGCATGGCGATCGAGCTCGGCTCGATCGCTTCGGAATTCGCGCTCATCATCCCGCAGCGCGCATTCCTCAAGACCAAAGTCACCGCACCGAAGGCCAGGAACCAGGTCTCGAAGGCCAAGCAGGAATGGACAGACCGCATGAACGATCAGGTTCGCCGCTCGCAAGTGACACTCGAGGCACGTATCCGCCTGCAGAAGCTGACGCTCGGGACGATTTCCCGGCTCGCCGCCGGCGATGTGATCGCCTTCCAGGACAAGCGCGATGTCCGAGTTCAGGTCAGCGCCAACGGCAAGGACATGTATTCGTGCGAATTCGGACGGGCCGGCGAGCGTTATACAGTCCGCGTAAAGGATAATATCAGTACCGACGACGAAATACTGAGACACCTGATAGGTTAGGACCCGCTCCGCCTGCGCGCCTTCGGAAAGGCAGGCTGACGCAAGTTTCAACAGGAATAATGACCGCATGGCTACGAAGAAGACACCTCTCACCGAAGACGACGCGCTGATGCCTGTCGGCAATGAAGCCGAACTGGATCAGGCCATCGACGATCTGCGCGGCGTCTTGAAGACGGACGCCGACGGCGGCGTGCCGGGCTTCGATGCGGATTTCGGCGCAACCGGCGCGGCCGATTTTTCGGCCGACGCTCCGTCGTTCGGCGGCGGCTTCGAAGCGCAGACCGAAAGTCTCGGCGGCAGCGCGGCAAGCTTCGGCGATGGCGATTTCGGCAGCTCGCCTGCGGGGACCGCCTATCAGGAGCCCGGCAGCGCCCTCAACGCCAATCTCGACCTGATCATGGATATCCCGATCGACGTCGAGATCGTGCTCGGGACGAGCCGCATGCAGGTCTCCGGGCTGATGAGCCTGGAGGAAGGCGCGACGATCGCGCTCGACAAGAGGATCGGCGAACCGGTCGAGATCATGGTCAACGGCCGCCGCATCGGCAAGGGCGAGATCACCGTTCTGGAGAATGACGACACGCGCTTCGGCGTTCGGCTGACGGAAGTACTGAGCACGAGAAGAAGCTGATCCCTGTTCGGGACAGAGAGGGAAGACCATGATGGACTTTGACGATTTCGGCGGTAGTGCGCTCTCTACGAAACCGTTGTCCCAGGCCGAAAAGGCAGCGGCAGTTCTCCTCGCCATGGGCAAGGGTGTCGCCGGAAAGCTTCTCAAGTATTTCACGCAGAGCGAGCTGCAGAACATCATCGCTTCGGCGCAGACGCTCCGTTCGATCCCGCCGGACGAACTGATGCTGCTCGTCAACGAGTTCGAGGACCTGTTCACCGAAGGCACCGGCCTGATGGACAACGCCGCGGCGATCGAAGGCATTCTCGAAGCGGGGCTGACGCCGGAGGAAGTGGATGGATTGCTCGGCCGCCGTGCCGCCTTCGAAACCTACCAGGGCAGCATCTGGGACAGGCTGCAGGATGCCGACCCGGCTTTCGTGGGCAAGTTCCTCTCGCGCGAACACCCGCAGACCGTTGCCTACATTCTCTCGCAGATGCCGTCGAGCTTCGGTGCGAAAGTGCTGCTCCAGCTTCCCGAAAGCCGTCGCGCCGACATCATGAACCGCGCCGTCAACATGAAGGAAGTCAGCCCCAAGGCTGCGCAGATCATCGAGAACCGGGTGATCGAGCTGATCGCGGCGATCGATGCGGAACGCAACTCCAACGGCTCGAACAAGGTCGCCGAGCTCATGAACGAGCTGGAGAAGAACCAGGTCGACACGCTGCTCAACTCGCTGGAAACGATCAGCAAGGAATCGGTCAACAAGGTCCGGCCGAAGATCTTCCTCTTCGAGGACCTCCTCTACATGCCGCAGCGCAGCCGCGTCATGCTGCTCAACGACGTCGCGGCGGACATCCTCACGATGGCGCTGCGCGGCGCCAACAACGAGATCAGGGAATGCGTGCTTTCGGCGATCAGCCCCCGCCAGCGCCGCATGATCGAGAGCGACCTTCAGGTCCAGCCCGCAAGCCTCAACCCGCGCGAAGTGGCCATGGCCCGCCGCGCGGTCGCGCAGGAGGCGATCCGTCTTGCCAGTTCCGGCCAGATCATTCTCAAGGAAGAGAAGAAGGACGAAGACAAGCCGGCGGAAGCCGCCTGACATCCGGGTAATGCACGAGGAACGAACGGAGCGGGGCGATCCCCGCTCCGTTTTCGTTTTGGAACGGCGTTTCTCTAAAATATCCGAGCCACCCACAGCCTTTTTGCCGACTCGATTCGCAGGTAGCAGGCACTGCGGTAACATCGCCGGAGGCGGCGGCCGATTCGTTTGCGCCACGCCCTCGCAGCCTGAAGGTCGATGGGTACAAAGCGGTGTCAGACGAAGATAAAGACAGCAAAACAGAAAACCCCACCGCCAAACGAATGACCGAAGCGGCGGAGAAGGGCAATGTGCCCTTCTCGCGCGAAGTGCCGCTCTTCGCCTCGATGCTTGCCTTTTACGTCTTCCTCGTCTTTTTCCTGCCGTCCGGCGCCGCGCGGATCGGCGAGACGCTGAAGGACCTGTTCGAACAGCCGGATCAATGGCGGCTGGAAAACACGCCGGACGTCGTCTCGCTTGGCGTCCATCTGGGATGGGCCATCGCGGGGTTCCTGGTTCCCGCCATGCTGCTCTTCATCGTCTTCGGCCTGGGTTCGTCGTTTGCGCAGAACATACCATCCATGGTGCTCGAACGGGTGCGGCCGCAGATTTCCCGTGTCTCTCCGGCGAAAGGCTTCAGCCGCATCTACAGCGTCCCGGGGCTGGTCGAGTTCGGCAAGTCGCTCTTCAAGATCCTGATCGTCTCGCTCGTCATGTATTTCGTGCTGCGAGGCGAATTCTTCGCTTCGCTGGATGCGATGTTCTCGGACCCCCAGGTCATTCTCGTCAAACTGAACGCGATCGCCAAGAAAATGGTGATCGTGGTCGTCATCTCCGCGGGGCTTCTCGCGGTCATCGACGTTCTCTGGACGCGTTATCACTGGTATCAGGAACTCAAGATGACCAAGCAGGAGGTCAAGGACGAATACAAGCAGGCCCAGGGCGACCCGATCGTCAAGTCGCGTCAGAAATCGGTGGCCCGCGACCGCGCCCGCCGCCGCATGATCAACAATGTGCCGCGCGCCACGCTGGTCATCGCCAACCCCACGCACTATGCCGTGGCATTGCGCTACGTGCGCGAGGAAAACGATGCGCCCGTGGTCGTCGCCAAGGGCCAGGACCTGATCGCTCTCAAGATTCGCGAAATCGCGGAGGCCAACGACATCCCCGTTTTTGAAGACCCGCCCCTGGCACGCTCCATGTTTGCGCAAGTCTCGGTGGATAGTGTCATTCCACCGGCCTTCTACAAGGCCGTGGCAGAACTCGTGCACCGGGTCTACGCTTCCCGGTCGCTTAAAAAACGGACACGCTGAGCGTCATGAAGAAATGCACCTATTCCACCGATCGGGAAAAAATCGTCGCGCAAGCAATCAGCCCGGTGGCCTCGGAGCTCCGCCTGCTGGATGCCGGCGACCTTATCTCGCTTCTGCGGCTGGAGTGCTACAGCAGCCTGGCCGACCTCGTCTCCTCCGCGGCCGAACTGTACTTCCATCCGGGCACGGTGAGCTTCGGCGCGGGCGGCGACTACAAACTCGAATGGGGTGGCCTGCCGGAAGTCGTCCTCGATCTGGAAATCAAGCCTCGTGGCGTTTCCGTCTATGCCCGCCTGACGCTTGCCGACCGGCAGGCAGGTCTGGAGATCGACCACATTTCCTTCCAGGAACCTTTCGACGACCCGGCCGACAATACCGCATTCCTGGCGCAGAGCCTGCAGGAAGCCAAGTTCGTGAAGGTCAGCACCTCCCAGATGTGAGGTCGCCAATACATGCGGCTTCACTTCCGCCTCAATGGATGTAACCGAGCCTGATCGCCTTGGCGATCGCCTGTATCCGGTTGACCGAATCGAGCTTGATGGTGGCAGAGCCCAGATATGCATTGACGGTGTGGACGGAAAGGCCGAGTTTCTCGGCAATCTCTTCGCTGATGCGCCCGTCGCCGGCGAGCTGAAGGCAGGCGATTTCCCTTTCGCTCAGGGATTCGGCCGGCACGCTGCGGCGCTCGTCGAGCGCCAGCAGGTCCATCATCACCTGGCAGCTCCTGACATGCTGGTCGATGATCACGTCGCTCGACAGTTCCATCGACGTGGCGACGAACGTCACATAGCCGTTGCCGAGCGCACCAAGCCGAACCGGGAACGCGATCCCCGAGAACGGAACGATCGCCGGAGGAAGCCGGCGGGTCAGCGAAGCGAACTCCCCGGCATCGGCAAAGCTGGTATTCTCCGATCCGTTCCAGACCAGCGGCAGCAGGGAGCCTTCTATATGGTCGAGCAGGGTCTCGCCATAGCCATGGATGAGCTGGCTGCCGCTTTCGACCGCGCCCGCGGCCCAGTTGTCCAGCTCGCAGACGAGCTTGCGCTTGTTGGGCAGGCCGGCGCCGGCGATGCGGAAGACCGCAAAGTTGCGCGCCTTGAGGTTCTTCTGCATGGCAACGAGCTTGGGGAAGATATCCGACCGGCTCGAGGCGCGCTGGAGACGCAGATACTGGATGCTTCCAGGTCCATCTGCCGTACCGCCGCGCGAATAGCCCATCGAATTCCTGTCTCCCTATACCAGATTGTTGCGCACCGCGTAGGCAATGGCCTCGGAGCGGGTCTTCGTTGCCGTCTTGCGCATCACACTGGTGATGTAGTTGTTGATGGTGTTGCGGGAGATTCCGAGGATCACCGCGATCTCGTCGCTGGTCTTGCCTTCCGCAATCCAGAAAAGACATTCCAGCTCGCGCTCGGTCAGTTCGAAATCCCGCTCGGTCCGGGCTTCCGCGCTCTCCGCGAAACTCGCCCCGTAAGCGGCAAACAGGCCGACCTCCCTCAGTCGCTCCTGCGACAGGATGATGCCTTCCAGGAAAAGCAGCATCAGGGAGAAACGCGTCTTGCCGACACAGAACGTCAGCGAGCAATACTGGCGGCTGATATCGTCGGGCGGCGTCACGTCGTCGGGCAGGAGCGCAAAGCTCGGTGTCAGCAGGGAAAGGCACTTCTCCAACTCGGTGGAGCGCGCATAACCGCTGGCGAGCTCGGAGCCCAGGCGACGGACAAGATCGAAAGGCCAGTTGGACGTGACGATGAAATCGAGGCCTTGTTCCTGGATGAGGTCATAACGGGCAAGAAGGAAATGCGAGGCGCCGACATAATCGGCAAGCAGGCGCATGACCGCCTGGACATTGTTCGAGCCGGTCGCCACCGACAGACGGCGGACCAACTGCTCGCGCGACAGAACCCTGGAGCCGGCGGACTCCTTGTAGGAGCGCCCCTCCGTCGCCATCTCTGCCCCCGATAACTCCATTCGTTATCCGCTCCTCGCCGCGTCCATGCGTTCCTCACGAACACACGCATTCACGACACATCTTTACAACCGCACAACTCATCCAACGTCGAACCGATCCCAATTTTCCGAGCAGTCACCAAAAAGCCATCATTCATGATCGCTTCATTCGTCACCTGCAATTGGGATTGTCGCGGCGGGCACCACCCCTCGGACCCTTTGGACTCACCTTGCGAATCATGAACATTGTAGGAGAGACGTTACGAATTACCATTGCCCGAAAGCAGGATTTCCCCAGCGATAGTATTCATTTATCGATTCGCCGGTCAGACAAATTCGCCAAGTGTGTGGCAGAGCTGAAAAGAAAAGGGCCGGGTCGAAGCCCAGCCCTTTCCGATCATATTTTCGTGATGCTTTTTCAGGCGGCTTTTTCGATCGCCCACTTGCGGAGAATCTTCGCGGCGCGCTCCTCGGAAATCTCGACCATCCGCGCCAGCCGTTTCTCCGGCCCTTCCTTGACCCGGCGATTGAAGCCTTCGCCATCGTCGCCGCCCAGCATGTCGCCGGTGCTGTCGAAGCCGAAATCCGAACCGAACCCGTCCATGAGAGCCGGGCTGCCGCCTGCCGGGGAGAAATCGGGCAATTCGAGCCCCGCGCCCTCGGCTTCCGCCTCCGTGGCGGCGCCCGAGCCGCTGACGGTGCGGATGAGCGGGCGCAGGCCGAGCCAGACGACCAGGAAGGCCACGCCGACGAAGGCGAGCGAGTTGATGATACCGCCCAGATTGCGGGTCAGCACTTCCATGATGCCCGGACCGCCCGCGGATTCGTCGAGGAGCTGGTTCTCCAGGAAGTCCATGGCCGTCAGCGTCACGACGTCGCCGCGATCCTGATTGATGCCGGCAGCGGAAGAAACGATCTTCTGCATCTCGGCGAGGTAGGCGTCGACCTTGGCCTGATCGACCGGTTCGCCGACCATCTTCGCGATACGGCCCTTGTTGACCACGACCGCCACGGAGACCTTCTCGATCTGATAGCTGTTGCGCGTGGTGGCGGTGGTCTTCTGGTTGATCTCGTAGTTGGTCTGCTCTTCCTTCTTGTCGGACTGGTCAGACGATTGCGGACTGTTCGCTCCGCCTTGCTGCGGCGCAGCCTGCGGCACGTTCTGTTCCACGGTCGCGGCATTGTCGTTCTGCGTCTGCTGCGACTTCGAATTCTCCTTGGTCGTGCGCACCGAACGCTCGACCCGCGAATTCGGGTCGTAGACCGTTTCGTGGATCTGCTGGCTGTCCGTATTGAGCGAAGCCGTGACGCTCGAACGGAAATTGTCCATGCCGAGGAAGGGCGCGAGCGCCTTGTCGATGTTGTTCTCGATCTCCTGCTGGACGTTCTGGACGATGCCCAGCGACTTGTTCAGCTCGCCGCCTGTCTCGTCGCCGGAAGCAAGGAGCTGACCGGTGGAATCCAGAATGGTGACGTCGTCCACGTCGAGACCCGGAACCGCCGACGCGACAAGGTGGCGAATCGATGAAGCGGCCTTGCGGCCGGTCGTCGTGTTCGCCCGGATCATCACCGATGCCGTCGGTTTCTGCTCGCCTCGGCGGAAATTGCCGACGTCCGGCATCACGATGTGGACGCGTGCCGCGGAGACGCCATTGATCTGCTGGATCGAACGGGCGATTTCACCTTCAAGAGCGCGAACCCGGGTAACCTCCTGCATGAAGGAGGTGAGGCCGAGCGAGCCGACATTGTCGAAGAGTTCATAACCGGCGTTGGAGCTGTTCGGCAGGCCGCGTTCGGCGAGCATCAGCCTGGCCCTGCTGGTGGTGCCCACGGGGACCTGGATGCTCTTGCCGTCACCGCCGACCTCGAACGCGAGGTTCGCCTCGGCCAGCGCCATGCTGACCTGGTTCAGGTCGGCAGTATCCAGATTGACGTAGAGCGTCTCATAAGCGGGCTTGTTTACAAAAATGGCCGCAGCAAGAACGATCGCAACCGAAACGACGCCGACGGCGCCCAAAGCAATAAGTCGGGTCTGGCCGAGATTGGCCAGATTCTTAAAGACTTGTGAAAATTGAGCCAACAGATTCATTCTGTTCCCACATCGCCAAACACGGATATAGAGCTTATGCCCGGCTGCACCCTAGAAAGCGAAGCTTGTGCGAGCGTTTCGCGGGCGAAGCAATCTGCTGACGATTGCGGATGAAAATCGGAGAGGGGCTTTCCAGGCTCACATGCCCGGAAGAGACGACATCAGAAGAAGTCGAAGTCGCCGGCGGCCTTGCTCAGGGGCTGGGAATGACCGTGACGCAGGCCGTTCGCAAGCGCCTTCTGCATGTCGGCAAGCTTGACGAGGCTGAGCGCGGCGGAAACGTCGACCATCCAGTTGCCCGGTATCGTGGCCGTGATCGTGTCGATGAACTCGGCGATGCCGCGGGTTTTCTGAACCGCGAGATCGATCCCCTGCAGAACCTTCATGCTGTCGGGCGACTGCAGTATGGACATGCCGCCGATCTCGATAAGCTGCGGTTCGATCCGCTCGATAAGATAGGCGACGTCGTGAAGTTCCGACACCAGCCGCATCAGGATTTCGGGAAGGGATTCCTCCAGGGAAGCATTTGGCAGCGCGGCAATGTCGTTCATGGCTTCCCTCAGGATCAAAAGAATTCGATGGAGCTTTCGGCGGGCTTGGGCGGGATGCGTATGGGGCGCTCCTCCATGGCCACGGTCCGCTGGGTTTCGGCACCGGTCAGCGGGTACTGGCGAGCCCGGCCGCTCACCGGCCAGTACTCGAGCTTGCGCCCGTGATCCCCGCCCGTCGAGGAGCCGACGACCGGGATGCCTTCGTCTTTGAGAAACTGCATGGCGAACGCCGCATTCTGTTCGCCGACATTCGAGAAGCTCGCGATCGTCTTGGCACCGCCGAACACTTTCGCTTCCAGCCGGTCGCGCCGCGCTCCCTGCTTCAGGAGACCGTTGATCAGAAGCTCCATCAAATGCACGCCATAACGCGTCGCATCGCCACCCGAGGACATGGAGCCGCCGGAACCCGGAAGCAGGAAGTGATTCATGCCGCCGATGCCGGCGACAGGATCACGAAGACACGCAGCCACGCATGAGCCCAAAATCGTCGAGAGGACGACGTTCGGATCGTTTACGACCTTGTACTCTCCCTGAATGATATGGACACGCCTGGCTGTCGCGGCGTCATTCATTTCAATGCTCCAAACACCGCTTCGATAGCGGCCTTCATCTTTTCGATGGTGAATGGCTTGGCGAGAACGTTGTTGGCGCCAAGCTGGGCCGCTTTCTGCACCAGGGCGCGGTCGCCCTGAGCCGTCAGGATGATGAACGCGGCCTTCTTCGTGTTCGGATTGCTGCGGACAGCCTGCAGGAAGCCGATGCCGTCCATCTTCGGCATGTTGAAATCCGAGATCACCAGATGGTGCGGCTGTTCGGCCATGATCTTCATACCCTGCTCGCCGTCACCGGCCGCAGTGATCTGCTTGAAGCCGAGCTGTGTCAGAGCATCGCTGAGCAGCAGGCGGCTGGTCACCTGATCGTCAACGATCAGAACTTTGATTTTTTCAGCGAGAGACATTATTCGGTACCTTCTTTTCGGGCGGCAGTTAACTTCAACACTTCTTCTCCAATGGAGCCCAGCGGCAGTTGTTGCTCGATGGCCCCTATCTCATGGGCGACCCTCGGCATGCCGTAGACGACACAGGTCTTTTCATTCTGCCCGATGGTGCGCGCGCCCGCGCTGCGCATCCTCAGCAGACCGGCCGCTCCATCGCGGCCCATACCCGTCAGGATGACCCCGACCGCATTGCGGCCCGCCAGATCGGCGACCGAGTCGAAGAGAACATCCACGGAAGGCCTATGGCCGTTCACGGGCTCCTTTTCGACCAGCCGACAAGATGGCGCCGACGGATTGACCACCTGCAGGTGCCGTTCGCCGCCGGGCGCGAGATAGATCTTGCCGATCTCCAGCCGCGCGCCATCGGTTGCCTCCTGCACCACGGGTGCGCAGATACGATTAAGGCGTTCAGCAAAACTTTTGGTAAACGTGGACGGCATATGTTGAGTAATCACCGTCGGCGGACAATTTTGCGGAAACTTCTGCAACACCGCGATGAGGGCTTCCACCCCGCCCGTGGACGAGCCGATGGCCACGATCTTGCGTCCGACACGATATTCGGCGGCCGGGGCGGTCACCTGAGCCGGAGCCGGCCCGCTTCTGCGTGGCCCCGAGCGGGCCGCGGCCTTCACCTTTTCGGCCAGGTCCACGAACGGGCGGACATCGCCGGGCGTGGGCTTGCCGACGCAGTCGAAAGCGCCGATCTCAAGGGCCGCCAGCGTCGCATTGGCGCCTTGATGGGTCATGGCGGAGACCATGATGACCGGCATGGGCCTGAGGCGCATGATCTTTTCGAGGAATTCCAGCCCGTTCATGTTGGGCATTTCGATGTCGAGCGTGACGACGTCGGGATTGAGCTGCTTGATCGCCGCGCGCGCTTCCAGCGCGTCGCCGGCCTGCCCGACGACGCTGACTTCCGGATCGGAATTCAGCACGGCCGTGATCAGCCCACGCATGGTGGGCGAGTCGTCGACGACAAGGACCCGTGCCGGAGCGCTCATGCTTTTCTCCCCGCGTTCTTGCCGGCATATCGATAGGTGGTGATGCCGATGTTATCGAACAGGTTCTTCGCATCGCCGGAGACGCGTTCGGAGTGACCGATGTAGAGATGGCCGCCTTCCGGCAGCAGCGAGGCGAACCGCGACCAGATCTTCATCTGCGTCGGCTCGTCGAAATAGATGACGACGTTGCGGCAGAAGATGACGTCGAAATTGCCCTTGAACGGCCATTGCGCCATCAGGTTCAGCTCGTTGAAGGTGATGAGCTTCTTGACGCGGTCGTCGATCTGGAATTTCCGGCGGCCGTTCACGTCGACATCACGGAACCATTGCTTGCGCATCGCCGGCGTCATCGTCTCGAGCGCGTTCTCGTCATAGACGCCGGCTCTCGCCGCAGCCAGGATCTTCGGGTCGATGTCGGTCGCCAGGATGCGGAAATCGTAGTCTGCCGCGTTGGGCAGCAGCGACAGCACGGTGAGCGCGATCGAATAAGGCTCCTGTCCGTCCGAACAGGCGGCCGACCAGATGCGCACGCGACCGCCGCCCTTGGCACGGTCGATGAGCTTCGGCAGCACTTCGTCGCGCAGATGCTCGAAATGGTGGTTTTCGCGGAAGAAACGGGTGAAGTTGGTGGTCAGGTGCGAAAGCATCTCGCGGCGGGCGGCTGCGCCATCCGGCGACGCCACCAGCGCGCAATAATCCTTGAAGCCCCGCAAGCCCAATGCGCGGATATGCTTCGACAGGCGGGAATAGACGAGAGAGGCCTTGGAATCGTTCAGATAGATTCCGGCATCCGCATAGATCATCGCCGCGATATCCGTCAGGTCGCGACGCGTCAGCGGGTATTCTCCGCTCGCAAGCACATCATCCGGTGACTGCCGGCTTTCAAGGGCGCCCAGGGGCTTCATGCAGCCTCGCTTTCCTTTTCCGGGAAGAGAGCGTCCAGCTCGATCATGCAGATCATCCGTTTTTCGATGGCGAGTATCCCCCGGGCATACTGTTTTTCCAGGTCGGAAGAGACTTCCGGCACCGGCTGGATATTCTCGTCGGTAATCGTAAGGATATCGGAAACGGCCTCGACAAGAAGGCCGACCATGCGGTTCTTGACCTGCGCCACGATGATCACATGGCGGGCGCTCGGTTCGGCTTCCTTCATCCCAAGCCGGGACGACAGGTCGATGATGGGAAGGACCGCACCACGCAGGTTGATCACGCCCATCACATAGGCCGGCGCATGCGGCATCGGCGTCGCGGGGGTCCAACCGCGGATTTCGCGGACGGACATGATGTTCACGCAGAATTCCTGATCACCGATACGGAAGGCGATCAGTTCCCGGCTTCCCTGGACAAGATTCTTCACGGCGTACGACATACCCATTAACCCGTGGCTGCGAGTGACATTTCAGGCCGGAGCGACTGGCCGCGCGAAGCTGCGACGACCGCGTCGACATCGAGAATGAGCGCGACCCGGCCATCACCCAGGATGGTGGCTGCGGCAATGCCCGGAACATGGGTGTAGTTTGCTTCGAGCGACTTGATGACCACCTGGCGCTGGCCCTGGATCGCGTCCACCATCAGCGCGCGCTGGCCGCCTCCTTCCGACTCCACCAGGAGAGCGACACCGTCGACCGGGTTCGCCTGGATGGCGCGGAAATTCAGGATGCGGCCGACATCGACCAGCGGGCAGAAGGAGTTGCGGATCGAAATCAGCCGCTGGTTCGCGCCGAAGGAGTGGATGGCGGATGCCTCCGGCTGCAGCGTTTCGACGATCGCGGTCAACGGCACGACAAGGGTCTGGCCGGCAACCGTCACCACCATGCCGTCGAGAACGGCGAGCGTCAGCGGCAGGCTCATGGTGAAGGTCGAACCGTGCCCCGGTTTCGAGGAGATCGAGATGCGGCCGCCAAGCGCCTGGATCGAACGCTTGACCACGTCCATGCCGACGCCGCGGCCGGAAATGTCCGAGATCTTGTCGGCGGTCGAGAAGCCCGGCATGAAGATCAGGTTGTCGATCTCGTCGTCCGAAAGGTTCGCATCGGCGGCGATGAGATCGTTGTCGATCGCCTTCTGGCGGACGCGCTCGCGGTTGATGCCGGCGCCGTCGTCCTGCAGCTCGATCAGGATGCGGCCGGAGCGGTGCTTCGCCGTGAGCTTGACGGTGCCTTCCGGGTTCTTGCCGGCGGCCTCGCGCTTCTCGGGCGTTTCGATGCCGTGGTCGACGGCATTGCGGATCATGTGGGTCAGCGGTTCCGCAAGCTTGTCGATGACCGTCTTGTCCACTTCGGTGTTTTCGCCTTCGGTGATCAGGCGGATCTGCTTGCCGACCATGTCGGCCACTTCGCGGACAATGCGCGACATGCGCTGGAAGACCGGCTTCACCGGCTGCGCGCGGATCGCCATGACCGAGTCCTGGATCTCGCGGGTGAGCTGCTGCAGCTCTTCGAGACCCATGTTGATCGAAGACGTGCCGGTCGTGTCGTTTTCGATGACGCTCTGGGACAACATCGCCTGATTGATGACGAGTTCACCCACGAGGTTGATCAGGCGATCGACGCGGTCGAGATCGACGCGGATCGTCTGGCCTGCGGCGGCAGCGGCGGCGGCGGCATTGTTCTGGGCAGCGGCGGCGGATTCCTTCTTCTCGGCGGCGCGGGCGGCCGCACCGGCCGCCTTCGCTATGCCTGTCGCGGTCTCGGCGGCGGACACGGCCGCCGCAACCGTCTCTTCGGCGGCATTCTCGACCACCTTTTCCTCTTCCTCGGCCACAGGGGCTTCATCGAGGATCGAAAGGTCGAAAGGAACCGGGACCATCGGCAGCTCCTCGTCCGAGGAGGCCTCTTCGGCGAGCTTCACTTCGAGGTCACAATCCCATTCGGCGAATTCGAAGACGGCGCGGATATCATCCTCGGCCCTGGTCGTCTTGATCGAAATCTTCCAGCCGAAATAGGAGGCTTCCGGGTCCATCTTGTCGAGGGCCGGCAGGCTGTCCATGTCGCAATTGATGCTCATGTCGCCAAGGCGGGAGAGATCGCGCAGCAGCAGCGCCGCTTCGTTGCCCTTGGAATAGAGTTCG
Source organism: Neorhizobium puerariae (assembly GCF_042429745.1). Taxonomy (NCBI): domain Bacteria; kingdom Pseudomonadati; phylum Pseudomonadota; class Alphaproteobacteria; order Hyphomicrobiales; family Rhizobiaceae; genus Neorhizobium; species Neorhizobium puerariae. Next base: position 320,461 of record NZ_JBHMAA010000015.1, on the reverse strand, counting down.
CGGCGCGGCCTGAAGACGATGTCGTAGGTCGAGCCTTCGAGCGCCGGCTCCTCATCGTCGCCGAAACCGTCGAAGGTGAAAGGAATGGGCTGGAAACCGCTCTCGTCGGTCGGCTTCGGCGGTTCGGCCTTCGGGGCGGGCGCGGCTGCGGCGGGAGCAGCCTTGGCAACCGGCTTCGGAGCCTCCGCGCCGGAAGAAGACGGCAGTTCGCCATGGGCGAGCGCCTCGAGTTCCTTCACGAGACCGCGCGAACGGGATTCATCGACGCTGCCGCCGTCGCGCGAGGCGCTGACGAGGTCGGCAAGCACGTCGGCCGATTTCAGCATGACCTTGAGGACATCCTGACCCGGTTCCAGCTTGCCGGAGCGAACGCAGTCGAGCGTCGTCTCGAAGACGTGAGCGAAGGAAACCAGATCGTCCAGGCCGAAAGCGCCGGCGCCGCCCTTGATGGAATGAACGGCACGGAAAACGGCGTTCACCGTTTCGGGGTCGCGATCCCCGTCGTTCAGCTTGAGAAGACCCGACTCCAGTTCAGCGAGCTGCTCTTCGCATTCCTGAAAGAAGATCTCTTTGATTTCGTTCATATCCATCGGAGGAATTCCTGGCTCAGGCGGTTACACGCTCGATCGCATCAATCAGTTTGGCAGGATCGAAGGGCTTGACGATCCAGCCCGTCGCGCCGGCCTGCCGGGCCCGGTTCTTCTTTTCCTGGTCGCTTTCCGTCGTCAGGACGAGGATCGGAACCGCACGGTACTTCTCGTTGCGGCGGACGCCTTCGATGAAGCCGAAACCGTCGAGGCGCGGCATGTTGATATCGGTGACGATGACGTCGGGATTGGCGTCCTCGAGGACTTCGAGGCCTTCAACACCGTCTTCTGCCTGGATGGTTTCGAAACCGGCATTGTTGAGGGTCACCAGAAGCATGTTCCGGATCGTCCGGGAGTCGTCCACGGTCAGTACTTTTTTCTTCATTGCTAGATCTCCTTAGCAACCAAATTTTCGACGCCGATAAGCTGCATCGTCTTCTGAAATGCGTCTGAGGCTTTCTCGACCAGGAAGGATTTCCTGTCCTCCTCCCAGGCCCTGGCGCCGGCGACCAGGACCTGCGCGCACTGCACGCCGACCCGGTCGACACCGGAGGCGTCGATCACGACATCGCTTCCGCGCATGGACATCAGCTTCCCGTGCAGAACCGAAGCCTCGTTGAGGTCCAGCACTGCCGACAGCTTCAAACTTCCCGGAGCAGCTTTCTTTGCAGCCATCAGCTCATTCCTTGTCGTTTCTGAAAGAGGTGTTCGCCTTCACGCACGCGGTCGCCTGCCGCCGGCGCGAGCGCGACGCGTACCGGCTGCGGCCTTGTCTCGGCCGGAAGCTGCATTTCCGCATACCGGCCCTGACGCTCGATCCGGAATTCGCGGATCGTGCGGCCAAGTTCCAGGATCACGGTATGCAGTTCGTCCGCGCCCTCGCCGGCCCGGCTCGCAAGATCCGCGTTTGCAGCCACGCGTTCGCTGACCGAGCCGATCTCGGCGGTGAGATGATCGAGGCTCCTGGCCTGGTCGCCGGCATCGCGGGCAATGCCGGCGATCGCATCGTTGATCTCGGTAACCTGGCGGACGATGCCGCCGATCGCATCCTGGGTGCGATGAACCATGTCGACGCCGGCATCCACCTGCCCCTTGGTGGTGTTCACCAGCGTCTTGATCTCCCGGGCGGCTTCGGCGGAACGCTGCGCCAATGCGCGCACTTCCTGGGCGACAACCGCAAAACCACGGCCCGTCTCACCGGCGCGGGCGGCCTCGATGCCGGCGTTCAGAGCCAGGAGATTGGTCTGGAAGGCGATGTCGTCGATGACGCCGATGATCTGGCCGATCTTCTCGGCGGAGGTTTCGATGTCGGCCATGGCGCTGATCGCGCGGCCGACCACCTCACCGCTCGCCTCGACCGAACGCCGCGTCTCTGCGGCGGCCTTTTCAGCGGTCGCCGTCTCGGCGGCGCTTCCCTTGACTTTCGCGGTGATGTCGAGGAGCACGCGCGCCGCGTCCTGCAAGCGCCCGGACTGCTCTTCGGAAACGGCGGCGAAGGATCGGGCGCTGTCGGCCAGCGAATGCGTCAGTGCGCCCGCTCTCTGGCCATGCACATCCGTCGTCTCGACCGTTCCCCGCATGCCGGCGACCGCCTGGTTCAGCAGGTCCGCGAGTTCGCGATAGACATCCGGTACGTCGGCTGGAAGACAGGCCGTCAGATCGCGGCGGGCAAGCGCCGCGACGACTTCGGAAAAGGTTTCGACAGCCTGCGCATGATCGGCCTCGCGCTGTTCGGCGAGTGCGCGCTGGTGCTTCTGGCGCAGTTCGTTGAACCGGAGCGAAACAGCGATCTCGACATCGACCATCACAAGGCGGGTGATCGCGCCGACGAGGTCGAGCAGTTCCTGTTCACGCTTGCGGCCGCCCGGCAGCAGGGACTTGGGAGCGAGGTCGACGATCACGCCGGCGATCAGGTGTTCGAGCATGACCGCGTGGCCGGCAACGTGCCAGCGAGGATCGAGGCCCATGCGGCTCTCGGTATCGGAGAGCACTTTCACCCGTTCGGCATAAAGCGCATCGAAACGGGCATCCGTCAGCACGCCCCAGTGCGAGGCCTGCAGATCGTGCAGCCGCTCGATCTGCTGCTCGCTCTCGAAATTGCGGGCCGCTTCGGGAAACGACTGGAGGCGATGGAAAAGATCACGCAGGCCGGTCTTCAGATGCCGCTCGATCTGTGGGCGGCAACGGCGCAGGAGATCGCGCAGTTCACCGTCGAGGCCGGCAAATGCCAGTCTCTCGCCCAGGCTGCCCGCCTGGCTCCGTCGCGCCTGATCCGATGGCGTTTCCTGCACCAAAACCTTCCCCAAAAATCAACCATGCCAATCCGAGCGGATTGGCGGAATGCGGCCCTGTCAGCCAGGCACCGGAGATGAATGGGGGATGCTCGCCGGAACGGATCAACAGCCGTCAGGCATGGGCAACACGGTCACCGCAGGCTTTCCTGGATTTTCATGAGCGGATACCGGACTGCCCGGTACGGCTTTGCGGCTTCATGCCTGGTGAGAGACCAGAGTCGTCCCATTTCGCCGTGCATTCCAATTTGTATGGTTAATTCCTTGCCTGAAGGTTAATAGAGGGTGGAGAACGCCTGTTTTACTTCAAGAAGACGCGTCTTGAGCGTCCAAGGTCGGGACCGGTCGATCAGTCCATGTCCTCGATATCGGCCAGACCGCGCAACCCCGCCTTGTCGCCCATATCCGCCAGCGCCTGGAAGATGCGGCGCGCATCGCCGGTCCTGCCGAGACTGAGATGGGCATAACCTCGCAGAGCCATGAGATCGGTCTGCTCGGGGGCTATCTGCGCCCGTTGATCAAGCGCCAGCAAGGCTTCCCGATAACGTCCGAGCCTGAAGGCATTCACCGCCCGGTCGGCCAGGATCGCGGTTTGAAGCTCCACCGCGCGCTTGTTCGTCTGCCCCGCGTCGGCGGCGGCGACGGAGGCCTTGTCCGTCAGGCCGGCGCGCAGGTAGGCAAGGCTCTTGCCGTAGGCCGCGTCCGACCGGATATCGGCCGAAGTGCTGGCGTAAGCCGCCTCGAAGGAACGGGCGGCCTCCAGAGGGCGGTTGATATCCATCAGGCACCAGCCTCTCGCCAAGGCCGCATCGGGCGGCATCCGAAGAGGGTCCTCGGTGGTCCAGCATTGGCCGTGGCGAGTGCCCGCAGCCTTTTGAACGGGCATTCTCGCCGCCTTTTGCACCGGCTGGGGCGCGGCCTGAACGGGTGCGGGCGGTTGACGGGACGTACGCGGCTCGGCGGCGACCTCGTTCAGCCGCGCGATCCGCTCGGAACGGCCTGCCCAGGCCCTCTGAATCCCGGCAACACCAGCCCTGTCGCCAAGGTCGTTGCGGGTCAATGCGAGACCATAGGCCGAAGGCTCGTCGTCAGGTTTCCAGGACAGCGCGGCGCCGAACCATTCGGTCGCCGTCTGGAGCTGCCGCATGGCACGGGCATACCAGCCGAACTGCTGCGCCGCATCCGTGTTACGGGCGGCGATGACGACCGGCGCCATGCGCTGCAGGACGTCCTGCTGCAATATCGGCGGGGGATCAAGGGCCAGCAGATTGGCAACCGCGGCAAGATAGGCCTGTTTCGAGCCATCGGAGGAATCGCGCCAGCGGTAAAGCACGGTTTCCGCCTCCACCGGCGATTTCTGGGCGACCAACGTCAGTGCCAGACCTTCGGCCGAGGAAGCCGTCTCCTCCTTGCCGAAGGCGCGGCGGAACCAGCGCTCAGCGCCACCGAGGTTATCCCGGCGATAATAATACCAGCCAAGCAGCAGCGCATCGGAAGCCATGCCGTCCGCTTCGGCAAGCCGCTCCAGCCGGGTCAGGTATTTTTCCGGCACCGCCAGCTTCGGGTCGGTATTGCCGTCGGCCACGAGGCGGCGCGCGATATCGTCGCGCAGGGGTTCGAACTCGGGCTGACCGCCAGCCGGCGTCCGCTCCTTTGCAAGCAGTTCCTCCAGCATGTCGACGGACAGCACGTCGATCGCCTTCTGCAGGGTGGCGTAGCGCTCGGATGCATTGTCGCAATTGTTGAGGATATAGACATAGGCGTCGCGCGCGCGCCCCGGCCTGTCGGTCCTGGCGAAGGCTTCCGCTACCCGCCACAGAACATCCACCTCGCTGCATGTGAGCAGGCCCGGGTTCTCCGCCGCCGCCTGGACCACGCCATCGTAGTTCCTGGCATCGGACGCCGCGACCAGGGCAGCGCGCCCTTCCGCCAGCTTCAGGCGTTCCAGAAGATCTGCCGGCGGCTGCCAGCCGGGTTCCGCAGCCTGGCGATCGGCGATCGCCCTGCGCACATCCGCATACCGTGACAAGGCGTAAAGCTGCCACATGTTTTCAAGCTGGCGATCGGTCCCGACCTGAACCGCCAGGGGATCGGCAGGCGGCGTCCAGTTGGGGTAAAGCGTCCTCAGGCGGGAGATCTCCGCCTGCAAGCGCGCGGTATCCCCCCGGGCCGCGAAGTAACGCAGCGCACTTTCGTCAACCACCGGCGGCTGATCCTGCGACGGAACCGCAACCGACGTGGCCGGCGGCTGATTTGCGGACGGGGGCGAGGTCGTCGAAGAGGCCGATCCGGGCGGAGCCTGGGCAATGACCAGCGCAGACGGGCCTGGCCGGGTATCCGCTTCCCGGTTCGGATAAAGAAGCTGGGCGACGACGCGCTCCGTCCTTTCGGCGGGCGAGACCTGCAAACGGTCCACCTTAACAGCAGGCGGCGTCGGCGTTACGGAACTCGTCATCATGCCGACGTCAACAGTGGACTGCCGGCCGAGACCATACAGTCCCACCGCGGCAACGCCCAAAACCGTCAATGCGATGAGCGAAAACCGCATGCTCACTCCGCTGTCGTCCACGATGTCCGTCTGCGCCTCATGCGGACGGCTTCGGTTCCTTGCGCAACCATTCCCAAAGAATGAACCGATATGGTTAACGAACAATTTAGATTTACGTCATCAAATGCTTGAGTCGACCCCGAGAATCGGGTTTGTGAAGCTATGTGCTTTGCACCCGGGAATTCCGGGTCCTCCGGCGGACAATGAATGTCCGCGACTTGTCGGTAGCGCTCATTATGGCGGAAAAGCATCTGATCCGAACGCAGCAAAAGAGAGGCCCTGGCCCCCTGAGAACAGCAGTCCTGTCTTCGATCCTGCCGCTTGTCGCTGCCGGCTGCGCCGGCCAGCCCACGCAGATGGGTACGTTTGCCCGGAATGTGCCGTCAGAACAGGCCATGCTGCTGCCGCCGCCGGCAGGCCCCGGCATCGTGAGCGTCATCGAGCGGCGCTACAACAACGCGGTCGAACAGGACATCTCTCTCTATACCTCCGCGCGGACGCCGGGACAGAACGCATTCAAGGTTCAGTTCTTCGGCACCGCCAGCCCGTTCAGGCTCAGCGACAACAACCTGACCTCAAGACCGGTCACGGAAGCCGGCATCACCTCGCAGATGCGCCAGGCCCTGCCCGGCATCCGCATGGCGCGGTCCTCCATCTATGTACAGAACAACTATGGCCCTTTTGGCTATGCTTTCGGGCACGGTGCGGGCGACGATCTCTGCATGTACGCATGGCAGCAGATCCGATCGCCGTCCGGCACGATCTCGCCGCTGGCGAACTACGGTTCGATCCAGGTCCGCCTGAGGCTTTGCCAGGCGAGCGCCACGGAACAGCAGCTCCTCGCCGTCATGTACAACTACACGATCACCGGCTCCGTGGATGCGGGCGGCTGGAACCCCTATGGCGAGCCGCAGCCCGTTTCGCCGAACCTCGGCGGCGTCGGGGCGCCGATCTATCCGCGGCCGGCCGGAGCCGAGCCGATCGTCCCGGTCCTGCCCGCCAGATCCGCCGCGATTTCCACACGCCCGGCCCCGGCGCGCGCCAGCCAGCCCGTGCAGGCCCCGGCGAATGCGCCGGCAAGCCCGGTCGTGCCGGGGGTTACGGCGACGCCGGCGGTATCGGCAGCGCCGCCCGTCGCCCAGGCGCCTCAGGTCTCCCGCATGCCGCTGGTGCCTTCGCCGTCCGGCATCGCGGATGCCCGCCGGATCAACGTTCCGTCCCCTTCATGCACGACCGTGAACAACGGGGCTGCCGATGCCTGCCGATAATCCGTTCCCGACCGGCCGACCGAGGGCCGGTTTCTCCGGCCGCTGGAGGTAGCCCGCGATGCGGACAGTCCTTTCTGCAATCACCTGGGCGCTGGCGAGCGTGCTGATCATCCTCCTGGTCACGCTGCCGATCAACACGCGGACCCAGCTCATCGCTAGCCTGCTCGTCGTGGCCGTCATGGTGGTGATCAAGCTTCTCAAGGCCGAAGGCAAATGGCGGCTCGTGGCGCTGGCATTCGGCACGGCCATGGTGCTGCGCTATGTCTACTGGCGCACCACGAGCACGCTGCCGCCGATGAGCCAGCTCGAGAACTTCATTCCCGGCCTGCTCGTCTATCTCGCGGAAATGTACAGCGTGCTGATGCTGGCGCTCAGCCTCTTCGTCGTCTCGATGCCGCTGCCTCCGCGCCCTCCCTACAAGCGGCGCGGCGGCGAGCTGCCGACCGTCGATGTTTTCGTGCCGAGCTACAACGAGGATGTCGACCTGCTCGCCAATACCCTGGCGGCGGCGCGCAACATGGACTATCCGCCCGAAAAGCTCACCGTCTGGCTCCTCGACGACGGCGGCACCGTGCAGAAGCGCAAGTCCGCCAACATCATGGAAGCCCACATGGCCGAATTGCGCCACAAGGTGCTCCAGGAACTCTGCGAGGAGCTCGGCGTACGTTATCTCACGCGCGAGCGAAACGAGCACGCCAAGGCCGGCAACCTCAACAACGGCCTCCAGCATTCGACGGGATCGCTGATCGCCGTCTTCGACGCCGACCATGCCCCCGGCCGCGACTTCCTGCTCGAAACGGTCGGCTATTTCGATGAGAACCCGAAACTTTTCCTCGTCCAGACGCCGCATTTCTTCCTGAACCCCGACCCGGTCGAGCGCAACCTGCGGACCTTCGAAAGGATGCCGAGCGAGAACGAGATGTTCTACGGCATCATTCAGCGGGGGCTGGACAAATGGAATGCCGCATTCTTCTGCGGCTCCGCCGCCGTGCTGAACCGCAAGGCGCTGGAAGTGTCGAACGGCTTCAGCGGCGTCAGCATCACCGAGGACTGCGAAACCGCACTCGACCTGCATGGGTTGGGCTGGCACAGCATCTATGTCGACCGCCCGCTGATCGCCGGCCTGCAGCCTGCCACTTTCGCGAGCTTCATCGGCCAGCGCAGCCGCTGGGCGCAAGGCATGATGCAGATCCTGCGGTTCCGCTTTCCGCCGCTCAAGCGAGGGCTCTCCCTCGCCCAGCGCCTCTGCTACATGTCGTCGACGCTCTTCTGGCTGTTTCCCTTCCCGCGCACGATCTTCCTCTTCGCGCCGCTCTTCTATCTGTTCTTCGATCTCGAGATCTTCACCTCGTCCGGCGGCGAGTTCCTGGTCTATTCGCTCGCCTACATGGTCGTGAACCTGATGATGCAGAACTATCTCTATGGATCGTTCCGCTGGCCGTGGATTTCCGAACTCTACGAGTATGTGCAGACCGTGCACCTTCTGCCGGCCGTCATCTCGGTCATCCTCAACCCGCGCAAACCGACCTTCAAGGTGACCGCCAAGGACGAATCCGTCTCGGTCAGCCGCCTGTCGGAAATCAGCCGGCCCTTCTTCGTCATCTTCTTCGTGCTGCTCGTGGCATTCGGCATCAGCGTCTACCGCATCTATGCCGAACCCTACAAAGCCGACGTGACGCTGGTGGTCGGCGGATGGAACCTGCTCAATATCATCCTTGCAGGCTGCGCGCTCGGGGTGGTGTCGGAACGCGGCGAACGGCAGGCCTCCCGGCGCGTCAAGGTGAGCCGGCGCTGCCAGTTCGGCATCGACGGCCGCTGGTTCACGGCCACGATCGAAAACGTCTCGGTGCACGGCGCCTCGGTGCAGGTCCATACCGAAGGCTTCAGGGATATCGAGATCGGCAAGATGGGGGCTCTCCGCTTCCAGCCCCATAGCGATCTTCCGGTCAGCGACCTGCCGATCGAGATCCGCAATTTCAACGCGGTCGGCGACGTCACCTCGATCGGCTGCCGCTACATGCCGCAGGAATCCACCGATCACCGGCTGATCGCCGACCTGATCTTCGCCAACTCGGCGCAATGGACCCAGTTCCAGACATCGCGGCGGCGCAATCCGGGCATCATCGGCGGCACGCTGTGGTTTCTCGGGCTTGCCATGTACCAGACCGCGCGCGGGCTTTCCTATCTCGTCCGCAATACCGGGCGCGACAAGGCAGCAGGCGCTGGGAGATAGGCCGGCATGATGAAAAGAGCACTCGCACTCGCGCTTCTTCTTCTACCCGTCGGCACGGCGGTTGCCCAGACGACCGCTCCCTTCGACATGAATCAGGAGCGGACGCGCGAAAACCTGCCGCCCTTTGCGCCTCCGGCCGGGGCGCCCGCTCCGCGCGCGCAACCACCTGCTCCTCCCGCTCCGGCACAAACGACAACACCCGGCTCCCCCTTCAATCCGGGGCCGGTTCCCGCCGCTCCGCAACCGGCCGCGCCTTCGCCGGAGGCACAGCCGGCGTCCCGTGCCCAGCAGCAACAGGCCGCCTCTCCCGCCGAACTCGCCTCGCGGCGCTACCTCGTGCCCGAGAAAAGCCTGCGGCTGAACGGCGAGACCGAGCAACGCTCCTGGTCGGTCTATCTGACCCCGGAACAGGCCGCCGCCCCGGTCAGGCTCCATATCGGCTATCAGAACTCGATCATGGTCGCCCCGGAGGCCTCGCATCTCGCCGTCACCGTCAACGACGTATCGGTCTACAGCAATCCGATCAATTCGCCGGATCGGGCCAGCGACCGTGTCGTGGATATCCCGGCCGGTGCGCTGAAGGCGGGCGTCAACCTCATCCGCTTCCGCGCGGACCAGCGCCACCGCACCGACTGCACGATTGAATCGACGTTCGAACTGTGGACGGATATCGATCCCCGGCGGACGTTCCTTTCATTCGCGACGGCCGGCATGAACCGGTTTTCGCGCCTGGACGACATCCGCGCCGTGGGCGCCGACAACGAGGGCAACACCCGTTTCCGGCTGATCGTGCCGGCCCTCGACCAGCTTGGCGCGACCGATGTCCTGATGCGGCTTGCCCAAGGTCTTGCGTTGATGGGCGGCATGCCCAACCAATCCTTCACATTCGAAAAGGCGCCGAGCGCGTTGCCGGAACCCGGCGAGCTCACGGTCTTCATCGGGACCCAGGATGAATTGCGGCCGTTGCTGCCCGCCCTGACGCCCGCGGCCGCCAACGCAGCGGTGGCGAGCTTCACCGATTATCCGGGCAGCGCCGGCGCCTCGGCCTTCGTTCTTTCCGGGCCAACCTGGCCGGCGCTGGAAGGTCTGGTCAACAGCTTCGTCGCCTCCACGAGCGGTACGGCGACACAAAGGCGCGAGACGCTTTCGACGCAGTCGTCGCGCGGTATCGACACGCCTTTCCTCTATTCCAACGCATTGCTCGACTTCACGCAGCTCGGCATCGAAAGCAAGGAATTCTCCGGCCGGCTGTTCCGCACCGGTTTCACCATCGGCGTGCCGTCGGACTTCTACGCCAACGCCTATGGCGAGGCCCGTATCTTCCTTGACGCAGCCTATACGTCCGACGTCCAGCCGGGCAGCCATATCGACATTTTCGTCAACGGCAACATAGCCTCCACCGTGCCGATCTCCTCCTATGGAGGAGCCGTGCTGCGGCATCTGCCGATCAAGCTCACCCTGCGGCATTTCAAGCCGGGTGTGAACACGATCGATATCGAAGCCAGCCTTCTGTCCAAGCAGGACGCCGTCTGCCCACCCGGCTCCACGGCCGACACCAAGGCGCGGTTCGCCATATTCGGCACTTCGCAGTTTCAGATGCCGAATTTCGCCCGTATCGCCCAGATACCCAATCTCGCCGCCACGGCCGGCACCGGCTTTCCCTACCGGACCAGTACGGACCCGATCTCCTTATTCCTCGGGCGGATCGATGAACCGACGCTTTCCGCCGCAGCGACATTCCTCGGCAAGATGGCGATGGCTTCCCACTACGTCCTTCCCGTCGACGTCAGCATATCGGCAACGCGGGTCTCCGGCGTGAACGCGCTTTTCGTCGGCTCCATCTCGGAATTCCCGGCCAACGTCCTGGCGCAGCTCAAGGTCGATCCGGAAAGCCGCAACAGCTGGACGCCTTCGGGCAGCACCCCCAAGAATTCGGGCGGTTCCACCCTGACGCTGCAGGACTGGCAGCAACGATCCGGCAACACCTTCATCCGCCGACAATTCTCGACGCTCAGCGACTGGGCGAAAGACAATTTCGACCTTTCCCTGGGAATGCTGCGCTTCGCTCCAGCGACAGAAGAGCTCTACAGGCCGCCGCGGACGGCGGAGCTGATCATCGCGCAGCAAAGCGACCCGACCGAGGTCGGCACCTGGACCGCCGTCATCTCTCCCGACGCCGCCTCGCTCGCCAAGGGCATGCGGACGTTCGCAGCCCACGCCGAATGGGACAGGCTCAAGGGGCGCATCATGGTCTATGAAGGCGACGGCAAGGAGCCGAGCGACGTGCCGGTCAACCGGTTCCGCTTCGTGCCGACACAGCCTTTCTCGCTGGAGAATGCGCGCCTGATCGCCGCCAACTGGCTGTCGGACAACATCATGTCCTATGCATTGCTGCTCGCCGCCGGCGGCATCCTGCTCGGTCTTGCCACGGGCGGGCTGCTCTCACTGCTCGGCCGCAACGAATAGCTCCCTACGGTGCGAGACCACCCTTTCCGGTGAATTTCCGGCTGACGTGCAACGAACCGGAAAGCCCGAAACGCCAGGGCAGGTCCACGGCCTGGGAAATACCGATGCGCCGGCCGATGACGATCAGCGGCGGCGTTTGCGGCAGGGACAGTTCGAATGGCGGCTCCAGCAGGGACAGGCCGTTATGCTCGACGGTCACGCCAAGGGCCTGACAGACACGCCCGGGGCCGGAGCATAGAAGCAGAGGATCGGCACGGCCCCGGCGGCTTTCCATTTCGGCTATGCCCCTGACGGGCTGCAGCGCCCTGATCAGCACCGCGCTGCCCGGCCGGCAGACGAAGTTCAGGCACCAGTGAATGCCGTAGGAACGATACACATAGGCATGGGCAGGAGGCCCGAACATCACCGCATTCCTGGGGGTCGGTCCCCGGAAACTGTGAGAAGCCGGATCGTCCGGCTCATAAGCCTCGGTCTCGACGATCACCCCGCCAGCCCCTGTGATATCAAGCCCGGCGCCAACCAGATCGCGCGCGACTTCCACCGAACTTCTATCGAAAAACTGTCGATCCATTCCAGAAGCCGGTCTCACCACCCATCGCGGCCTATCCATAAACGGCGGATGGCGACTTGTCTTGTCCTATTCAGGCATTGCAGGCTTCCCCCTCTGCGTCCCGTCGATGGATCGCGGCGGAATGGAAATGATAAAAAATTCCCAATCCCTCAAGATATAAGAATTTTATATTCCTATCGCGTGATGCAGTGCCTGCTTTATGTGAGAGCCTGTTCGACCGCCCTTTCGATAATCACCCCTACGACCTTATTCCACATGCAGGTGACGTCCCATAGGGACCGGTGGAGTCGGCAGATCAGGAATCGTCCTGCTTCGTGCCTCACGAACAGGACGTTCCGCACCAAGATACAAAGTCACCTTGCTAGGGTGTTGAAAATATTGCATACGAATAAAAAATTCCAATATTAATTGACAGATCGGAATTATCTAATAGGTTGTGAACAGCGAGGAACAAGGGAGAACGCTGGAAACCGGATATGAAGAAACGAGAAAAACTCTTCATCTTTGATATCGGCGGCGTTTTCGTGAAGCTTGACCCGGCGTCGCGCGACCGGGCGATCTCGCAAGCGCGGGATAATGGCCTTTTCCCCGGATATGGCGACGTTCCCGAAGCGGTCTTCCGTGACTTCCGGCTCGGCCGCTCCACGGAACCGGAATATGTGCGAACCCTTGCCGATATCTTCGGCGTCCCCTCCGAGAGTGTCTATGAAGCCGAATACGCCTATGTCGGCGAAGGGTACGGAGAGTTCATAGACTTCGTCCGCCGACTGAGGCAACGTCATCGCGTCGTATGCCTGAGCAACAACCAGGCCATTCACTGGCGCCATATCAACGAGCGCCTTCTGGGACACGGCTATTTCGACCAGGAGTATCTTTCCCAGGAAATGGGCCTGGAGAAACCCGATCACAGGATTTTCCAGGAAGTCTCCAGGGCCGAGGGATGCCCGGAGAAGGATGTCTTCTATGTCGACGACATCGAAGACAATATCATCGCCGCGCGGCAGGTCGGATGGCAGCATTGCATCCTTCATCACGATCCCGTCGCGACGGCTGCGATGCTTGAGGCGCTTGCCGCCGATCAGCCTTTGAATTGAAGAGGACAGAGTTCCGGCATGGCGAGAATGACCCTGAGCGGCATCAAGAAGAGCTTCAACGCCGTCGATGTGCTGCATGGCATAGACCTGGAAATTTCCGACAAGGAATTCATCGTCTTCGTCGGGCCTTCGGGATGCGGCAAATCCACCCTGCTCCGGCTGATCGCGGGCCTCGACACGATCAGCGCAGGTGAATTCCGCGTCGACGACCGCCGGATGAACGACGTGGTTCCCTCGCGGCGCGGGATCGCCATGGTCTTCCAGTCCTATGCTCTTTATCCGCACATGGATGTCTACGAGAACATGGCCTTCGGCGCACGCCTGATGGGGCTGGACAAGGCCGAGATCGACCGGCGCATCGACGAGGCCGCCAGGATGCTGCGGCTCGAGCCCCTGCTCAAGCGCAAGCCGAGGGAACTGTCCGGCGGCCAGCGGCAGCGCGTCGCGATCGGCCGTGCCCTCGTGAGAAAGCCGAAGGTGCTGCTTCTGGACGAGCCCCTTTCCAATCTCGACGCGGCATTGCGTTCCGACGTGCGCCTGGAGATCGCCCGCCTGCATCGGGAGATCGGCGGCACGACGATCTACGTCACCCATGACCAGGTGGAAGCCATGACGCTGGCCGACCGCATCGTCGTGATGAACAACGGCAGGGTGGAACAGTTCGGAAGTCCGCGGGAGCTCTACGAGAAGCCCGCCAACACTTTCGTGGCCACCTTCATCGGCTCGCCGCGCATGGCGCTTCTCGACGTCGAACGAGACGGCAGCCGCCTCGGGCTTGCCGGATCGGGCTCCGTCGCGATCGGTCGTCCTCCCGCTTCGGATGAGCGCGAACTGGTCATCGGCGTCCGGCCGGACGCGCTCACCGTCCTCGCCGACGAAACGGCCGACGGTTTCCGCGGCAACGTCGTCTATACCGAGTATCTGGGCGACAATACCTATGTCTACGTGAGGCTCGGCGACGGCACCCTCGTCAGCGTCCGATCGCCCGACGGGATCGATCTCAGACCGGATACGCCCGTCACCGTCAACGTCGCCCCGGAAGCGGTCCATTATTTCAGCCGGACAACGCGGGAGAGGTTGGCGGCCTGAAAACCGATGTCGTCTCCTAAAAATACCAAAGAGGAAGGAACCAGATGAAAAAGCTAGTTTTGAGCACGATCGCCGCTCTGGGAGCGCTTGCCACGGCATTGCCGGCGATGGCGCAGGAATTGACCTTCTGGAGCTGGCGCCAAGAAGACAAGGCGCAGTACGAGAAATTCATCGACGCGTTCGAAGCGAAGAACCCGGGCATCACGGTCAAGTTCGAGGCGTTCGAGGCCACGAACTACAACACCATCCTGTCGACGGCGCTGGCCGGCGGTTCCGGCCCGGACGTCATGTTCGCCCGGGCGTATGGCGGCCTCGAGACGGTCGCGAGTGGGGGTTATCTGCTGCCGCTCGACAAGTCCAACGTGCCGGCCCTCGCCTCGTTCGCGCCGCCGGCGCTGGCGGCCGAGAGCATGCGCTCCAACAAGACGACCTATGCCGTGCCCTTCGCCAGCCAGACGATGCTGGTGATCTACAACAAGGACGTCTTCGACAAGAACGGCATCGGCGAGCCACAGACCTGGGATGAGCTGGTCCAGGCATCCGAAAAGCTGAAGGCCGCCGGGGTCATGCCGTTCGCGAACGGCACCGCCACCGCATGGCAGAACGAAGTCATCGTCGGCGGTATCGCCTCCTCGATCATGGGCCGCGCCTTCTATGACGACCTGATGGCCGGCAAGGCCGATTTTACCGACAAGCGTTATGTCGAGGCGCTCACCAAGCTCAAGGAAATCACCAAATACTTCCCCGACGGTTTCATCGGCCTCGACTATGCTTCCGCCCAGCAGCTCTTCTCATCCGGCATGGCGGGCATGTTCGTCGGCGGTTCCTATGAGCTTTCGAATTTCAGGAAGCAGAACCCGGATATCAAGCTCGGCATTTTTGCAACGCCGGGGCCGAAGGCGGGGGATGAGAAGCTCGTCGCGCAGTATTTCGACGGCGGCTATGCGGTCAACGCCAAGACGGCTCACAAGGAGGCGGCGCTCAAGTTCGTGAACTTCCTCGCCAGCCAGGAATTCGGCCAGATGTTCGCGGACAACCTGAACAACATCTCGGCAGTGCCGGGCGTCACGTTCAAGAACGAGCTCCTGGGCGAGGTGGCGGAACTCAACAAGCATTCGATCCCCTACATCATGCTCGTGCACTTCCGTTTCGGCGAGCCGTCGGGCTCCGTGCTGCTGCAGGGAGAAATCCAGAAACTGCTCGGCAACAAGGCCACACCGGAAGAGGTCGGCAAGAACCTGACGACGGGACTTGCCAACTGGTACGCGCCGTTCAAGAAGTGATCCAAACGAAGGGGCGGCCCGCGGCTTGACGGACGGATGATTTTCCGGACGGGCCTGCGAAAAGCATGAGGCTGCCCCTCCCCTAACCTGAAGAGACCTGTGATGCCCGGATCGCCCCTGCTGGCGCGACGACTGTGGATTACGGCGCTTGTCGTGCCGCCGCTCGCCTTCGTCGCACTGTTCGTCGTCTATCCTATCGCTTCGGCCTTCGCCTATGCCTTTTTCCAATGGCACGGGCTGGCGCGGGGCGAATTCGTCGGCTTCGCAAATTTCTACAAGGTGTTGTTCACGCAGCCCTATACCGAATGGACCGTCAACGCGTTCCTCCACAACGTCCTGGTCTTCTTCGCCCTCATGGTGCTCCAGAACGGCGTCGGCTTCCTGCTCGCCTACTGCCTCTGGCGGGAACTGCCCGGCGCCGCATTCCATCGGGTCTCGGTCTTCCTCCCGGTCGTGCTTTCGACGATCATCGTCGGTTTTCTCTGGAAGCTCTTCCTTCATCCGCTGTTCGGCGTCGTCAACATCTCGTTGCGCGGCATCGGGCTTGGCGGCCTTGCCCAGCCCTGGCTCGGGCAGGATTCCACGGCGCTGTGGGCGCTGGTCATCGCCAATGCCTGGCACATGGTGGGTTTCCCGACGCTGGTCTTTCTCGCCGGCATGCAGCGCATTCCGGGCGAAATCCTCGATGCGGTCCGGATGGAGACGGAAAGCGAGTGGGTCAAGATCAGCAAGATCGTCTGGCCGCTGGTGGCGCCGAGCGCGACCGTCGTCTTCACGCTGCTCTTCGTCGGCAGCTTCAACTGGTTCGAACTTCCCTACGTGATGGCCGGCCTCGACGGCTCCCCGCATGGCGCGACCGATGTCCTGGGGCTTTATTTCTACCGGACGGCGTTCGGCAACCAGGCAGGCGCGTCGCAGGATTTCGGCGCCGGCAGTGCGCTCGCCGTCCTCATCTTCCTCTTCATCGCCATCGTGGCCGGCTTCATCACCTTCAAGCTGCGGGCCAGAGAGATCCAGATATGAGCGCTGCCGCCGAAAGCTATTATGACCGCCGGGGGATTTTATCCGCGCTCGGCCGCGACGGCCTTATCCAGATCATCCTGATCGCGAATACGGTGGTGATGCTGGCGCCCATCGTCATCATGTTCTTCGCGGCATTCAAGACGAACGCGCAGATCTTCCAGTCGCCCTTTTCGATCCCGGATTTCTCGAACGTCGGCAACATCGTCAAGATCTGGAGCGAGACCAACTTCCTGCGCTATCTCCTCAATTCGGTCATCGTGACTGGCTCGGCGATCGCCATCATCCTGACGCTCGGGACGATGGCGGCCTACGGGATCGCGAGATACCGGTTCTGGGGTGCGAGCTTCGTGCTGATGTTCTTCCTGGCGGGGCTCACGCTGCCGCTGAAGCTCGCGATCATCCCGCTCTTCATCCTGATGCGCGACCTCGGCATCCTCAACACGCAGCTCTCGCTGATCCTTATCTATGTCGCCATGGGCCTGCCGACGACCGTGTTCATCATGACGGGGTTCATCCGCACGCTGCCGAACGAACTGGAGGATGCGGCGCGCATGGACGGGGCCAGCGAACCACGCATCATGTGGTCGATCATGCTGCCCCTGGTTCGTCCGGCCCTGGTGATTTCCGGCATCCAGAATGTCGTGCCCATCTGGAACGACTTCTTCTTTCCCCTGATCTTCATCCAGAAGGACAATCTCAAGACGCTGCCGCAGGGGCTCACGACCTTCATGGGCGAATATACCACGGACTGGGGCGTCCTGTTCGCCGGCCTGATGCTTTCCTCCGCACCGGTCATCATCGTCTACATCATCCTGTCGCGGCAGTTCATCAACGGCATGACGGCGGGCGCGGTGAAGTAGTCCTCCCGCAGGCGATCGGGAGGCCCCATCAGCTAAGCTGGAGATCGACCCCCGGATGCAGCTTCTTGAGGTTCGGAAGGGATTTCGACTGCCAGGGATATTCCGAGCTTCCACGCACCGTGAACTGGACGTCCGGTCTGTTACGCACTTCGATCGTAAGCTTGGCGAGGAGGTTGATTCCCGACGAATTGAGGAACTGCAATCCGGTAAGGTCCACGGTCACGCGATCCGGATCGGTTTCGAGAATGCCCATGACAAGGGAAAAGATCGGCGCATAGGCCTCTGTGTTCGGCAGGCGCATGGAACCATCGAAGTAGACTTCCGTCCCTTCCGACCAAACGCGATATTCATCTTCCTTGATTTCCATGTTGCCCCCCTCAATTCGAAATATCTGGAACCGCGATAGACGCATAGGTTTCCAGCGGAACCTTGCCGTCCGGTTCCCCGGACCCGAAAACCCATGCGAAGCGAGCGCCATAATCACTCATGAGGGTCAGAAGTCCAAGGCCCGAACCGTTTGCGTTCGTGCCGGTCGCATTTGCCTCGATCCGCCTTATGAGCAGTTCGCCCGGGTCCCCCGTGGTGATTTCCGACAGCAGATGCTGGAACCGCATGGCGGGCTCCCCGTCGATGAGATTGGAGACCTTCGCCCGGAAGACATTGTCCTCGACCGAAGCCTCCACGACGACTTCGCCGGCGGCGCGGAACTTCACCGCGTTCTCGATAAGCTCATTCGTCAGGTAACCGACATTGTGCCGCACCTCCCTGTAGAGGCTGCGGGACGCGCGGTAGCGCAGGGCAACGAATTCGGCGACGAAATCCGACGTGATCGCGCAGTGTTTCCAGCTGAGGTCCAGGGGGCCTTCGAAGAGGCAGAGCCTCGTGGTATTTCCGCCTGCTCCGATCGCCAGATCTTCCAAACCGTACAAAGTCGTCATTCGCTCACCTGTGCCTCATGACCACGAGCGTGATGTCGTCATGGATCTTCTGCGTGCCGATATGGGCCATCAGGTCCTCGATAATCCCGGTTTTGACATCCTCGGCGCTCAGGCCGTACCGTTGGCCGGCACTTTCGCACAGCCGCTCGATGCCGAAGAGCTCGCCGTTGCGGTTCTCGGCCTCGGTCACGCCGTCAGTGTGGAGAATGATCATGTCGTCGCGATCGAATGAGACTTCGCGCGTTGCCACGAACGAAGAAATATCCGGCTCCAGCCCGATCGGCAGGCCAAGATCGAGCGTGTCGATCCGCTCCACCTCTCCGAATTTGCGGACGACGATCAGTTCCTCGTGCTGGCCCGAAAGCGTGAGGCGCCTGCCGTCATAATCCAGGAAGGCGAGGGAAAGGTGCTTGTTGGTGCTGGTCCTGACGAGGTTCTTGTAGATGGCGCGGTTCACCCTGTTCAGGAACTGCGAGGGCTCCATTTCGCCGGCTTCCTGCAAGGCCCGCGCGATCGACTGGACCATCAGCATCAGGACGCCGCTTTCCAGACCGTGTCCGGTGACGTCGCCGATGCCGATCTTCAGCCTCGTCCCGTCCCTCAGGACATCGTAATAATCGCCCCCGACCTCGTCGGCGGGCCGCATGTAGGCCGCGATCTCCAGGTCCGAAATCTCTTCCAGCTCGCCGGCCTTGGGAAGGACCATCATCTGAATGCGGCGCGCGACGGCAAGCTCCGCGCCAAGGCGCAGGTTTTCGCTGCGCAGCTTCTGGTTCAGGGCAGAGATTTGCAGGTTCGCATCCTCGATCTCCTTCGTCCTGTCCTCGACAAGCTGTTCGAGATTTTCCGTATGGAAACTGATCTGCTCCGCCATGCGATTGAAGGCTATTCCCGCCTCCCCGACCTCGTCGTGCGTCGGGATGTCGACCCTGACGGAATAATCCTTGGCCTGAATGCGCTGGGCGGCATCGGCAAGCGAGCTGATGCCCCTGGTTATGCGCTTGGAAATGGCAAAGACCGCGCCGATGACGAAGCACAGGGATACGAGAAGCGCCAGAATCTGGTAGATCAGAATCCGGTTCGTCGCCTGTGAAATTCCGGCCTGGGCGGCAAACAGGGAAGCATAGATCTCCCGTTCCGGCACAACGATGCCGAGCAGCATGGCCTCCCGCCGCACAGGTCCCGAAATCCACAGGTTCGTCGGCTGCAACTGTTTCAGGACGACGAGATAAGGAACCTTCTCTCCATTTTCATCGAGGAGGATATGCCGCAACAACCCGTCTTCCCCCAGCGGTAGTTGCGCGATCTCCGGTTGCAGGCTTCTTCTCAGCGAACGGTTGAGGCCGGTCACGCCCTCGCCGCCCTGATTGCTCGACGCCTGGAGGCCGATGATCTTTTCGCCGGTCGGATTGATGGCGACGACGTTGCCGTCCGACATGGCCAGGAACCCGAAACCGTTATCGGCGACTTTGACGTTCTCGACGATTTCGGCCAACTGGTCGAGGGTGATATCCGTTCCGGCGGCGCCTGCGACCTTCGTACGGTCGCGGGACCAGAGCGGCTGGAAGAAACTCACGATGAGCTTGCCGGTGATTGCATCGGTATAGGGCGCTGTTTGCGTGACGTCGTTGTTGACCGGGCGACGCTCCGGATACCGGCCCCATTCCTCCCACGACTCGTAAAGGCCGGGAAAAAAGAAGGTCCAGAACTCCGCACTGTTGTGCCCGGGATAGAGCTTGTCGAAGGTCTGCGCCTGATCCGTATAGGGAGCCGTCCTGAAGATCGGGCGCTCCTTCGGGCCGATATAGTACATCTGCAGCTTCGACAGGCCGTCCGACAGGAGACTGGGCGCAACGAGGTCGAGGACCGTACTGTTCTCGATATCCTTCTGCACGTCGGACAATGGCAGGTGATCGGGCCCCAGAAGATATCCCCAGACGCTGACGACCGAGGGCGGCCCGGGCAGGTTCTGGGCCCATCCTCCCTTCGCGTCGTAGACGACATCGACGGCGCTCGGGGAACCGCGGGCCATCGCCTCGCCGATCTGCGTTTCCCTCAAGGGGCGGTCGATCTGCGCCTGAAGGACGCCGGCCAGTGTGCCCACATCGGAATGGACCTGGTTCAGCAGCAGATTGACGTGCTCGGCCGTGGTTTCCGCGTAGGAGCGAATGTAACCCTGATTGGCCTGTTCCAGGCCCTGGCCGACTTCGGCGGTCGCATCGCGGGAAAGCCGCTGCACATTCCAGAGCGCCAGACCTCCGGTGACCAGCAGGTCGAAAAGCACCGCGCTTCCGACGACGAGAACGAATTTCGCGCGGAACGAGTTCAGGCCAAAACGGGCGATCTGTTGACCGGGGGTGCTCATGGCGGCTTGCGTCCGGACGCCGCCCAGATCGGCCAGCCGGCATAGCCCCTGGGATGAAGGGCCGCAAAGACGTGATCCTGGAAGCCCTGGCGGAAACGCTCGATGAATTCAGGAGGATCACCACGTTTCACGGCCATTTCTCCGGCATAGACGTTTTCCCAGGCGGCGATGATGTCGGCGAAGTCCTGCGGGTCCCCGTCGAGGTTGGTGACCATGAACGACTCGAGGAGGATATCGTCAAAGCCGGCATCGGCAAGATACCGGCGGCTCTTCGGGCCAAGTTCCACGTCCATCTCGAAGTGGCTGAACAGTTTGGCGACTTCGTTATAGGTCCACTGAATGCTTTGCGACCGGGGTTCTCCCAGGCAGTGCGAGTTCTTCTCGTTGGTTATATACACCCGTCCGCCCGGTTTGCAGATTCGATAAAGCTCCTTCAGAAGCACGTTCGGGCGATTGAATATCTGCAGCGAATGGCGGCAGGTCACGAAGTCGAACTGGTTGTCCTCAAGCAGCATTTCAGATGCGTCGCCATAGGTATATTCGATATCGGCAATGCCGAAGCGGGTCGCCGTTTCGCGCGCATAGGCGAGACTTGCCTTCGAATGATCGAGCGCCACGATCCGCGTCGGCTGAAACTCCCTTTTGACGAACATGGCGAAATCGCCGATGCCGCAGCAGATATCGGCCATCACGATCCCCGGACGCATGCCATGACGGGGAAGGATCTTGCGTTCGTGACGCCAGGTCATCTTGGTCTGCGTGCGCAGGATCGGAATGAAGCTCGTATCCTCGACGAAGCTCTGGCCGGGATAGAACTTGGAATCGTAGACTTCCACGGTCACCTGCGGTTCGATCGTGTTCAGATGCGCGAACATCCGTTCGGTCCAGCCGACGACGCTTGACGTCACCACCACGAAACGAAGATCGGACCTCGCCCGGCAAGCGTCGAGGATAACGCGCGCGAAGGCCTGAAAGGCGATGTTGTTCATCTGAACGAGACGTTTCACATTGATGTAGAGAACCCCTCGCACATCGTCGATCGCCGTCCTGAGCATGGAAATGCTTGCCGCGATCTCGTCCACCGAGCGCGGCCGGATCACGCCGGCCAGGGAGAATTCCTGGCTGTTGACGTCGAACTCCGCATTGAACGGTGCTGAAAAGACGGTTGTGTTCAACTTATCGTTCCTTCAAGCGGAAGATCGACGACGAAGGTTATCGAGTCCGGCGTGCAGCTTTCGAGGCGAACGTCGGCGTCGAAGTTGATGGCCAGATCGAGGAGAACGACTTCCCTGTCCGGCGCGAGTTCGGTCGAAATGGCGCCGAGATAGCGGGCGACAGCATCTTCCCCGTGGGTCTTCGACACCGCCTCGCGATAGAACTCCTCCTGCCCGGGCAGACAGGTGAAGCTGAGCTTCAATCGCTCCGTCGAGTCGAGCCGGTAGGCGGTGCAATATATCCGGCCCTCGGGCGCGCCTCCCCGGAACGACACTTCCAGAAGCTCATTGAGGGCAAACGAGAAGAAATTCGAGTGCCTGATCGGGTCCGTGCGGTTGTGGCTGATCATCCGCGCCACGAAGGTGGACAGTTGATCGCAGTGCTGCCAATCGGACAGAAATGTCCTCATGTCCATCTCGAACTGAAGCAGAGGCTCGAAGGCTGCCTTCACCGGCTCCTCGCTGACCGCTCCCATGCCGCTTCCTCCTTCCCGTAGCTCCAGGACATTCGAAAACTGTCCGGACGATTTGACGCTCACATGCGGTAGGGATGCAAAGGCCGCGTTCGCCTCGGCGCCGGGAACCCTTTCGGCGGAACGGTCGTCGAGAATTCGGCCAGGAACGCGCCGATTTTCTCCGCGGGCATCGAGTCGCTCAGGAAATACCCCTGCAGCCGGTCACATGCCGCCTTGTTGAGCCAGGCGGCCTGCCCGGCGGTCTCCACGCCCTCGGCGGTGACGTTCATTCCCAGTCCGTGCGCCAGAGCGATGATCGACTTGACGATCGTCTGGCTTTTCTTGTCGCCTTCCAGATCCTTGATGAAATACTGGTCGATCTTGATCGTATCGAAAGGAAAATTCTTCAGGTAGCTGAGAGACGAATAGTACGTCCCGAAATCATCCAGCGATATCTGGACACCCAGCATCTTCAGCGTGTTAAGCGTATCGAGATTGTTGATCGTCCGCTCCAGGAGCACGGATTCGGTGATTTCCAGCTCCAGCCGGTCGGCGCGAATGCCGACGAGGTCCAGGGTCTGGGCGATGCGATCCGTCAGACCTGCGTGCAGGAACTCCGCGGGGGAGAGGTTGACCGCAACGGTAAAATGGGACGGCCAGGACATCGCGGCTCGGCAGGCCTGTTCGAGGGTCCATTGGCCGATTTCGCTCATCAGGCCATCCGCCTCGGCCATGGGAATGAATACGCCGGGCGGGATGATGCCCACCAGCGGATGACGCCATCGCAGAAGCGCCTCGAAGCCGGCGATGGAAAAAGGGGGCCTCAGAAGCGGTTGGTATTCGAGGAAGAACTGGCCTTCCCGAAGGGCGGTCCGCAAGCTGCGGCGCAGCGTCTCCCGCTGCTCCAGATCCATGAGCATGGAGCGGGTAAACGTCCTTGCCCTGCGGCGTCCATCTTTCTTTGCCGCATACAGGGCGATGTCCGCGGCCTTCATCAGCTGCTCGAACTCGTTCCCGTCCGCCGGGGCGACCGCAATTCCGACGCTTGCCCCGACAAAGACATTGATGCCGTCGACGGTGAACGGTTCCTTGAAAAGGCCGACGAGCGCTTCGGCGAGCCGTTCCGCCTCCTTGGGCTGGTCGGCCCCGCGTTGAATGACCGCGAACTCGTCACCGGCCAGCCGGTAAGCGAATTCGTGCTCTCCGAGCACGCTTCTTATTCGTTCCGCAGCCATCTTGAGAACGGTGTCGCCGGCGCCGTGGCCCAAGGTGTCGTTGACCGGCTTGAAGTCGTCGAGATCGATTTGCATGAGGGCGAGCTTGCCCCCGTTGGATGCCAGGGCACTGCGCAGCTGGTCGCTGAATTGCCGCCGGTTCGGCAATCCGGTCAAGACGTCGTGGGTCGCCTGATGAAGAAGGAGCGCGCGGTCGTTTTCGGTCTGACTATAGGTCCCCTGGAAACTGGAGCTGCTCTCCGCCTCGGCAATGCCGATGCCGCGAGGGCTGCGGAAAATAACGAGGGTGCGTCGATCTTCCGTCTTCGAGTTTACGATCCCGACGGTTCGGGGCACTCCGCTTGCGAGCACGAATTCGACCGCGGACTTCGTCGCGGGAGCCAGCAGTTCGGGATAGACGTGCCAGAGGGTCGCATCGACCAGCGAGTCGACCGCATAGGTCTGCCGGTGGCGCGCCGAGCATTCGGTGAGATGGAAACTTTCGTCATAAAGAGAGACAAGCTCGTCAGTATCGGCGAACAGATGGTTTTCTATAGAGATAGGTACTGTCGCATCGGCGTCCGGCATCCTTCAATCCCCTTCCGTTGCGTCCGTTTAAAAGACACCCATTAATCCATCTGCGACTGCTTGACTTTGATATACTTCAATTTTGGCCGCCAATCCGTCCTTAACCAAGAAGTATCGCAAGATGTGCCGCGGTCAATGCCGCGTGCGCAGCAATAATAGCGCCTCCTAAAATAAAGATGTTCGGACCATACAGGAGATCAAAAGCGCACAGACTTGCGGCGTTGCGCGCCGCGGCCGGCCCGGCGAGCTTCTATGCCGTCACCCGAGGGAGCGCCGGCGGTGGAAGCAACCCGCAGCTATCGGGAAGAGCCCGACGATCCTCGCTCTCATTGGAAATGCACCAGCCAATCGCCGATGGTCGTCCCCTGATGCTGTGTCGGGGGAGCGGGCGGGCTCGCCACGCGTTCCGCTCCCACCGCCCTTCGGATCTCACGAGGGCTGGCTCCGAACTCATGGCTGAAGGCGCGCGTGAAATTGGCGGCGACATCGAAACCCGCAGCCTCCGCAATCTCCGAGATCGGCCTGTTGTTGGCCGGATCGCTCAGGTCCGCATACGCATGCAGCAACCGGCGTTTGCGAATGTAATTGAGAACGCCGCCGCTCGATTCAAAGAGCTGATAGAGCCGCGTGCGCGAAATGCCCAGCGCGCGGCACATGGCGTCCGGCGTCAAATTGTCCGAGTGGAGGTTGAGGTGAATGTAGCGGTGGGCACGCTCCATCATTCCCATGTTGGTCTGGGTCTGTCCCGCATCCGGCCTTGCCGAAGACGCCACGCACGCAACGGCCATGTCGCCGATCGTGCGCACGATCCTCGGCACTTCCTCGGCCGTCAGGTTGCCCAGATTCGCTTCCATGCCGTCGATGTAGCTGACGAGCAGATCCGCCAGGCTGCCGGAAAGGATCGTATTGTTGGCGGCTTCGAGAAGGCCCGCATTGTCGGCAAGCAGCTCATACGGCAGAAAGAGCAGAACGGCAGCGGAATCGGTCATCCGGCCGCGATAGGGATAGCCGAGCGACCTGAAGAACAGTTCTCCCGGGCCGATTTCCGTCACATGGCGGTCGGCCTCGGTCCAGGCCCGGCCGCTGCGAAACAGTCCGACGTTCCAATGGTCGATCGAGCTGGACCGCAGCATCGCCTGGTCGCAGATGTAGCCATGCCCCTGCACGCGCTGTTGAACGACGAGCATATGGCCGAGATGCCAGCCGATCTGCTCGGCCAGGAAGCCGTCATCCGGGGATTTGCCATCCGGCAGGTGGACATCGACAAGGGGGGCCATGTGCCTGCGCCAGGCCTGGAACTGTTCCACCGGCGGCAATTCGTGCGTCGAAAAATGCAAGGGCGCCAGCGCAGGGCCTGTATTCGGACGGGCTTCTTTCGGCGTGGCCGGCTCACGGGGCCAGCGCCGCCGCTCCAGGTGTGCGGGCCACGGAGGTTCTTCAGTCGGGCCATTCCCCGATCCGGTCTCCTTGGTCATCCCGCTCCTCCAGCACGTCGACCTATCCGATCCGGCGAAATTATGTGCAAACGCCGGTCATATAGGCAATCGTCCCTGCGGAATTTCATCCTCAGATAGATCGAAATCGAGAACTCACATCCGTAAGTTATTATCTCCACTCCTTTCCAAGCAGAAATGTACGGAGCGATAACTTTCAGGATGCGATGATAACGACAATTGCGACTTATGTTTGTATCTAAATAGAAATTGGTTAACTCCAGCGAAAGACCGGAGAAAACCCAATACTCACTCAGTACGAAACGCCCAAAACGGTGCTTTCAAGAGTGACCAGATTCATTCCCGAGGAAAAATCGAACAAAAAATGGGAGGTAGTCGTGAACTATCTGGGCAATATTCGTGCGAATTCTTCAAGGAAAACCACATATAAAGGAAGTTATTCACTATACAACAACCAGCCGAAGAGGCGAATTCTTGTTGCGGGGGGTGCAGGCTTTCTGGGATCTCATCTCTGCGAAGCTCTTCTCAATGCAGGCCACCAGGTCATCTGTCTCGATAATTTCTCAACGGGCTTGCAGCGCAATATCGCCCATCTGAGGCGGCTGGAAACCTTCACCACCATCGCCCACGACATCGTGCAGCCGTTCGATCTGCAAATCGACGAAATCTACAACCTCGCCTGCCCGGCATCGCCTCCGCACTATCAGTCCGATCCGGTCCACACCACGAAGACCTGCGTGCTGGGTTCGCTCAACCTGCTGGAACTGGCCACCCGCACCGGCGCCCGCATTCTCCAGGCATCCACGTCGGAAGTCTATGGCGACCCGAATGTCCACCCCCAGGTCGAAAGCTACTGGGGCAACGTCAATCCGTTTGGTCCGCGCTCCTGCTACGACGAAGGCAAGCGCTGCGCGGAAACCTTGTTCTTCGACTTTCACAAGAAGCACAATGTCGAGACGAAAGTCGTCCGTATCTTCAATACATACGGCCCTCGAATGCGCCCCGACGACGGCCGCGTGGTGTCGAATTTCATCGTCCAGGCCCTGAAGGGAGAGGACATCACGATATACGGCGACGGCTCTCAGACCCGGTCGTTCTGCTTCGTCGATGACCTCATCGACGGCTTCATCCGCATGATGGCCTCGCCGTCGTCGCTGACGGGGCCGGTCAATCTCGGCAATCCCGGAGAGTTCACGATCGGGGAACTGGCGGAAAAAGTGATCGGGCTCACCGGTTCGCGGTCGAAGATCATCCATCGCCCGCTGCCCGTAGACGATCCCCGCCAGCGCCGCCCGGACATCTCTCTCGCCATGCAGGAACTCGGCTGGCGCCCGAAAGTGAATCTGGCCAGCGGCCTGCTGCAAACGATCGGGTATTTCGATCATCTCCTTGCCCAGTCGACACGCGAACTTGAGGAGCTCACCTGATGGTCGCGCCGCGAATCCTGGTCACCGGCGGTGCCGGCTACATCGGTAGCCACACCGCCAAACTTCTCCGCGCGGAGGGGATCGAGCCGATCGTCTACGACAACCTCACGACGGGGAACCTGTCGTCGGTGCGTTGGGGGCCTTTCGTCGAAGGCGACATCCTCGACACGCAATGCCTGATCGAAACCATCGAGAAATACGTGCCGGATGCCGTCATTCATTTCGCCGCATCGGCCTATGTCGGGGAATCGGTCCAGAATCCGGCCAGATACTACAACAACAATGTCTGCGGCGCGCTGTCGCTCGTCGACGCCTGCCGGCAGACGGGGCTCCGCAACTTCATCTTCTCGTCGAGTTGCGCCGTCTACGGCGTGCCTTCCACGCTGCCGATCGACGAAGCCACGCCGAAGATGCCGATCAATCCCTACGGTAAGACGAAACTGATCGGCGAACACATCCTCGCCGACTATGCCGCCGCCTTCGGCATGCGGTACGTCGCACTGCGTTACTTCAACGCCTGCGGCGCCGACCCCGAGGGCGAACTCGGCGAGTGGCATGTTCCGGAAACCCACCTGATCCCCCGGGCGCTCCTGGCCGCCGCAGGCAGAATTCCATACCTGGAGATATTCGGCGAGGACTACGACACGCCGGACGGAACCTGCATAAGGGACTATATCCACGTCTCCGACCTCGCCCGCGCCCATGTGCTGGCCTTCCGGCACCTCGCCGAGGGCGGGGAGAACCTCGCCTTCAACCTCGGCACCGGCCACGGTTTTTCCATCAGGGAGGTCCTGCGAACGGTCGAGGAGGTCACCGGTTGCGCAGTTCCCGTCCTGATGCGCCCGCGCCGGCCGGGCGACCCGCCCAGCCTCTATGCGGATGCCGGCAAGGCGCATCAGGTCCTCTGCTTCCAGCCTCGACATTCCGACCTGAAGACCATCGTCCGGACCGCCGCCCCCTTCTTCGGACTGGAGGTGCGCTCGTGACCGACCTTGCGACCACGAAACCGACGGATAACCCGGGCAACTCCCACGGGCCGCTTCTCGTGCCGGTCCTGACCGGATACCGCCGGGCCGAATATCTTGCCTCGGCCGGCGTGTGGGCCATTGCGCTCGTCTATTTCTGGATCTGGTGGCTGGAGCCGCGCCATCACATCGACGCGTTCGGCTCCATCACCGTGAGCCTGATCCTCGCCTGGATCACCCTCCTGCCTGCTTATTTCATCATCGTCTTCTACCGGGCCGCCAGGCCGGACGGACCCCTTCGCCTGCCGGAAGGCAGCCGCGTGGCGATGGTCGTGACCAAGGCGCCGTCGGAGCCCTTCCCCGTCGTCAGGGAGACGCTGGAGGCGATGCTTGCGCAGGACGTCCCGCACGACACCTGGCTTGCCGACGAGGACCCGTCCGCCGAAACCCTCGGCTGGTGCAAGAGACATGGCGTTTTCGTCTCCACCCGAAAGGGACGCCTCGACTACCACAGGACCTCGTGGCCCCGCCGGACCCGCTGCAAGGAAGGCAACCTCGCCTTCTTCTACGATCATTATGGCTACGTCCGCTACGATTTCGTGGCGCAGCTCGACGCGGATCACGTTCCCGAAGCCGGCTATCTTTTCCAGATGCTGCGTCCGTTCGCCGATCCGCAAGTGGGTTATGTTTCAGCGCCCAGCATTTGCGACAAGAACGCTTCGGAAAGCTGGTCGGCGCGGGGAAGGCTCCATGCCGAGGCCAGCATGCACGGCTCACTGCAAGCCGGCTACAACGGCGGGCTGGCGCCGCTGTGCATAGGATCGCATTATGCCGTTCGCACGGCGGCGCTTCGGAAAATCGGCGGTCTCGGCCCGGAACTGGCGGAAGATCATTCCACGACATTGATGATGAATGCCGCCGGCTGGCGCGGCGTGCACGCCCTCGACGCGATCGCCCATGGCGACGGGCCCAGCACCTTCAGCGATCTGGTGACGCAGGAATTCCAGTGGTCGCGGAGCCTCGTTATGCTGCTGCTGCGGTACTCGCCCCGCCTTGTCGGCCGGCTGCCGCTCAGGCTCAAGTTCCAGTTCCTCTTTTCGCAGCTCTGGTATCCGCTTTTCGCATTCTTCATGCTGCTGATGTTCGCCATGCCGATCATCGCACTGGTCCGCGACCGGAATTTCGCGACTGTCACATATCTCGATTTCCTGGCGCATTTCGCGCCGCTTTCGACCATTCTCATCCTGATGGCCTATCGCTGGCGGGCGAGCGGTTCGTTCCGCCCCTGCGATGCGAAGGTCCTGAGCTGGGAGTGCATGCTGTTTCTCTTCGCCCGCTGGCCCTGGGCGGTCGCCGGCACCCTGGCGGCGGTCTACGACTGGAGCACGGGCTCGTTCGTCGATTTCAGGGTCACGCCCAAAGGCCGGTCCGAAGTCGATCCCCTGCCGCTGCGCGTTCTGGCGCCCTATGCGCTGCTTGCGATCGCAGCCGTACTGCCCGCCCTGTCCCTCGATCATGTCGGGGCGCCGAAGGGGTTCTACCTTTTCACGATCCTGAACGCGGCGATCTATTGCCTGCTGCTGCTGGTCATCGTCATCCGGCATTCCCTGGAAAACACGATGGCCGCAGCACCCCGTTTCTACCGCCCGGTCATGGCAACCGCGCTCCTGGCGCTCGTCACGCTTCCCGGCATTGCGACGAGCCTGCACGGAAAGGACGGGCTTCAGGCAATCGCCTGGGGAAGCGGACGCCTGCAACTGTTCGAAGAGCGTTATGCGGTCGCCGGGGCGGGCAAGGGCGGAGCCGCACTGCGCGTGATCGTCTTCAAGCCACGATGGATTGCCGTTCCGGCGGAACCAGAACTGAGAACGGATGCCGCTCACCCGGATCGGCGGCAACCAAGCCTGGAGGAGGTGCACAATGTATAGCGCATCAAGAATAATAGCCTTGTCCTTGACCAGCCTGCTGCTGTCGGGAGCCATGCTCGCGGCAACCAGCCAGCGCGGTTTTCCCGGCGCGCAGTCGCTCGCAATGAACGCACCGACGGCCGCCCCGACATCGATAAAGAGACCGATCGTGACCGCCGGGTCGACCACCTTCGGCGCCTACGACCCGCATGGCGATTTCGGCGAACCGTCGAGTTCCAAGATCGAGCACCTCTTCCTGCCGTGGGAAGACGTCGATCTCTCCACGCTGACGCTTGCCGACACCTATGCCCGGGCGCGCGGCCGGACGCTGCTGATTTCGGTCGAGCCCTGGTCCTGGTCGCCCGCCTGGCGCCTGACCTCGCAGGAATTGCTGCACAACATCCTGGACGGTTCGCGCGACGCGAACATGGCCTCCGTCTGCTCGGCCGCCGCCACGCTGAAAAGCCCCGTCATCATCCGCTGGGCGCAGGAAATGGACGAAACGGACAACCAGTTCTCCTGGTCGCACTGGCAGGGCAAGGATTACGTCGAAGCCTATCGGCGCATGGTGCAGGTCTGCCGAACCCATCTGAAGAACGCCAGGTTCATGTGGTCGCCCAAGGGCAACAACGGGCTCGAAGCTTTCTATCCGGGTGACGATGTGGTCGACATCGTCGGCCTCTCGGTCTTCGGCCTGCAGAAATACGACCGGGACATGACCGGCCGCGACCAGACGTTCTCCGAGCGCCTGGCTCCCGGATATGCGCGCGTCGCGCGCTACGGCAAGCCGATCATGGTCGCCGAACTCGGTTACGAGGGCGACGATTCATACGTGCGGAACTGGGCGGAAAACGTCACCAGGCCCTATCCGGAATTCCCGGCCCTGACCGCCGTCATCTACTTCAACGACCGCGAGGTCTACCCCTGGCCGAACGGCTACGGCCGGCCTGACTGGCGGGTTGTCCGCGAAACCACCAATTGACTGGAAGGAGCTGTAATATGTCGAAAATTCAAGGAATGCTTCTGGCTGTTGCCTTGGCTGGCGGCCTCGCCACCGCGGCATCCGCCGCCGGACCGACCGCCCCCGTCAACGTGGACGCGGCCAAACCTCTGACCAATGCGGAAATCCAAAAGCTCTACAGCCAGAATTCCTGGATCTGGAAAAGCGGCGCGGGCTATTTTTCCCCGCGGGAGCAACGCTTCACCGCATGGTCGAGGGAAAACGGCGCCGCCTCCTACGGGATCGGCCGGTGGTTCATCACCGAACCGGGCAAACTCTGCTTCAACGCCGACTGGCACGCCAAGACCGGTTCATCCAACGCAATCACGTGCTTCAGCCACCGCAGGGATGGAAACGTCATCTACCAGAAGCGTGAACCCGATGGCGAGTGGTACGTCTTCCGGAACCAGCCGATGGCGGCAACCGACGAGTTCGCCAAGCTTCGGCATGGCGACTATGTCGGCCCCCGGCTGACGAAAATCCAGGCCACCGTCGGCAAGGCCAAGTGAGGGAACCGACACGAGGCGTTGCGCAATGCCAGTCGGCGCCAGCACCAATCCCCCATCGGACGGTCCTGACGCCGACGCGCGCTTCCTATCGCAGGAAGCAGCGCGACGTGCTTCCGAAACCGCTCGGCGTGCAGATATAGGGAGCACGGCCGAGATAGTTCGTCTGGATGATCTTCCCCTCGCTCTGGGCAACGACTTCCTGCCCACGTTCGACAGGCGCGCTCGTCGGTACGGAATATGCCGCCTGTTTGACCGGCAATGACGCTACCACGCTTTGCTCCGGCACAAACGAGCATCCCGAAATAACGGCTACCAGCAGCATTGGAAAAGTATAACGCGCGGTTCTATTCCGCAGCATTGCGGGCATGTATCGCGATTGCGACGTCACGGATGGCTCCCCGATTTCGTTGACAGAAGGATATATGTTACCCGAGAGCCCTTAAATTACCGTATCCTAAAAAACAACAATCCACGGAGATTTTGTGCGGTCCGACTGGGCGGGGGATGGTGCCCGGAGGCGGATTTGAACCACCGACACGCGGATTTTCAATCCGCTGCTCTACCAACTGAGCTATCCGGGCATCGAGGCTTCAACAGCCTTCCGGCTGAAGCCGGCGGGGGTATCTCCCCCGGAAGCGAGCGGGGTTATAACATCTTGTTCGGCCATGTCCAGCACCAGAACCCACTTTTTTGACAGGTTTGCGAAAATCGCGATTTCCGTAACAAAAACAGGAGCGCGCGGCCGGCTTCGATCGTCCTGTCGTACCGATGCCGCCGCCCGATCGCAGGTGGTTCACGTCCAGGCGGCAAGGAGATAGGGAAAACGTCGCGCCGGGGCGGCCCGCGCAAGGAAGCCGTGCTCACGCCACAAGGAAGCGACCGGACGTACGCACGCGGTGCGCTTGCGGCACCGCAAGGGCAAGCCGAGCACCTTGTTCGCTGAGCAGTTCCGCGAGGCAGCGACGGCGTCGGCCGGTCAGTCGCGCTCCTCGTGGCGGTCTGCCTTGGTCTCGTCCTCCGCGACGGGAATGGCGTAGGAACCATTCAGCCACCGCGACAGGTCGCGCGTGCGGCAACGGTCGGAACAGAAGGGATAGTGTTCGCGCGAGGACGGCTTGCCGCATTCCGGGCAAGGCCTCGTTTTCCTGAGCGGCTCGACCTTGCCGCCGGTCTTGATCGGTTCGGATGCCATGGTATCGAAGCACTCCTGTTTCGCGGTGGTGCGGCTACCGGCGGAGACCCGTGGTCAAAAGCACATGTCCGTAGGCTTTCAGGCTTCCGGCCATGCCGCCGCCACGTCGTATCCCTCGCCCGTCAGCAGCGCCGCCACTTCGTAAAGCGGCAGGCCGACGACATTCGTGTAGGAACCGACGAGTTTCTGCACGAAGGAGCCGGCAATGCCCTGGATCGCGTAGGCGCCCGCCTTGCCGCGCCACTCGCCCGACGCGATATAGTTCTCGATCTCGCGCGTGGAAAGCCGCTTGAAGCGAACCTTGGTCTGCACGACCTTCTGGCGGAACTGGCCTCCCGGGGTCACCAGGCAGATGCCGGTATAGACCCAGTGCCCCCGGCCCGAGAGCAGGTGCAGGGCGGAGGCGGCCTCTTCCGTATATTCGGTTTTTTCAAGAATACGGCGACCGACCGCCACCACGGTATCGGCGGAGAGGATGTAGCTGTGCCGCCAGCCCGGGTCACCGTTCACGGCCGCATGGGCCGCCTCGGCCTTCTCCGTAGACAATCTGCGCGCAAGCGAACGCGGATGCTCGGATTTCTTCGGCGTCTCGTCGATATCCATGGGCATCAGCCGCGAAGGCTTGATGCCGGCCTGATTGAGAAGGTCGAGACGGCGCGGAGAACCGGAGGCCAATATCAGCTTTTGTTCCAGCGCCATGGGGACCCTGCCGCGAAAGGAGAACAATTACTTGAAGCGGTAGGTGATGCGGCCCTTGGTCAGGTCGTAGGGCGTCATTTCGACGAGCACCTTGTCGCCGGCAAGGACACGGATGCGATTCTTGCGCATGCGGCCGGCAGTATGGGCAATGATCTCGTGTTCGTTTTCAAGCTTCACGCGGAACGTCGCGTTGGGCAGGAGCTCGGTCACGACGCCCGGAAATTCAAGGACTTCTTCTTTAGCCATCTATGGGTTTTCTTCCTGTGTTTTGATCAAAGGCGGGAGAAGCCGTTTTCGCCCGCCCGGAAATGTGCGCGGAAACTACACAATCATGTCTGCTTTGTGAACCTCGCTCGAAAGCGATTCTCAATGTCTTTCAGGCCGTCTCCGCCGGATGCCTGCTGATGCGTGAAAGCCGCTCCTCGATCAGGCGCCACAAATGGTCGCGCACGTCGCGATAGGCATCCAGCATCTGATCTCGCGTACCGGTCGCCGCGGTCGGGTCCAGCGTCGGCCAGTAGACAACATCGATCGCGTTGGCACGGGTGAGTTCCAGCGCGGTATGATGAGCCTCGGGCGTCAGCGTGACGATCAGGTCGAAGAAATCGTCCTCGAGCTCCTCCAGCGTTCGCGGCTGGTGCCGGCCGATCGACAGGCCGACCTCTTCCAGGACCACATCCACGAAAGGATCACGTTCGCCGGAGCGCACACCCGCCGACTGGATATAGATATCGGGCGGGAGAAGCCGTTTTGCAATGGCTTCGGCCATCGGCGAGCGAATGGCATTCCAGCCGCACAGGAAAAGGATGGCGCCCGGCCGTTTCCTTCGTGTCTCGGGCGGGGAGGCGCTCTCCATGTTCAGCCGCGCCAATAGAGTACGCAGACAAGGGTAAAAAGGCGCCGCGCCGTATCGAAATCGACCTGTATCTTGCCCTTCAGCCGGTCCATCAATGTCTGCGAGCCTTCGTTGTGGATACCGCGGCGGCCCATGTCGATCGCTTCGATGCGGCTCGGCGTGGATGAACGGATAGCCTCGTAATAGCTTTCGCAGATCATGAAGTAATCCTTGATGATCCGGCGGAAGGGCGTCAGCGAAAGGATATGGGTGGCGACGTCCTCTCCCCTGTCCGTGGTGATGCCGAGCACCAGCTTGGAATCGACCAGCGAGAGCCTGAGCCTGTACGGGCCTCCGGCGTGACCGACCGGCTCGAAGGAATTCTCCTCCACGAGATCGAAAATGGCGACCGCCCGCTCATGCTCCACGTCGGGCGTCGAGCGTCCGATCGAGTCGTCCAGAACGACATCCGAGAGCCGGAAGTCCCCTCGTCCCATCCGTCAGTCCTCATCGTTGAGCGGGCTGGCGTTCAAACGGATCGCGACGGAACGGGCATGGGCATCGAGCCCTTCGGAATGCGCAAGCGTGATCGCGGCCGGCGCAAGCTGACGGAGCTGATCCGGGCCGAGGCGCAGGATCGAGGTCCGCTTGACGAAATCGAGCACCGAAAGGCCCGATGAAAAGCGTGCGGAACGCGCCGTCGGCAACACGTGGTTCGAGCCGCCGACATAATCACCGATCACTTCCGGCGTGTGGCGGCCGATGAAGATGGCGCCGGCATTGCGGATGCCCGGCATCAGCGCATCGGGGTCGGCGACGGCGAGTTCCAGGTGCTCGGCGGCGATGCGGTTTGCGAGCGGCAACGCCGCCCTGAGGTCCTTCACCAGAACGACCGCGCCGAAATCCCGCCAGCTCGCCGCGGCGGTTTCCGACCGCGAGAGCGTTTTCAACTGGCGTTCGACGGCGGCTTCCACCGCCTTGCCAAGTCCGGCATCGTCCGTGACGAGAATGGACTGGGCGCCTGCATCGTGCTCGGCCTGGGCGAGCAGGTCGGCCGCCAGCCAGTTGGGATCGTTCTCCTTGTCGGCGATCACGAGAACCTCCGAGGGACCGGCGATCATATCGATGCCGACCGTGCCGAAGACCTGCCGTTTTGCCGCCGCCACATACGCATTGCCGGGGCCGACGATCTTGGCGACGGGCGCGATCGTCTCGGTGCCGTAGGCGAGCGCGGCCACCGCCTGGGCGCCGCCCACCCGGTAGATTTCGGTCACGCCCGCAATATGCGCCGCGGCCAGTACCGCCGGATTGATCCGGCCGCCGCTTGCCGGCACGACCATGACGAGACGCGGCACGCCGGCGACCCTGGCCGGCACGGCGTTCATCAGGACGGAGCTCGGATAGCTCGCCGTGCCACCCGGCACGTAGAGGCCGACCGCCTCGATCGCCGTCCAGCGGGAACCGAGGCCGACGCCGATCGCGTCCTCGTAGATATCGTCCTTTGGCATCTGCCGGGCGTGATGCTTCTCGATGCGCTGGGCGGCAAGCTTCAATGCGTCGAGGACCTTGGGATCGGTCTCCGCGACAGCCGCCTCGATATCCGCCTCGCTCACGCGAATGCCGGTCCTGGTGAGATCTACGCCGTCGAAACGGGAGGAATAGTCGATCAGCGCGGCATCGCCCCGGGCGCGCACGTCATCGATGATGGCGCGCACCACGGCGTTCACATCTTCCGAAACCTCACGCTTGGTCGAGAGAAAAGCGGAAAACTTCGCCTCGAAATCCTGCGATGCCTGCTCCAGCCAGATTGCCAAGCGGATATTCCTTCCAGCTCAGGGTCCTGCCTCCCGGGGTCGGGACCTCAGATGACGATATCGGTCCCGGTCAGGGATGGCGGGGCCTCGATGCCGTTTCCCACGCGCCGCCGATATCCGCAAGAGCAACTTCAATGCATTCGACATCCAGCGCAATCGTGGCGGCGCCGGAAAGTACCAGTTCCACGGTCCCCTCCGGGCCATCGCCCTTTTGCAGGAAGGTGATCGCAAGTAGCGAGAGCACGTCGTCCTTCCTGGCGCGGTCGATTCCGGTCGAGCGCACGGCCTCGACCCGTTTCAGGACCAGGGCGGACCGGTGCCGCTCGAAGCCCTTGCGTTTCCCGCCGGCCTTTTCCCACACGAAACGGTTGGCGGAGAGGGAAAAGTTCCTTTCCGACGGCGACCAGCGGACATCGCCCACCTTGAACACGGCATCCTGCATATGGGCAGAAATGACGCCTAGATCATCCTTGTCGAGGGCAAGCAGCTTCAGCTCGGTCATCACTTTCAACTATCCATCCGGAGGTGCGTTCTTGACGCAGATATTCGTCGTCTGGAGATAGGATGCAAAAGCTGAAGAAGCAACTCTCGGCTCAGCTCGGAAAATCGGCGGAGAGGCTGATTTCCTCCCAAAGTTCTATCTGCGCCAGCCGTTCCTTCAGCTTCTTCGTGACGTTCTGATAGGCGAAGGCTCCCAGGACGAGATGGCGGGGCGCCTCTTCCGCTTCCGTCGCGGCAATCATCGCCTCGCCTGCCCGCACCGGATCGCCCGGCTGCCTGCCGCTGTATCCGGACGTGGCGGCCATGCGTGCGCCGGCTGTTTCGGCATAGTCGGCGATCCTGCCCGGGGTCTGCTTCAGGGAGCGGCCGGCCCAGTCGGTGCGGAAGGGGCCTGGCTCGACGCAGGTGACCTTGATGCCGAGCGGCCCCGCTTCAAGGCTCAGCGCATCGGAAAAACCTTCGACGGCGTGTTTGGTGGCCGCGTAATATCCGGAGCCCGGAAGCCCCATGAACCCGGCCAGCGACGTGATGTTGATGATATGGCCCTTGCGGCGCGAACGCATGCCCGGCAGCACGGCGCGGGTCATGGCGAAAAGACCGAAGACATTGGCGTCGAACATGGCGCGGATCTCATCCTCCTCGCCTTCCTCGATCGCCGCCTGATAACCGTAGCCGGCATTGTTCACCAGCACGTCGATGCGGCCGAACTTTTCCTCGGCCGCCCTGACGGCCTTGCCGGTCTGGTCCATGTCGGTCACGTCCAGGTCGAGCGCCAGCGCATTGTCCCTGCCATCGGTGAGATCGGCGACGCGGCTCTTGTCGCGGGCCGTCACCACGGTCGGCCAGCCACGATCGAGGGTAAGTTTGGCGAGTTCCCGGCCAAAGCCGGTCGAGCAGCCTGTTATGAACCATACGGAAAACGAAACTTCAGCCATGGGAAATCTCCACAAGAAGCCGGACCAGGAAAATGAGGCGGGGAAGAAAGCGGGATGCTTCTCACATAGGAATGCAAAAAAGGACGGCAAGGGAGCGCCCTGGCCGTCCTTCATCAAAAATTCTGATCCGTCTGTCGGTCAGCCGCTGACGCGTTCGACCACGGCGCCGCAGCGGGTGAGCTTCTCCTCAAGCCGCTCGAAACCGCGGTCGAGATGATAGATGCGGTTGACGGTGGTCTCGCCTTCGGCCGCGAGGCCGGCGATGACGAGCGACACCGAAGCGCGCAGGTCGGTCGCCATGACCGGCGCACCCTTCAAGCGCGGAACGCCTTCGACACGGGCCGTCTGGCCGGACAGCGAAATCTTCGCGCCGAGGCGGGCAAGTTCCTGCACATGCATGAAACGGTTTTCAAAGATCGTCTCGGTGATGTTGGAAATGCCCGAGGAACGGGTCATCAGCGCCATGAACTGCGCCTGCAGATCGGTCGGGAAGCCCGGAAAGGGTTCCGTCATGACGTCGACGGGCTGAATGCCGTTGCCGTTGCGGACGACGCGCAGGCCTGTTTCGGTCTCGGTGATGTTGGCGCCGGCCATACGCAGCGTATCCAGCGCGTTTTCGAGGAGTTCGGCATTGGTGCCTTCGAGAATCACGTCGCCGCCGGTCATGGCGACGGCCATGGCGTAGGTGCCGGTCTCGATACGGTCCGGCAGGACGCGATGACGCGCGCCCGAAAGCGACGTCACGCCCTCGACGGTTATGGTCCTGGTGCCGGCGCCGGAAATCCTGGCGCCCATGGCGTTGAGGCATTTCGCCAGATCGACGATCTCGGGCTCGCGGGCGGCGTTCTCGATCACCGTCGTGCCCTTGGCGAGCGTCGCCGCCATCATCATCACATGGGTCGCGCCCACCGAAACCTTCGGGAAGACATAACGGGCGCCGACAAGGCCGCCCTTGGGCGCCGTGACATTGACGTAGCCGCCGTCGATCTCGATCTCGGCCCCGAGCGCCTGCAGCGCTTCGAGGAAGAGGTCGACAGGCCGCGTGCCGATGGCGCAGCCGCCCGGCAGCGAGACGCGGGCCTTGCCTTCGCGGGCGACGAGCGGACCGATGACCCAGAAGCTGGCGCGCATCTTGGAGACCAGTTCGTAGGGGGCCGTCGTGTCGACGATGGTGCGGCAGGTGAAATGGATGGTCCGGGAATAACCGTCCTCCTGGCGCTCCCGGCGGCCGTTGACGGCGATATCGACGCCGTGATTGCCGAGGATACGCATCAGGAGCTCGACGTCGGCGAGGTGCGGCACGTTTTCGAGCGTCAGCGTATCGCTCGTCAGGAGGGACGCGATCATCAGCGGGAGAGCCGCGTTCTTCGCCCCGGAAATCGGAATGCTGCCCCTCAGCTCATTGCCGCCTGAAATTCTAATGCGATCCATAAGTTCTCACTTTTCCTTGCTGGCGCGAATGTTCAGTCCTTCGACGAAATCCGCCGCCGCTTCCTTGGGTTATCCAGATAGCCTGTCCGCGAAAAATAGATCAGGATGATTCGTCCGTTTTTGCGGCAGGCAATCCATCCGTCGAATCAGCCTCGCCGGCCCGGCGGGCACGCGCCTGCGATTTGCGACGCATCAGATTTTCGCGAAGCTTCGCCGCGGCGCGCGCCTTGCGCTCCGCTTCGCGTGCCGCCGCTGCCTTTCGCGCACGGTCGCCACGGGTTTCGCCCGTGTCTCCAGGGCGCGAATCGTGCAATTCCTCATCACCTTCCATGGTTTTCCATAACCAAAAAACCGTTCCGGCGAAAGGGAAAGCGCTGTTTTCCCCGATACCGGCGAAAGAACTTGGAATTTGCAGCTTGCGCTCCCGGTGAAGCTATGGCAATAGGCCCCTCGCCGACGACGCGGCAACCCCGCGCCGACCGAACGCTGCTATAGCTCAGGGGTAGAGCACTCCCTTGGTAAGGGAGAGGCCGAGAGTTCAAATCTCTCTAGCAGCACCATCTTTTCCTCGATGATGCGCCTTTAGAGGTCGCCAGTCCGGCTCCTCTTCGCCTGTTGCCTCATTGATGCCACGAGGGGAAATATTCTCCTGTTGCGATGCAACGAGTTGCCCCTTCATGCGTTCCCGGGCATTCGGCTCGTATTCTGCGGGCCTTCCGGAACGACCATTTCATGCGGCTTGGCGGAATCTTCGATCGCTGGAACAATCAATCGCTTGCCCGGCAGTTCCTGATCGCCGGCGGGCTGGTGTCGCTTGCGGCCGCGCTGCTGGTGGGCGCCTATGTGACAAGGCTCATCGAAGCCACCGTCACCCGCAATTCCGCCGCGTCGACGGCGCTCTACGTCGACAGCATCATTGCGCCGCTGCTTCCCGACATGAAGACCAGCAGGACGCTGGACGACGTCACGACCCGGGCGCTCGACGAAACCTTCGGCCAGGGCGCGCTCGGCGGCAAGGTCATCTCCTTCCGGCTCTGGCGGCTGGACGGGACCGTTCTCTACGCCACCGACAAGGGCATGGTCGGCAAGCGCCTGGCGCCGGACGAGGATCTCAGGACGGCATTTTCGGGCCAGATGGTGGCGCGGTTCGGGCCTCCCGACGATCCCGAAAGCGAGATCGAGAAGGCGGCGGACAAGCCGCTCCTCGAAATCTATAATCCCATTCTTCAGCCCTGGTCCGGAGAGGTGGTCGCGGTTTCGGAATTCTACGAGATCGCGGACGATTTCCAGCAGAGCCTCCATCAGGCGCAGTTCAGAAGCTGGCTTGCGGTTGCCGGCGTCACGCTTGCCTTCTTCCTGCTCCTGTCGGCGATCGTCTTCCGCGGCAGCCGGATCATCGACAGCCAGCGGCAAACGCTGACCCAGCGCGTCACCGAACTCTCCGACCTGCTGTCGCAGAACAGGGCGCTCCACGCGCGGGCCCAGCGCGCCTCGCGGCGCGCCACCGCGCTCAACGAAAGCTATCTGCGCCGGCTGGGGGCCGACCTGCACGACGGCCCGGCGCAACTTGTGGCCTATGCCGCGCTGCGCGTGGACAGCAGGCTGCTGACCGACCCCGCCACGCCGCCCACCGCGCGGGAAAAGGAGGTCTCCACGATCAAGGCCAGGCTCGACGAGGCCATGAATGAGATCCGCAGCATTTGCAGCGGTCTCGTCCTGCCGCAGATCGAGACTGCCGAACTTCCGGACGTCCTGAGGCGTGCGGTCGACGCCCATCGCCAGCGCGCGGGGCTCGATGTCGTCCTGTCGATGTCCAACAGCGTCCAGCCGCTCTCGCCCTCCGCGAAGATCTGCATCTACCGGTTCGTCCAGGAGGCCCTCAACAACGGTTTCCGGCATGGCGGCGGCATCGCCCAGGGCGTCAGGCAGACGTTCGAAAACGGCAATGTCGTCATCGAGGTCGCCGACCGCGGGCCGGGCTTCGATCCGGATTCCGTGCGTCCGGAAGGGCTTGGGCTTGCGGGGCTCAGGGAGCGGATCGAAAGCCTTGGCGGCACCTTCGGCATCTTCACATCCCCAAACGGAACCACGGTCAGGATGTCCCTGAACGTGCAGGAAATGGAGCAGGCATGATGACAACAATCAAGATCGCCGTCGTGGATGATCACCCCTTGTTCCGGGAGGGCGTCACGCGCAGCTTCGGCGAGATCGAGGATTTCGAAATGGTCGGCGAAGGCGGGTCGCGGGACGATGCGATACGCATCGTCCGGGACCTGTGCCCCGATGTGATGCTGATGGACATCTCCATGCCCGGAAACGGCCTCGAAGCGATAGGCGAAACGCTGGAATATTGCCCGGATCTCAAGATCGTCATGCTGACCGTTTCGGAAGCGAGCGACGACATCGCCAACGCGCTCAGGCTCGGCGCCAAGGGTTATGTCCTCAAGGGCATAGGATCGCGGGGACTTGCCGACGTGGTGCGGACCGTCGCGGCCGGGGAGAGCTACGTATCGCCGGCTCTCTCGGCCCGGCTGATCGCGGGCCTTTCGGCACCTTCCGAGACTGCGGAAAAGCCCGATCCGATGGCCGAACTCACCGACCGCGAACAGGAGGTCCTGAGCCTCGTCGCATCGGGCCTCAGCAACAAACGCGTGGCACGGGAACTCGACCTTCACGAAAAAACGGTCAAGCACCACATGACCCGCATCTTCTCCAAGCTGAAAGTCTCCAACCGGACGGAAGCCGCGCTCGCGCTTCGCGACGCTGCCGACCAGAGGTCAACGGTCGAACGAACGTAATCTCGAATTGTCGGAAGGCGTGGCCTTCCGATTGACGATGGTGCGCGAGCGCGAGTCGCGCATCTCGTATCGCCCCTGGGAGATTTTCTCCGTCGCACCGTTGCCGTGGCGCACGGTGATCGAACTTCCGCGGACGTCGACCTCGACATCCGGATCGGTTGCGGCGGCGGGCTGATCAGGGGAAGACGGGTTGCCCGGACCGGTCTGTGCAGGGGAGACGGCTTCGCCAGGAGACGGCTTGCCGGCATCCGCGCCGACCGTCGTGGTGGGAGCGGAGCTGCCTTGCGCCTTGTCACCGCTCTCCGGCCCGGCCGGGCTTGAACTCGCAGCCGCGGTGCCCTTGCTCCCCGCACCCGCACCGGTTCCGCCGGCATCATCCGCTGCGGATTTCTCGCTGCTGCCGGCACCGTTACCGCTGTTGCCGCCGCTTCCGCTGCTGCCGGGACCGGCGCCGGTTCCATTTCCGCTATTGCCGGCGCCGCTATTTCCGCTATCGCGACCACTTCCGCTGTTACTTCCGCTGCGGCCGCCGCCGCCCTTGCTGCTCTGGGCGACAGCCGACGACGAGGACAGATGGAGCCTGCCGTCCGCATCGACAGCCAGCTTGAAAGGCATCGCGGTTGCGAGAACCAGGGCGAGCGCAGCTCTCAGAACGAACATTCCAGATGTAGACATGTCTGGCTCCCGGCGCCGGCTCCCGTGGCCGCCGCATCCTCCGTCTACAGGGAAACTGGACATCTCCCGGATGGTTCCGTTCCCCGGCCAAAAGGCCCGCCGGCCGCCATGGCAACCGGCGGGCAGGTTCTGCGCTGAAAGGGGCCGATGATCGCGCAGGAATCCGGCTTCCGCAGCTCGGTCCGGCCACGGCATTTCCATTGGCGGCGACGGAAAGACAGGTCCTGACCGCGCGGGATCAAATGCCGCCACCCATGACGGAAGCCCGTCAAAAATGCTTCAGGATCAATTGCATCCTACGTCCGGAGTTCCATGATTTCAGCCCCCCTGGACCTTTGCTCGCCACGCTCGGACCAAAGGCCCAAACGGCGGTGGGCCTGAAGTCGGGCCTCCTGCCCGACTGAAGCCCGAATACGGGAACGCGCCGCCCCAAGGCGTCGTTGAGCCTGGGCGTTGTGAGAGTGCCGAAGGTCGAGGCGGCCGAAATCCATCACGCAACAGATCCTCTCGACCCGTGAGAAACCGGCAAACCGTTGCCGGCCTCCCGTCACTCCCGAAGGAGAAAGAACATGAACAGCAAGATCCTCATTCTTTCCGCCGCGATGCTGGGCGTTCTGGCCCCCGTCGCATCCGCTCAGCAGGGCACCGTCAACGGTGCGGCCGGCGGCGCCGTCACCGGCGCGATCGTCGGCGGTCCGGTCGGAGCCGCCGTCGGCGGCGTGGTCGGCGCCATTGCCGGCACCGCCATCGATCCGCCGCCGCAGAGGGTTGTCAGCTATGTCGAACAGGCACCGATCCCGGCAGATCCGGTCGTCATCCACGAGCGGATCGCCATCGGCCAGCCCATCCCTCCGTCGGTCATGCTGACGCCGGTTCCGGAGGCTCCGCAATATACCTATGCCATCGTGAACCAGCAGCGGGTCATCGTCGATCCGCAGACCCGCACGGTCGTCCAGATCGTCCGCTGATCCAGCAGGGAGAGCCCGCGAAGGGCTCTTCCTTTTCAACGCCGCGTTCCGGCGCCACGTCGATCCGCAGCCGGCCGGTCACTGCGTCGTGCCGTCGTCCCCTATCCCGTCCACATCCGAAAGCCGGACGAATTCCACACCCTTGCGCTTGAGCGCGACCAGGGCGCGGGCCACGCCCTCGCCCGCCGCATGCGTCGGCTGGTTGATGTGCGCGATCACGACATCGCCGTCCTTCGCGGCAGCGATGCGCCTTTCCGCAGCGGCGGCGCCGAGCAGGGACCCGTCATCGCCATTCACGGAATAACCGGCGATCCGGTATCCCATATCGCGAATCTGGCGTATCGCGGAGGGATCGTATTTGGCGGTCGAGCCGCGGAACCACCGTGGAGCGGCAAACCCAGCAGCCAGCATGGCATCCGCCCCGCCCGCCACCTCCCGGCGCACCGCTTCCGGTGACCCGGCCGTGGCAATGCCGTAGATCAGGGTTGGAGCGTCAACCGCCGGCACATGGTTCTGGCCGTGGTTCTCGATGTCGAAGATATCCAGGTTTTGCAGAAAAACGGCGGTCGCCTGCGGATTCTTCCGGAGCCAGCGGGCCGTCACGAAGATGGTCGCCGGAATCCTTTCCCGGACCAGGGTGGACAGGATGCGCTCATCCGCCTGCCCCATGCAGGCATCGAAGGTCAAAGCCACCCT
This sequence comes from Neorhizobium puerariae, assembly GCF_042429745.1. Taxonomy (NCBI): domain Bacteria; kingdom Pseudomonadati; phylum Pseudomonadota; class Alphaproteobacteria; order Hyphomicrobiales; family Rhizobiaceae; genus Neorhizobium; species Neorhizobium puerariae. The sequence goes on along the minus strand of NZ_JBHMAA010000015.1, from coordinate 276,568 downwards.
CGGGCGATTCATGTTGCCCGAGCGCGCGACATGCAGATGCGGCTCGACCAGTCCGGGAGACTGCGCGACCGTCGATTGGACAGGCAATGGGCCTTCTGCGCCGGCAGCGAGGGGCAGAAGCGCAAGAAGAGCGGAAAAAAGAAAGCGTCGCATGGGATACCGGCAGCAGGATGCTCCCATTTATCGCCAAATCCTGAAGAACGCCATGCGACCGAACGGCAGATTCGCAAAAAAGACCGGACGACGCCGGCCTTTTCCGATCATTAGAACCTGACTGCGGCGAGCCTGTGCTGCAGCGATCTGAGATCCTGCGCCTTGCGGGCCGCGAGGTTCCTTTCCCAGGCCATGGCGGTTTCAACAATGAGATCGAGATTGTCGTGGCGGGGCTTCCAGTCGAGCAGCCGGCGGGCCAGGGTCGAATTGGCAACCACACTCGCCGCGTCACCCGGCCGGCGGGGCCCATAGCTGATCTCGAACTTACGCCCACCGACGCGCATCACGGCTTCCAGCACTTCCAGAACCGAATAACCCCGGCCGTAGCCGCAATTGGCGATCAGCGGTTCGCCGCCGCGGCGAAGGTAGCTCAGCGCGTTCAGATGGGCATCCACGAGATCGGAGACGTGGATATAGTCCCGGATGCCGGTTCCGTCCGGGGTCGGATAGTCGGTTCCGTAGATATCGACGCCACGACGCTTGCCGAGTTCGGCTTCGCAGGCGATCTTGATGAGATGTGTCGCACCTTCGGTCGACAGACCGGTCCGGCCTGAAGGATCTGCGCCGGCGACGTTGAAATAGCGAAGCGCCACAAAACGGAAATCGTGTGCGGCGGCCGCGTCGCGGAGCATCATCTCCGACATCAGCTTGGACTGGCCGTAGGGATTCTTCGGATGCAGGGGAGCGCTCTCCAGCACCGGCGTGTCGTCCTTCTGGTCGCCATAGACGGCCGCGGTGGACGAGAAGACGAAATGCCGGATGCCGGCCTCGACGGCCGCCGCCGCAAGCAGGCGCGTGTTGCCGGTATTGTTCTCGTAATAATCCAGCGGATGAGCGACCGACTGCGGCACGACGATCGATCCCGCGAAATGCAGGATGGCGTCGATATCGTTTTCGGCGAAGATCTGCCTCAGGATGGCACGATCGCCGACATCGCCGAGATAGAACCGCGCCTCGGACGGCACCGCCCAGCGAAAGCCGGTCGAAAGCCGATCGAGGACGACCACTTCCTCGCCCGCGTCGAGCAATGCCCAGGCCATATGGCTGCCGATGTAGCCTGCACCGCCCGTGACCAGAACCGCCATGTCGATCTTCTTCCCTGCCCTTTGTCGTTGGCAGGAGGAAATCACGGCCGATCTTCAGCAATGCTTACCCGGCGACCCCTTCGCCGGGTTTATCTCGGATCAGGGAAAACCGACCCTTGACCGATTGGTTCGAATTTTATCGATCCTGTCCCGAACCGGTTCAAAGACGCTTGATGTAATCGGAGAGGCGGGCAGCCGCCTCCTCGATCTGCCGGGAATCGCGCAGGAAGCAGGCCCGCAGGAACAATTCCCCGCCGGCCCCGAAAGCGGAGCCCGGCGCCAGCGCCACGCCGATCTTGTCGACGATATCGAGCGCCGCAAGCCGGCTGTCGGCAATGCCGTCCACCTTCACGAAGGCATAGAGCGCGCCATCCGGCTTCAGGGTCTCGACCCGGTTGGTCGCGATCAGGGCGTCGCAGAGGATATCGCGCGCCCTGGTCGCGCGGTCGATATTCGCCTGGACGAAGCCGTCGCCCTCGTTCAGCGCCACGACCGCGCCCCGCTGCAGGAACTGCGCCACCCCGGAATTGGAATATTGCACCAGGTTCTCGATGACCTGGCCCATTTCCGGCGGAGCCACCAGCCAGCCGACGCGCCAGCCGGTCATCGACCAGTTCTTGGAGAAGGAATTGGCGAAGACGATCCGGTCGCCCTCTTCCATGATATCCAGGAAGGACGGCGCCCTCGCCGCATCGCCATAATAGTAGCGGGCGTAGATCTCGTCGGCGATGATCCAGATGCCGTGCCTGCGGGCGAGCGCCAGGATGGCCTTCAGGTCATCGGGCGTCGCAGTCCAGCCGGTCGGATTGGCGGGCGTGTTGATGAACAGCCCCTTCGTCTTCGGCGTGATCTTCGCTTCCAGCCTGGCAAGGTCGAGCGACCAGCGGCCGCCGACGAAATCCAGCGGCAGGCCGACGGAGCGCGCACCGGAAATATCGATCGCCGAGATGATATTCGGCCATGTCGGAGAAAGATAGATCAACTCGTCGCCCGGCGAGGCGACGGCCTGCACCGCGAGCATGATCGCATGCATGCCGGAGCCCGTCACATAGAAATGCTCGAGCGGCAGCGTCACCGAAAAGTGCCGGGCGTAATAATCCGACAGCGCCTGGCGAAGCTCGGGAATGCCCCGCTGCCAGGTGTAGAAGGTCTCGCCGGCCATCAGCGCGTCGGTGGCGGCCCTGTTGATGAAGTCCGGGCTTGGCAGATCCCCCTCGCCGGCCCAGAGCGGGATCAGCCCCTCCCGGCCGCGGGCATGATTGATGATCTCGACAATGCCGCTTTCCGGCGCGGAGACGGCGCGAGGGCTGAGGCTGGTAACGATCGACATGGGACTTCCTTGACCTGTTTCCCCTTGTCTAACTCAGGGAGGCCAGAAAATCCCATGATAATCCGTGAGCCGGCAATCGATTTGGATGATGAATTCCGAAGATGTGATCAAAAGATCACTTTGTCTTCAGGATGTCGCGAATCTCCGTCAGGAGCTGCACGTCGGCCGGGGGCGGAGCGGGCGCGGCCTCGGCCGGCTTGTTCTCTTCCATCGTGCGCAGCCTGTTCACGGCCTTCACCATCAGGAAGATGATCCAGGCGAGGATCACGAAGTTGATCATCACCGTAATGAAGCTGCCGTAGGCGAAGACGGCGCCCTGTTCGCGGGCCTGGGCGAGCGTCGGAGCGGTCACGGCGCTCGACAGCGGCAGGAAATAATTGGAAAAATCGAAACCGCCGCCCGTGACGGCGCCCACGATCGGCATGACGATATCGTTCACCAGCGAGTTGACGATGCCGGTGAAGGCGCCACCGATGATGATACCGACGGCAAGATCGATGACATTGCCCTTGGCGATGAAGGAGCGGAATTCGCTGATGACTGACATGGTTATACCCCCGGTTCTCAGGTTGGATCGATGCCCAGCATAGCGCGTTCGCCAACCCTGAAAAGATGCAAACGTCCAGTGACTTAAACATGAGTGTCTATTGGACTTTTTGCCGATGCCGGGACTGATTTCCAAGCGCCTGCTTTTCCCTTAATGTTCAGGGACCGCACCATTTGCGGAGAGGAGCCATGCTTCCAGGCTGGGTGATTTTCGTTTCGGCTTTCGCCTATATCCTGCTGCTGTTTGCGGTGGCGAGCTACGGCGACCGGCGAAGCCGTCTCTTCGGCGTTCCGAAAAACGGCCGGCCGATCGTCTACGCGCTCAGCCTGGCGATCTACTGCACCTCCTGGACCTATTTCGGGGGCGTGGGGCTTGCCTCTCAGAAAGGCCTGGAATTCACCGGCATCTATATCGGCCCGATCCTCGCCTTCACCCTCGGCATGCCGGTCCTCAAACGCATCGTCGAACTTGCCAAGGCCGAGAAGCTGACCTCGGTCGCCGACTTCATCGCCGCCCGCTACGGCAAGAACTCCACCGTGGCGATGATCGTCGCGGTGATCGCGCTGGTCGGCGCCATTCCCTATATCGCGCTGCAGCTCAAGGCCGTGTCGAGCTCGGTCGCCGCCATGGTCAATCCATCGGATTACGGCATCGGCAGCGGCAATCTCTATTTCATCGACCTTGCGCTCATCGTCACGTTCCTGATGGCGTGTTTCGCGGTCATGTTCGGCACCCGGCACACGGATGCGACCGAACATCAGGACGGACTGATCCTTGCGGTCGCGATGGAATCGGTCGTCAAGCTGCTGGCCTTCGCAACGGTCGGCTTCACCGTCTTCTTCGTCCTGTTCGACGGTCCGGCTGATCTCTTCTCCAAGGCATCGCAGAACCTGCTGGTCGAATCGGCGCTCTCCTACCAGACGCCGCTCAGCCGCTGGATCGTGCTGATCGCGCTTTCCGCCTTCGCGATCATCATGCTGCCCCGGCAGTTCCACGTCACGGTGGTCGAAAGCCGCACGTCGCAGGAACGAAAGGTGGCGGGCGCGCTTCTGCCGCTCTATCTCATCGCGATCAACATCTTCGTCCTGCCGGCCGCCATGGCGGGGCTCATCACCTTCGGCGGGATCGGCGACGCCGACCTCTACGTGCTGACGCTGCCGCTCGCCGGCGAGCTCAAGGTCGTCTCGCTGATCACCTTCATCGGCGGCTTTTCCGCCGCGACCGCGATGGTGATCGTCGAGTCCGTCGCCCTGTCGATCATGATCTCGAACGACATCGTCATCCCGATCTTCCTCCGGCAGAGGCTGATGGCGGCGCGATCCGGCCAGCGCGCCGACTTCACGCGGGCGCTCCTGCACATCCGGCGCGTCGCGATCTTCGCCGTGCTGATCCTCGGCTACGCCTATTACCGGATGGCGGACAGCCAGTCGGGCCTCGCCTCCATCGGACTGCTGGCCTTTGCGGCGATCGCGCAGATGGCGCCGGCCCTTTTCGGCGGGCTGGTCTGGCGGCGCGCCAATGCGCGGGGCGCGATCCTCGGCATGTCCTTCGGCTTCCTCGCCTGGGCGTACCTGCTCTTCGTGCCGAGCCTCGGCGGCCCGGACAATTCCCATGTGGCGGCCGCCATCCTGAATTTCCTCTTCCCCGGCACCGGCATCTTTTCCGGACCCGAGACCGATCCGCTGGTCAACGCCACCATCTTCAGCCTGACGCTCAACACACTCGCCTTCGTGCTGGGCTCGGTGTCGCGCAATCCGCGACCGGTCGAACGCATCCAGGCCGGCATTTTCGTGAAGCGGCACCTGCGCTCGCAGTTCGCCACGCGCGGCTGGAAGACCCGCGTCAGCGTCGGGGACCTGAAAGCAACGATTGCCCGATACCTCGGCGAGGAACGCATGCGGCGTTCCTTCTCCAATTACGAGAAGACCGCGGGACGGAGATTCAGCGATGAACAACCCGCCGACATGGCGATGATCCATTTTTCCGAACAGCTGCTCGGCAGCGCGATCGGCTCGTCCTCCGCAAGGCTCGTGCTGTCGCTGATCCTGCAGAAGGCGGAGGATACCAACGCGGACACCGCCTGGCTGCTCGACCAGGCGAGCGAGGCGCTGCAATATAACCAGGACATGCTGCAGACGGCGCTGGCGCAGATGGACCAGGGCATCGCCGTCTTCGACAATTCCGAACGGCTCACCATCTGGAACCGGCGCTTCCGCAACCTTCTCGACCTGCCGGAACAGGTGGGCCAGGTGGGTTTTCCCCTCGCCGACATCGTCGCCACCCTTTCCGAGCGCGGGGATATCCCCGCCTCCGACCAGCAGGAGGTTATCCGCCAGTTCCAGACGCTCGACGCACCTTTCTCGCTCGTGCTCAACGGGGGAGAGCGGATCATCGAAGTGCGCTCCAACGCCATGCCGGACAGCGGAATCGTCGCCACCTTCACCGATATTTCCGAGCGTGTCGCCTCCGACAAGGCGCTGAAACAGGCCAACGAGACGCTCGAGCAGCGCGTCGGCGAACGCACCGCCGAACTGACGCGCGTCAACCACGAGCTCGTCGAGGCGCGGGCTTCCGCCGACGAGGCCAATATCGGCAAGACCCGTTTCTTCGCGGCCGCCGGCCACGACATCCTCCAGCCCCTCAATGCCGCAAGGCTCTATTCTTCGGCGCTGGTCGAGCGGCTGGGGACTTCCGACAATAACGGTACGCTGGTGCGCAACATCGATTCAGCCCTGGAATCGGTGGAAGCCATCCTCGGCGCCGTGCTCGACATCTCCCGGCTCGATACGGGCGCGATGAAGCCGCGCTTCACCTCCATGCCGCTCGAGGACCTCTTCAAGCGCATCGAAACCGACTACGCGCCGATGGCGCGCGAGAAGAACCTCGAATTCGTCGTCATGCCGACATCGCTGCGGGTACGCTCGGACGCCAACCTGCTGCGTCGTCTGGTGCAGAACCTCGTCTCCAACGCGATCAAATACACGATCGACGGCAAGGTGCTGGTCGGCGCGCGCCGGCGGGGCGACCAGGTGGTGATCGAGGTGCTCGATTCCGGCATCGGCATTCCTCCCTCGAAGTTCCGCACGGTCTTCAAGGAATTCGCACGCCTGGACGAGGGCGCCAGGACAGCGGGGGGGCTCGGCCTGGGCCTGTCGATCGTCGACCGCATCTCCCGCGTTCTGAACCATCCCGTCCAGCTTGCATCGACGCCCGGCCGCGGCACGACCTTCAGGGTGCGGGTGCCCGTGGACCTTTCGGCGCCGCAGACGGCCCGCGCGGCCGGCGAACCGGAACGCCGCAAGCGCTCGCAGCCGCTCAACGGGCTCCGGGTGCTCTGCATCGACAACGAGCCGCGGATTCTCGAAGGCATGGCGCTTCTCATCACCGGCTGGGGCTGCGCCGTGAACCAGGCGGATTCGGTCGCCGCGCTCGACGCCATCATCGCCCGTCGCGAGCCGCCGCCGGAGATCATCATCGCAGACTATCACCTCGGCGACGGAACCGGCATCGAGGCAATCCTGAAACTGCGCGCCGCATATCACGCGGATATTCCGGCGCTGCTCATCACCGCCGATCGCACGCCGGAGGTGCGGGCCGAGGCGGAGAAGCACGAGATCGGCGTGCAGCACAAGCCGGTCAAGCCTGCCGCCCTGCGCGCCTACCTCACGCAGGTTGCAGGCCTGAAACGCGTCGCAGCCGAATAGCCTGAATATCGGCCAACTTTCCGTTCATCCTGGAGTCATCACGCACAGTTTACGCTTCAGTCCGCTTAAACTGTCTAAGAAGAACCGTGCTTATTGGTTCGCAGACGGAACCGTCCGGCTTTTCGCGACGTTTAAGCGCGTAACTTCCCGGCCCGGAGAGGCCTTACGGACCGACCGGCGCGAGCCATCGGAACCGGCAAAGACGGAGACCGCGACCGATGAAACGCTTTGATATCATTGATGGAATGCGGGGATACTTCCTCGTTTTCATGCTGATCAACCACTTGATCTTCGCCGGCGGCTACTGGCTTGTCAAAATAAACCACAACCAGCTCGCCTTCGTGGAGGACGCCCAGGGCTTCGTTTTCCTGTCCGGCCTCCTGATCGGCATGGTCTATGCCAAGAAGATGCTGAAGAACGGCTACGCGGCCGGCCGCGCAGCCATTTATACCAGGGCTTTCGAGCTTTATCGCTATGCGATGGGCATCGTGCTGGTTGTAATGGCGGCGCAGATGATTCTGCCCGGCGCCTACACGATCTGGTTCAACTGGCTCGGCTACACGACCTTCGACGATCCGCTGCGTCTGGCGGCGATCGCATCCTTCCTGTACCAGCCGACCTTCATGGACATCCTGCCGCAATACATCGTCTACATGCTCTTCGCGCCGATGCTGGTGAAGCTCGTTCTTGAAGACAAATGGCACTATGTCATCGCCGGCTCGGTCATTCTCTGGATGGCTGCGCAGCTCGGCCTGCAGCAGATCGTCACCACACCCCTCAACGACCTTGTCATGGGTGCGGACGACCAGGGTGTCCGCGTGTCGTTCAACCTGCTCGGCTGGCAGATCGTCTTCTATTCGGCGCTGGTGCTCGGCGCGCTGACCTCGGCCGGCAAGATCGACTGGAAGACGATCCTTTCGCCCGACAACACCTTCATCCCGAAGGCAGCGCTGGTGCTGGTGCTGTTCTTCCTGCCGCTGCGCCTGATCACCGCGCATGAGCTGATGCCGCCGCACATGATCGGCAAGTTTGCCTCGATGGAAATCCGCGCCGACTTCGGCCCGGTCTACCTGCTGAACTTTGCCTCGGTGGCCCTGCTCGCCACCTGGCTGATCGTCGCCGGGCCGAAGCACAAGGCCCTGTGGGTGCGCCGCATCGCAGGCGCGCTGACCTGGGTCTTCTCGCTGAAATACCTGCAGCTTCTCGGCCGCCACTCGCTCTACGTCTATGTGTGGCACGTCGCGATCGTCTATCTGGTCTATTATTTCGACGGACGGACGCCCGAGCTCAGCCAGTTCACCAAGACCGTGATCGCGCTGGTCTCGATCGCGCTTCTGTCGATCCCGGCCCTGTGGCGAGAACGCGACAGGCTCTTCGGAACGCCGGCCCCGCAGCCGGTCAAGGCCCAGCAGCCGAAACCGGCCAACCAGCAGCAGATGATCATCCGTTAAGGCGATAGACGGGAAAAACACACGAGGCGGCAGATTGCCGCCTCGTTCCGTATCCGGGTATGTCGGATTGACAGGCAATCTGCCTTTTCTTTCCGGCAAGGCAGCCGCCCACGGGATGCAGTTCGAGCCGCTTGTCACTTCTCCCCGAGGGGAGAAGGGAAAACGATCACGTCACCGCTCCGACCTGCCACGGCACGAATTCGTTGTCGCCGTAGTCGTAGATCTCGCTCAGTGTTTTCTTGCCCGAGGCCACCGCGATCACATCCTCGAAAATTCGCGCTCCCGCCTCCTCGATCGTCTCCTCCCCGGTGACGATGCCGCCGCAATTCAAATCCATGTCCTCCTTCATGTGTTCGTACATTTCGGAGTTGGTGGCGATCTTGATGCAGGGGGCCGGCTTGAAGCCCGAGACCGAGCCCCGGCCGGTGGTGAAACAGATGACGTTGCACCCGCCCGCCACCTGGCCGGTCACCGCGACGGGGTCGTAACCCGGCGTATCCATGAAGACGAAACCCTGTTGCGTGACGGTTTCGGCAAATTCGTAGACCGCCTTCAGCGGCATCGAGCCGCCCTTGGCAACCGCGCCCAGCGACTTTTCCAGAATGGTGGTCAGACCGCCCAGCTTGTTTCCGTGAGACGGGTTGTTGTTGAGTTCGTCCCCGTTTCTCGCGGTGTAGTCCCGCCACCAGTCGATCCGTTGCAGGAGCTTCCGCGCCACTTCCGGCGTCACCGCGCGGCGGGTCAGGAGGTGTTCGGCGCCGTAGATTTCCGGCGTTTCGGAAAGCACCGTCGTGCCGCCGTTGCGGACGATCAGGTCCGAGGCATGGCCCAGCGCCGGGTTGGCGGAAATGCCGGAATATCCGTCCGAACCGCCGCATTCGAGCGCAAGCTTCAGCCTGGAAAGCGGCTGAGGCGTGCGGACCGCCGCATTCACGCCCGGCAGCATCTCCCTGATGATGGTGATCGCGGCATCGATGGTCTTCCTGGTGCCGCCATGCTGCTGGATCGTCATCGTTCGAAGGCGATCGCCCTCTTCCATGCGGTAATGTTCGAGGATGGGCGCGATCTGGTTCGTTTCGCAGCCGAGGCCGATCATCAGGATGCCACCGAAATTCGGATGCTTCGCATAACCCTGGATGGTGCGGATCAGGAGCCGGTAGCCCTCCGACCCGGTATTGAGCGCGCAACCGCCGCCATGGGTCAGGGCCACCACGCCATCGACGTCCGGAAATCCATCCAACCCGCCCATGCGGTTGAAATGGTCGGCAATGTAGCGCGACACCGTGGCGGAACAGTTCACCGAGGAAATGACGCCGATATAGTTGCGGGTGCCGGCGCCGCCGAGACCGCGATCGTAACCCAGGAAGGTGCGGCGCTCCGCTTCCGGCAGCATGCCCATTTCCTCGATGTCGATGCTGAACTGGTGTTCGTGCTCCGACGGCAGCATGGCCAGATTGTGCAGATGAACGTGGCTGCCGGGGGCGATATCCCGGGACGCCACGCCGATCACCTGCCCGTATTTCCTCACCTCGCGGCCGGCGGGAATCGGCCTGATCGCCACCTTGTGGCCACGGCCGATAAGCTCGCGCGCGGACAGGTCGCCGTAACCGACCAGGCCGCCGGCCGGCAGAGGCCGCCGCGCAACGCCCACGTCGTCGACCGGGTTCAGAATGATGACCGGCGAAACCGCTTCGTTCATGGCTGCCTCCTCCCTGAGCCAGCATCGGCGCTCACCGCGCCTCGTTGTTCATCCAGCGCTGTTTCGATTCCTCCAGATGCGCATGCATCATCGCCTGGGCAAGCAACGGATTGCGCGCCTCCAGCGCGGCATGGATCGCCTCGTGCTCCGCCAGCGCGAAGCTCCAGGTCTCCGGCGTCTCGAAGCGCACCCGGATCTGCGCCGAGAGCGGGCTGTGCCGCTCGTCGAACAGGTCGCCGACGATATGGGCCAGCACCGAATTGCCCGACTGACTGGCGATGGTCAGATGGAACAGCCGGTCGAGATCGAGCGGCTTGCGCCCTTCCGCGATCTCCGCCCGCATCTGGTCGAGGATCTGGCGCAGCGATTTCAGCGCTTCGGGCGTGATCCTCGCCGCCGCGAGCAGGATGACCGCGCCTTCGACAGCCGCGCGCGCCTGCATCAGTTCCAGCGGGCTTTCGCCCATGGAACCCGTCTGCCATTGCCGCCGGTCCGGCTCGGACGTCACGTAGATGCCGGACCCCATGCGGATCTCGACGCTGCCGTCGATTTCCAGGGCGATCAGCGCCTCGCGCAGCGACGGCCGCGAGACCCCGAGATGCTGGGCGAGTTCCCGTTCCGCCGGCAGGCGCGCGCCAACCGGGAACTGCCCGTTCTGGATCAGCGCCCGGATCTGGTCGGCGATCTGCTGGTAAAGCCTTCGCGGCTCCGCAGCCTTGATGGATTCGCTCATGAATTTCATTGCCCCGACGATCTGGCCTTACCATAAGCTTGGAAACGCGACTGGGCAAGGCACAAAACATATCCTTGAATTTCAATAATATTCCTCAAATCCCGGGTTGAATTCGTCCATCTTCGCCCCTGGCTGTACGAAAATTGGCTTGACCATTTTTCAACCCGGGTCTACCCATAGCAACGCCAGCGGGAGGAGCCGGAGGCGGATCGGGCCTATCGAGGCCCAGGAGGAGATCATGGAAAGCAGGCGGGCCGAGCCGAGCCAGAATGCCCATGACGCCGCGATGGCGGGCGGGCATGCCGTGCCGGCTTCCGGAAGCGAAGCGCTTCTCCGCCTCGACAGCATCAGCAAGGAATTTCCGGGCGTCCGGGCGCTTTCCAACGTCCATTTCGATCTCCGCCGCGGCGAAGTGCACGCCGTCTGCGGCGAAAACGGCGCCGGCAAGTCGACACTGATGAGGATCATCAGCGGCGTCTACCAGCCGAGCGCCGGCACGATCCTCTACAAGGGTGAAAAGCGGCAGTTCGCCTCGACACGGGAATCCGAAGCCGCCGGCATCGCGATCATCCACCAGGAACTCAACCTCGTGCCGCATCTCTCGGTCGCCGAGAACATCTATCTCGCCCGCGAACCGCGCCGCGGTTTCATCGGGGGCGGCTTCCTGGTCGACCGGAAGAAGCTGCGCGCCGACGCGAGACGCTGCCTCGACCGGCTCGGCGTCGAGATCGATCCCGACGCGCCGGTGCGCGGCCTTTCCGTCGCCCAATGCCAGATGGTGGAAATCGCCAAGGCGCTGTCGCTCGATGCGCAGGTGCTGATCATGGACGAGCCGACCTCCTCGCTCACCGAGCAGGAAACGCGGCTGCTCTTCAAGGTCATCCGCGACCTGAAGGCGTCGGGCGTCGGCATCGTGTATATCTCGCACCGGCTGGACGAGATGGCCGAGATCGTCGACCGCGTCACGGTGCTGCGCGACGGGCGCTACATTTCCACCGACGATTTCCCGGCGACCAGCATCGACGCGATCGTTTCCCGGATGGTCGGGCGGTCGCTGGAGGAGAAATTCCCGGACCGCACCTCCGTTCCCGGCGACGAGATCATCCTCAGCGCCGAGGGGCTCACCCGCGCCGGCGTCTTCCGCGACGTCTCGTTCACGCTCCGGCGCGGCGAGATCCTGGGTTTTGCGGGGCTGATGGGCGCCGGGCGGACGGAAGTCGCCCGCGCCATCTTCGGCGCCGAGCCGCTCGATGCCGGCGTGGTCACGCTGCACGGAAAAACCCTGTCGATCACCTCGCCGCGCGACGCGATCGCCGCCGGCATCGCCTATCTTTCCGAGGACCGGAAGGCGCAGGGGCTGGCGATCAAGATGCCGGTCGACGCCAACATGACGCTCGCCAACATGGAAGCGGTGTCGAACCGCTTCGGGCTGATCGATTTCTCCAGGCATGCCAGGGCGGCCAAGGACTATGTCGATCTTCTCAACATCCGCACGCCGTCGATCAGGCAGCCGGTCAGGCTGCTTTCCGGCGGCAACCAGCAGAAGATCATCATCGGCAAGTGGCTCTTCAGAAAATCGAAGGTGCTGTTCTTCGACGAGCCGACGCGCGGCATCGACGTGGGCGCGAAACTCGCCATCTACCGCATCATGGACGAACTTGCCGCCAACGGCGTCGGCGTGGTGCTGATCAGCTCGGAGCTTCCGGAAATCCTCGGAATGACCGACCGCGTCGCGGTCTTCCACCAGGGCCGCATCACCGGCGTGCTGGAAACGCGGAAGACCGGCCAGGAAGAGATCATGCGATACGCCTCCGGTTATGCGCGGCCGGCGGAATGAGGAAAGACATGGCCGAAATCACTGAAGTTTCGAAGCGGAAGAGCGTCTCGCTCAACGACCGGCAGAAGGACATCATCCAGAAGTTCGCCGCGCTCGGCAGCCTGTTCGCCCTGATCCTCGTCTTCTCCGTGACGAGCAGCGCGTTCTTCACCATCGACAACGGCATGACGGTCGCGCTGCAGGTGACCTCGATCGCGCTGCTCGGCATCGGCGCCACCTGCGTCATCATCACGGGCGGCATCGACCTTTCGGTCGGTTCGGTACTGGCGCTGGCCGGCGTCGTCGCGGCCCTTGCGGTCCGGGATTTCGGCACACCCGTCTGGCTCGGCATGATCATCGGCATCCTGACCGGCACGGCCTGCGGCTTCATCAACGGCATGCTCGTCACCAGGATGAGGCTGCCGCCCTTCATCGCCACGCTCGGCATGATGATGATCGCCCGCGGCGTCGCGTTGCAGATCACCGGCGCACGGGCGGTCTCGAGCCTCGGCGAATCCTTCGGCGAACTCGGCAACGGCTCATTCCTCAGGATCGTCACCGTCGGCGACGACGGCTTTCCGACGATCGTTTTCCCGGGCATCCCCTACCCCGTCATCCTGATGGTGGCGATCGCGATCGCCGTGTCGTTCATGCTGAACCGTTCGGTTCTCGGCCGCCATATCTACGCGGTCGGCTCCAATCCGGACGCGGCGCGGCTTTCGGGCGTCAACGTCACCCGCATCGTCAGCTTCACCTATGTGCTTTCCGGCACGCTGGCGGGACTGACCGGCTGCGTGCTGATGTCGCGCCTCGTCACCGCGCAGCCGAACGAGGGCGTGATGTACGAGCTCGACGCGATCGCCAGCGCGGTCATCGGCGGCACGTCGCTGATGGGTGGCGTCGGCACCATCTCGGGCACCGCGATCGGCGCCTTCGTCATCGGCATCCTGCGCAACGGATTGAACATGAACGGCGTCTCCGCCTTCACGCAACAGATCATCATCGGCCTCGTCATCCTGGTCACCGTCTGGATCGACCAGCTGCGCAACCGCCGTTAGAGCGCCATGCATCCATCGGGGCGCGGAGGAGCGTCCTGCAAAACCGGCCGGTCAGGCCATTCAGGAGGAGGAAGACATGAAGAAGCTTGCAGCCGCGCTGCTGACATCCGCAATCGCCCTTACGGCAGCCTCGATGGCCCAGGCCGGGGAAATCGCCGTCATCGTCAAAACCGTCAACTCCACCTTCTGGCAGAACGTCCAGAAGGGCGCCGATGCCGCCATGAAGGCAGGGGGCGGCGGCAACACGATGACCTTCCAGGGACCAGCCGCGGAATCGGCGATCGCCGACCAGGTCAACATGGTGGAGAACGCCGTCAACCGCAAGGTTTCCGGCATCGTGCTGGCACCTTCCGATCCGGATGCGCTCGTCCCGGCCGTCAAGAAGGCCTGGGAAGCCCGCATTCCCGTCGTGATCATCGATTCCATGCTCTCCAAGGGCTCGGAACAATATTACCAGTCGTTCCTCGCGACCGACAACAAGAAGGCCGGCGAACTTGCCGCCAAGGCGCTGATCGACAAGGTCGGCACGGAAGGCAAGATCGCCGTGATGTCCTACGTGGCGGGCGCCGGCTCGGAAATCGGCCGTGTCGGCGGCTTCACCGACTATATCAAGGCGCATTCGAAGCTCACCATCGTCGGCCCCTTCTACTCGCAATCCCAGATGGCGACGGCGCTGAACCAGACCACCGACGTGCTGACCGCCAATTCCGACCTCAAGGGCATTTTCGGCGCCAACGAACCGACCGCGATCGGCATGGGCCGCGCGCTCAAGCAGTCGGGCAAGGCCGGCAAGGTGGTGGCGATCGGGTTTGACGGAAACCAGGACCTCCAGGAATTCGTGAAAGACGGCACGCTTGCGGCAATCGCCGTGCAGGGCTCGTTCCAGATGGGCGAACTCGGCGTCCAGACCGTGCTCAAGGTCATGAACAAGGAGAAGGTCGAGAAGTTCGTGGACACCGGCGTGGTGGTGGTGACCAAGGACAATATCGCCAAGCCGGAAGCCAGGAACGTCCTCTACTGAAACCATCCTCCGGCGCCGCGCATCGCTCCTGATACGCGGCGCCAAGATCAGGGAAATTTCCGATGAACGTCGCCGACCGCCGCAAGCTGCCCCGTGCCGATGTCGAACTGACCCTCGTGGGCCTCGGCTGCGCACAGATGGGCAATCTCTACCGCCGCACGTCCTATGAGGAGTCGGCCGGCGCGTTCAAGGCGGCCTGGGACGCGGGCATCCGCTACTACGACACGGCGCCGTTCTACGGCTACACGCGCTCGGAGCGGCGGCTCGGCACCATGCTCACCGATCTGCCGCGCAAGGATTATGTGCTGAGCACCAAGGTCGGCCGTGTCATGAAGCCGGACGACACGGTGGGCGCGGAAGAGGACAGCTATGTCGATCCGCTGCCCTTCCGCCCTATCTACGACTATTCCCATGACGGGATCATGCGCTCCTTCGAGGCGAGCCAGCAGCGGCTCGGCATCCTGAAGCCGGATATCCTCTACATCCACGACATCGGCCACATGGCGCATGGGGGCAGGCACCGGCACTATTGGCGGCAACTGACCGATGGCGGCGGCTTTCGGGCGCTCGCCGGATTGCGTCAGCAGGGGTTGACCAAGGCGATCGGCCTCGGCGTCAACGAATGGGAGGTCATCGCCGACGCGATGAAGGTTTTCGACATCGACTGCGCCATGCTCGCGGGCCGCTACACGCTGCTCGAACAGAAGAGCCTCGCCTTCATGGACGATTGCGCCAGGCACGGCGTCGGCATCGTGGTCGCCGGGCCATTCAATTCCGGCCTGCTGGCCGGCAACAGGAAGTTCAACTACACCGACGCGCCGGCGGATATCCTCGCCCGCGTCGACGTGCTTCATGCCGCCTGCGCGGAAGAAGGCGTCTCGCTGCAGGCCGCGGCGCTGCAATTCCCGCTCGCCCACCCGGCCGTCGTCACGGTCGTCTCTGGCGCCCGCACCGCCGGGCAGATCAAATCCAATGTCGACTGGTTCTCCGAGAGCATTCCGGCCTCGTTCTGGTCGCGGCTGAGGCAGCGCGGCCTGATCGCCGAAAGCGCCCCGGTCCCTTCCGGCATTTTGGGCGAAGGAGCATGATGCATGCGGATCGACGCGCACCAGCATTTCTGGCGGATCGCCGACCGGGCAGGCCAATGGCCGCCGCCCGCGCTTGCCGCCATCCACCGGGATTTCATGCCGGTGGACCTGAAACCGCTTCTCGACCAGGCGAGCGTGGACGGCACGGTCCTGGTGCAGACCATGGAGAACGAAGCCGACACCGCTTTCATGCTTGATCTTGCCGACCGCACGCCGTTCATCCTCGGCGTCGTGGGCTGGGTGGACATGAAGGCTGCGGACGCTCCGGCCAATATCGCCCGCCTGGCGCAGCATCCGAAGCTGAGAGGCTTCCGGCCCATGTTGCAGGACATCGCGGACGACTACTGGATAGACGATCCCCGGCTGGATGCCGCGGTCGCCGCGATGATCGAACACGGCCTCGTCTTCGATGCGCTCGTGCTGCCGCATCATCTGGGGCCGCTGCTCAACTTCGCCTGTCGCCATCCGGGCCTGCCGATCGTCATCGACCATGGCGCGAAACCGCCGATTGCCGAAGGGCGCTTCATCGGCTGGCATGCCCCGATGAAGACGCTTGCCGGACTGCCGCGTGTCCATTGCAAGCTCTCCGGCCTGCTGACCGAGGCCGGTGACCAGAAGCCGCAGGCGGTTCGCCCTTATGCGGAAACCATTGTCGACCTCTTCGGGCCGGAAAGAGTGATCTGGGGCAGCGACTGGCCGGTTCTCCGGCTCGCGGGCGACTATCGCGCCTGGCTCGGCCAATGCCTCGACATGGTGCCGAACGAACATCATGTCGCGGTCTTCGGCGGCAATGCCCGGCGTTTTTACCGGTTGGGAGCGTAAGCCGATGCTCACGATCATCTGCGAGGCCCCCGGCAGGCTCCACGTCGCCGACCGGCAGAAACCCAGCCGGGGCGACGGTGAGGTGCTGCTGAAACTTCGCCGCGTCGGTGTCTGCGGCACGGACCTGCATATCTTCACCGGTAACCAGCCCTATCTTTCCTATCCCCGCGTCATGGGCCACGAACTCGCGGCAACCGTCGAGGACGCGCCGGAAGGCAGCCGGTTCTCGCCCGGCGACACGGTTTCCGTCATTCCCTATATTTCGTGCGGTCGATGCGATGCCTGCCTGAAAGGCAGGACGAACTGCTGCCGCGACCTCGGCGTGCTCGGCGTCCATCGCGATGGCGGCATGGCCGAATACCTGAGCCTGCCGGAGGAATTTCTGGTGAAGGCGGATGGCCTGTCGCTCGACCAGGCGGCGATGATGGAATTTCTCTCGATCGGCGCCCATGCCGTGGCCCGGGCCGGCGTCGAACCGGGGCAGAAAGTGCTGGTCACCGGCGCCGGACCGATCGGCCTTGCGGTGGCCATCTTCGCACAGCTCGACGGCGGCGACGTGACCCTGCTCGACGGACGAACCGACCGTCTCGAATTCGGGCGTCGACATCTCGGCATTGCGTCCACCGTGCAACCAGGCCCCGACGACGATGTGCAACTTTCCGCCATCACCAACGGCGATTTCTTCGACGTGGTCTTCGATGCGACCGGCAATCCCAAGGCGATCGAGCGCGGTTTCGGCTTCGTCGCACATGGCGGCACCTACGTGCTCGTCTCCATCGTATCGAGCGACATCACCTTTTCCGATCCGGAATTCCACAAGCGCGAGACCTCCCTGCTCGGCAGCCGGAACGCCACGCGCGCCGATTTCCAGCGCGTCATGCAGGCCATGCACGCCGGCAAGGTCCCCGAGGCGCTGGTCACGCATAGAATGGCGTTGGCCGATGTGCCGGAACGTTTTGCGGGCCTGCTCGATCCGGCGGCCGGTGTCGTCAAGGCGCTGATCGAGGTTTGAGGAGACGGGCATGAAGCGAATGGGCATGGTGATCGGGGTCGAACCACGGATGATCGCGGAATACAAGCGCCTGCACGCCGCGGTCTGGCCGGACATCATCGACCTCATCGGCCGATGCAACATCAGGAACTACACGATCTTCCTCCGGGAGCCGGAGAACCTTCTGTTCGGCACCTGGGAATATCACGGCACGAATTTCGAGGCGGACATGGCGAAAATGGCCGCCGATCCGAAGAACCAGGAATGGTGGTCCTTCACCATCCCTTGCCAGAGACCGCTCGAAAGCCGCAAGGAAGGCGAGTGGTGGGCGATGATGGAGGAGGTTTTCCATCATGACCGATCCGCTTCGCTGAAAACAACGAGGACATGACATGACGACCAGACTGGATGGAAAGACCGTATTCGTGACCGCTGCCGGCCAGGGCATCGGCCGCGCAACCGCGCTCGCGTTCGCAGAAGCCGGGGCCACGGTTCATGCGACCGACATCAACGAGGCCCTGCTCGCGGCGCTGCCCAATATCGGCAACCTCACGACGGCCCGGCTCGACGTGCTGGGCGATGCGGCCATCGGCTCCTTTGTCGAGAAGGCCGGCGCGATCGACATCCTCTTCAACTGCGCAGGCTTCGTGCATGCCGGCTCGATCCTCGACATGAAGGACAGCGATCTCGAATTCGCACTCGAACTCAACGTCAAATCGATGGTGCGCACCATCCGCGCCGTGCTTCCCGGCATGCTGGCCAGGAAAGATGGCGCCATCATCAACATGTCCTCCGTCGCCTCCAGCATCAAGGGCGTGCCGAACCGTTTCGCCTACAGCCTTACCAAGGCGGCGGTCATCGGGCTCACGAAGTCCGTCGCCGCCGACTACGTGACACAGGGCATCCGCTGCAATGCGATCTGCCCCGGCACGGTCGAAAGCCCTTCCCTGCAGGACCGCATGAAAGCCCAGGGCGACTACGAGACCGCCAAGGCGACCTTCATCGCCCGCCAGCCGATGGGGCGGCTCGGCACGCCGGAAGAGATCGCCGACCTCGCCATCTATCTCGCCGGCGCGACCTATACCACCGGCCAGGCCTATGCCATCGACGGCGGCTGGGCCCTCTGACCATTCCCGAGAGACATCATGACCCGCATTACCGATCTCCGCGTCTTCGATCTTCGCTTCCCGACCTCCCGGAGCCTTGACGGCTCCGACGCGATGAACCCCGATCCGGACTATTCGGCGGCCTATGTCATCCTCGATACCGATCGCGACGGGCTTTCCGGCCATGGCCTGACCTTCACGATCGGCCGCGGCAACGACATCTGCTGCACGGCGATCCGGGCGATGCGGCATCTGGTTGTCGGCCAGGAACTGGAGACATTCCGCCGGAATCCCGGAAAATTCTGGCGGCACCTGACCGGCGACAGCCAGCTCCGCTGGATCGGCCCGGACAAGGGCGCCATGCATCTCGCCACCGGCGCGGTCGTCAACGCATTCTGGGATCTCCACGCCAAGGATGCCGGAAAGCCGGTGTGGCAGCTCGTTTCGGAGCTTCCGGCCGAAAAGATCGCCGATATCATCGATTTCCGCTACCTGACGGACGTCCTGACGCGCGAGGAGGCGCTGGCGATCCTCAAGAAGGCCGAAGCCGGCAGGACGGAACGGATCGAGACGCTGAAACGCGAAGGTTATGCCTGCTATACGACCTCGGCAGGATGGCTCGGCTACCCGGAGGAAAAGCTCCGCCGCCTGTGCCAGGAGGCCATCGATGCCGGTTTCAACCACGTCAAGATGAAGGTCGGCCGCGATCTCGAAGACGACATCCGGCGGCTCGCCATCGCCCGCGAGGTGATCGGCCCCGACCGCTACCTGATGATCGACGCCAACCAGGTCTGGGACGTCGATCAGGCGATCGACTGGGTGGGGAAGCTCGCCTTCGCCAGGCCGTTCTTCATCGAGGAGCCGACCAGCCCCGACGACATCGCCGGCCACCGCAAGATCCGCGCCGGCATCCGCCCGGTCAAGGTCGCGACCGGCGAGATGTGCCAGAACCGCATCATGTTCAAGCAGTTCATCGCCGAGGGAGCCATCGATATCGTGCAGATCGACAGTTGCCGCATGGGCGGGCTGAACGAGGTTCTCGCGGTGCTGCTGGTCGCGGCGAAGTACGACCTGCCCGTCTGGCCGCATGCCGGCGGCGTCGGGCTTTGCGAATATGTGCAGCACCTGTCGATGATCGACTATCTTGCGGTTTCCGGCACGAAGGACGGCCGGGTGATCGAATATGTCGACCACCTGCACGAACATTTCGTCGACCCCTGCGTGATCCGGAACGCCGCCTACATGCCACCGTCGCGGCCGGGTTTTTCGATCGAGATGAAACCGCAGTCGATCGCCGAATACACGTTCCGGGGCTAGAGTTTTCCAAGCTCCGCGTTCACCAGCGCACGCCACGCGCCGTTGTCGACCAGGGCCTGCGGAAACAGGCCGGGAAGGGCGAAGAACGGCGCCGACGGATCGTCTGGCGTCGATCTCGCGGCCGCGGCCCCGAGCTCGGCGGCCCGCGGATCGTTGATATCGGCAGCCTTGACCAGATAGGCCAGCCAGACCGCAGCGACGTAAGCGAATGCCGACGCATCCCCGCCCTTTGCAAGCTCCTCCACGGCCGGGATCATGATCCGCTGCGGAAGCTTCTGCGATCCGTCCATCGCGACCTGGCGGGTGAAATGGGCAATGCCCGGATTGGAGAAGCGTTCGACGAGCTCGGCCTGATAGGCGGCCAGGTCGATGCCCGGCACCGGGTCCAGCGTCGGCAGCACCGCCGCCATATGCCGGCGGACCTTCTCCCGGTATTCCGGCACGGCGATGACATCCCGGATATAGGTCAGGCCGTGAAGCTGGCCGAGATAGGCCATCAGCGAATGCGAACCGTTCAGCAGGCGGAGCTTCATCTTCTCGTAGGGTTCGACGTCGCCGACGAAAAGCGCGCCGCCGGCCTCCCATTTCGGACGGCCGGAGACGAAACGGTCCTCGATCACCCACTGCATGAAAGGCTCGGTCTCGAGCGCCAGCCGGTCCTCGGCGCCGAGCAGCGCTTCCGCGCGGGCGCGCGTCTCGTCGGTCGCGGCGGGGACGATGCGGTCGACCATGCTGCAGGGAAAGGCGCCCTGTTCCGTGATCCAGCCGGCGAGCGCCGCATCGCGGGCGCCGGCCATCTCGACCACCAGCCGCCGGACGATGCGGCCGTTGGTCGGCAGGTTGTCGCAGCAGAGGACGGTGAACGGCGCCAGGCCGGCGGCATGGCGGCGCGCCAGGCCTTCCACCACATAGCCGATGACACCGACGGGCGCCGACGGCCGGGCAAGGTCGACCGCGACCGACGGATGGCTGCGGTCGAGACCGCCCGAGACCGGATCGTAGCCATAGGCCTTTTCCGTCACCGTGATGGTGACGACCCTGATCGCCGGATCGGCCAGCAGCGCCAGGATCTCCTCCCGGTCGCCCGCGCCGGAAAGCCCCTTCATCACCGAGCCGATGACGCGGGCGCTGTCTCCCGCTGCACTTCGGGCGACGACCGTATAAAGCCCGTCCTGCGCCTTCAGGTCGTCGACGATATCGACGGAGCGCAAGCTGACGCCGACGATACCCCAGCCGCCCGCCTCCTCCGCCAACGCCGCATCCGTATAGACCGCCTGGTGCGCCCTGTGGAACGCGCCGAGCCCTATGTGAACGATGCCGGGCTTCAGCGAAGCGCGGTCGTAGGCGGGTTTCATGACACGGGCCGGAAGGGGCGTGGATGCGGTAAGGCGCGGCATTTCGATCAGCGATGCCCGGCGCTTGGCGAGGCATCCTCCCGTTTCAAGACGGAAGAGTGATAGCGCCGCGGCAATGGCGCGGTCAACGGCATGGCTTCATGGATTCCGTTCCCGATATCGTGCTCTGCGCGGCGCTTGAGAATGCCGGCCGCGGCCTTATCTTCCCTCGGTGCAGCTTCCCACCAGCAGGAGACCGACCATGACGGCGCCGCATCCTTCGAAGACGCATATCGGCAACCACAAGCTCCACCCCGAAACGCAGATGCTGAACTACGGCTACGACCCGGAACTTTCCGAAGGGGCCGTGAAGCCGCCGGTCTTCCTCACCTCCACCTTCGTCTTCAAATCCGCCGAGGAGGGACGCGATTTCTTCGACTTCGTCTCCGGCCGCCGCGAGCCGCCGCCCGGCACCGGCGCGGGCCTCGTCTATTCCCGCTTCAACCACCCGAACAGCGAGATCGTCGAGGACCGCATGGCCGTCTTCGAACAGACGGAGAGCTGCGCCCTCTTCTCCTCCGGCATGTCGGCGATCGCCACCACGCTGATGGCCTTCGTCAGGCCGGGCGACGCCGTGCTCCACTCGCAGCCGCTCTATGGCGGCACCGAGACGCTGCTGGCCAAAACCTTCCTCAACCTCGGCGTCGCGGCGGTGGGCTTTGCCGACGGCGTCAACGAGGAAACCGTGGCGGCCGCGGCGGAGGAGGCGATGGCCAGGGGGCGCGTCCCGGTGATCCTCATCGAAACCCCGGCGAACCCCACCAATAGCCTTGTCGACATCTCCCTGATGCGGCGCATGGCGGAGGCGATCGGCAGGCGGCAGGGGCACATGCCGGTGATCGCCTGCGACAATACCCTGCTCGGGCCGGTCTTCCAGCGGCCGATCGAGCACGGCGCCGACATCTCGCTCTATTCGCTGACCAAATATGTGGGCGGCCACTCGGACCTGATCGCCGGCGCCGCGCTCGGCTCGAAGGCGGTGATCCGGCAGGTGAAGGCGTTGCGCGGGGCGATCGGCACGCAGCTCGACCCGCATTCCTGCTGGATGCTCGGCCGCTCGCTCGAGACGCTGTCGATCCGCATGGAAAAGGCGAATGCCAATGCGCTCGCGGTCGCGGAATTCCTGCGCGGCCACCCGCGGGTGGAAAAGCTGCATTACCTGCCGTTCGCCGATCCGCAATCGCCGACCGGAAAGGTCTTCGCCCGGCAATGCACCGGCGGCGGCTCGACCTTCTCGTTCGATATCCGGGGCGGGCAGCCGGCCTCCTTCCGGTTCCTCAACGCGCTGCAGATCCTCAAGCTGGCCGTCAGCCTCGGCGGCACGGAATCGCTCGCCAGCCACCCGGCGACCATGACCCATTCCGGCGTGCCGGCGGATGTGCGCGAACGGATCGGCGTGCTCGACAGTACCATCCGGCTGTCGATCGGCATCGAGCACCCGGACGACCTGATCGCGGACCTGACGATGGCGCTCGACAAGGCGTGAGGACGAGCGACGCCGGGGAGAAGGGAAAGCCGCCACCGGCTTACCACCCCTCCTCCCCCTCCGTCCGCGGCCTGCCATCGTATTTCGGCTCGTCGTCCTCTTTCACCCCAGCGAGCCGCCTCATGCCCGCCAGCGCCTCGGCATGGCGCGCTCCATTGGGGCCGACACAGGGCGGAAAGGCGTCATGCCAGCGCGGATTGCCGCTATGTTGGGCTTCCGTGAGGAAGCCCTTGCAGGCCTTGGCACGGCGGCAGGGAGAAAGATCGCAGGTCTTCCAGAAGCCGAGATAGGTCGTGACCCTTTGGGTGAACTTCTGCAGTTCGCGGGATTTCTGACGTTCGGGCAACGCGCTGAATTCACCCCAGGTCATCCAAGGCAGGTAAAGTCGCCTGTCCTCTTCTTCCATCAGACGGCGTTTCTCCTCTTCGCTTCGCGGCATCGCTCGCCCTCCTTTTTTGGGCACGCTTCCTCGTTCACGCGGCCGGCTTAGGCCCGTGTTACGGTTGATTTCATCGGAGAGCCCACACGAATGCGGAACCTCGATTGATTTGTATAAAATGGCTCCGCATTCGCGTGGCCTTCGGCGTTCTCTCGGGGCTTCCGGCCCCTACAGGTGATCATCTCGCCTCGCTGCATGGCTTCGTTCGCGGTCTCCTTTCGGGAAACCTTGCCACTTGGACGGCTCAACCGAACCCGGCCCGGCTGCCAGGGGGAGGCTTGATAGGGAGAAGTCCGGTTTCCCGTTCCGCTCCCATGGCTTTCACCTCTTCCACCGTCCCCGCACGTTACGGTTCCGATGGAAGCGCCGGCCTCCGCCTGCCCGCGAACGTCTCGCGAAACACTCCGGCGACGGAAGCGGGACAATTGTAGGCATGAGCGGGAGGGGCGGGGAAAACTAGAGGCGAAAATTTTTGATCTGAAACGCCCGCTTCGTGCAAGGCACATCTAATAATCTCGTTTACAACACGGTTAACGGAATATTTTCCTATGCTCCGTAAATTGAGGAGTGATAGGGTAATGATATGTCTGATTCGAAAAGTAAAAGGCTGCGCGATCCGGTTCATGGGCTTATCGTCTTCGCAGAGACGGAACCCTTGGATTTATTGGCATGGGAGTTGATAGACACACCGGAGTTTCAACGCCTCAGAAGAATTCGGCAACTGGGCGTATCTAAATTTACATTTCCTGGCGCAACCCATACGCGGTTCGCCCATTCCGTGGGTGTCTTCGACAATGCTCGGACGTTGACCAAGGTTATATCCCGAGAAATGAAACGGAATGAACAAATATTTGATGCCCCTCGCTCTGAGGTTGCGATCATAGCTGCTCTTCTTCATGATTTGGGGCACGGTCCATTCAGCCATACGTTTGAAGGCGTTCAGGAATCGCGTGGAGTAAAGAAACGCCACGAGACTTGGACAGCGGATATTATACGCAATCCAAATGGCTCCATAAGAGGCCTTCTCGAAAGGTATAGAGTAGGGTTTTGCGAGGAAGTTGCCAAACTTTTAGAAGCCGAAGACCCTCAGGACATTTATCACGCGGTCGTGTCTAGTTCATTTGACGCCGATCGTCTTGACTATCTACGCCGGGATAAATTGATGACCGGCACTGGTGCCGGGGCAATTGATTTCGATTGGCTTATTGATAACGTTCGCGTTGCTGAAATTGATATCGGCGCTCCCGAAGATGACGAACCCGTAAATAAGGTTTCGACATTTTGCCTAGCATCTAAAGCGCTTCCAGCAGCAGAACAATTTTTGCTGGCCCGGTACACGCTTCACCAGCAAGTCTATTTTCATAAAGCTACAAGATGTGCAGAGCACATGATTGGGAAGCTTCTTCGATCCATTTCCACTGTTGCAAATAACGGCAAGAATGTTGAGAAGATGACCGGCTTGCGGAAGGAGCACCCTCTTATTCGCTTCTTCGGGAAGAATGGTGAATGCGTTGAGAATTACCTTGCTTTAGACGATACCGTTATAATGGGCTCCCTAAATGCGTTGACCGCTGCAAGCGATAAAACAATCTCCGAAGTTGCAGATCGCCTTTGCAATCGGCGTTTATATAAGACGCTGGACGTTGCAGACGTTGGCCACGACGATGGGAAAAAACGCCAAAGGCAGAGGACGATTACCCGCGATTTTGAAGCTGAGATCAAAGCGGGTTCAGTCATGATCGATGAAAAAGCATCGATCAGCATTTACTCTGAAATCGGCGGCGACGATGACCGCACGCACAAAAAGCTCCATATTCTAGACGGAGGGAAACCCGTCGAAATCAGCCGCCTGTCTGACATCATCAAGGCGCTGGAGAAGAAGGAACAATTTACGCGCTTCTACTTTGAAAAAGAGGAAGATCGCGAGAAGGCGCAACGAAAGAAAGGGCAAAACCATGATTGAACGCGAAGAATATGTCGCGGCAATTGTAGGCGCGGCTGGAGGAAAACTTGTAAGCCGTATTCGTTTGCAAAAGATCGCATACCTGCTTGATCAAATGGGCTTAGATAGCGGATTTGACTACCAATACTATCATTACGGCCCTTATTCAAAAGACTTGGATAATGCCGTTCTTGATGCTGAAGCTTTCGACATGATTGAGGAAACTTATGAACGGCGGCAGGCAGATGGTGCGCGGTATAGCGTATTTACGCTAAAGCATAAACACGACGAAGATCCGTCATTCGGACGGATCGAAGCAGAACGCGCTCGTCAACTTATTCATAAGTTTGCCAATACCAATGTTACGGTGCTTGAATTGGCAGCTACCGCGAACTGGCTTGTGACCCAAGAAGATGTGCAAGATTGGCGTGCCGAAATTGTACGCCGTAAAGGCCCCAAGACTGAGGCGGGACGCCTTGAGAAAGCTATTGAGCTGCTCCGAGAATTAGAATTAGCGCCAGCTTGATTTCGAAGGTGGGGAAGGCGGCTCACGCCGCCCTCTCCACCTTCCCATACGGATCGAACCTTCTATAAAACGTCTCGCCCTTCGCCGCCATGTCCTTCAACAGCGGCGTCGGCCTGAAATGCTCGCCGTAAGCCGTCGCCAGCTTTTCGCAGAGGTCCACAAACGCCTTCACACCCATGCCGTCGATGTAGCTGAGCGTCCCGCCGGTATGGGGGGCGAAGCCGAAGCCTAGGATGGAGCCGACATCGGCCTCGCGGGGGTCGGTGACGATGCCTTCTTCCAGGGTGCGGGCGGCTTCGAGCGCGATGGTCACCAGCAGGCGCTGCTTGAGCGTGGCGATGTCGATCTCTTCGGCCTTTTTCTGCGGGTAGAGCGTCTTCAGCTCCGGCCAGAGATATTTCTTCGCAGGTTTTTGCGGATATTCGTAGAAACCCTTGCCGTTCTTGCGGCCGCGGCGGTCGAGTTCGTTCACCAGCTTGTCGATGAGCGCCATGTGTTCGGGCTTCACAGAGGCCGGGCCGAGGTCCGCGATCGAGGCCTTCATGATCTTCTGGGACAGATCGACGGCGACCTCGTCGTTCAGCGACAGCGGGCCGACCGGCATGCCGGCCATTTTCGCGGCGTTCTCGATCATCGCCGCCGGCACGCCTTCGATCAGCATGTCATAGGCCTCGTTGATATAGCGGAAGACGCAGCGGTTGACATAAAAGCCGCGGGTATCGTTGACGACGATCGGGGTCTTCCTGATCGCCGCGACGTAATCCAGCGCCGTGGCGAGCGCCCTGTCGCCCGACTTGTTCCCGAGGATGACCTCGGTCAGCATCATCTTCTCGACCGGCGAGAAGAAATGCACGCCGATGAACTGGTCGGCGCGCTTCGAATTTTCGGCCAGGCCGGTGATCGGCAGGGTCGAGGTGTTGGAGGCGAAGATCGTGGTCTCCGGGATGACCGCTTCCACCTTTTCGATCACCGCTTTCTTCACCGCGCGGTCCTCGAAGACCGCCTCGACGACCAGCGTGGCATCCGACAGGGCGGCATAATCCGGCGTGGGGGTGATCAGCGAAAGGAGCTTTTCGCCCTCCTCCCTGGTCAGCCGGCCCTTGCCGACGCTGTCGGCCACCAGCTTTTCGGAGACCGCCTTGCCCTTGTCGGCGGCTTCCTGGGTCTGATCGATGAGGGTGACCGGGATGCCGGCGGCGGCGGTGACATAGGCAATCGAGGCGCCCATGAAGCCGGCGCCGACGACGCCGACCTTTTTGAACTCCGTCTTCGGCTGGCCGGCCGGGCGGCGGGCGCCCTTGCCGAGCTCCTGCATGGAGACGAAGAGCGAGCGGATCATCGAGAAGGCTTCGGTGGTGCGCAGGATCTGCGTGAAATAGCGCTGTTCGACCTTCAAAGCCGTGTCGAAGGGAAGCTGCAGGCCTTCATAGACGCATTTGAGGATGGCGAGCGCGCCGGGATAATTGCCGGCGGTCTCGCGGCGGAGGATGGCGGGCGCGGCCGGGAAGAGCTGGGCCGCGGCAGGCGTCCACACGCCGCCGCCGGGGGCCTTGAAGCCCTTTTCGTCCCAGGGGGCGACGGGTTTCAGGCCGTCCCTGATCATCTGCTTGGCAGCATTGATCAGCTCGGCCGGCTCGACGACCTGGTGCACGAGGCCCATGGCCTTGGCGCGCTGGGCCGTCAGCGAGGAACCGGTCGTCATCATCTGCAGGGCATCCTGCGCGTTCGCCAGACGCGGCACGCGCTGGGTGCCGCCGGCGCCCGGGAAGATGCCGACCTTGACTTCCGGCAGGGCGATCTTGACCGATTTGGAATTGGCGGCGACGCGGCCGTGGCAGGCGAGCGACAGTTCGAACGCGCCACCCATGCAGGTACCGTTGATCGCCGAGACCCAGGGCTTGCCGTTGGTCTCGACCTTGCGCCACAGCCAGGACATGCGGCCGGCGGCATCGAAGAGTTTCTGCGCGGCGGTGGCCGGGTCCTTCGCCTGTTCTTCGGCGAGCATGGAGAACATCGACTTGATCATGGTGAGATCGGCGCCGCCCGAGAAGGACGATTTGCCGGAGGTGAAGACGACGCCCTTCACGGCGGCATCGGCGGCCGTGGCGCCGACGATCTTCTCGATCTCGTCCATCACCTCCATGGTGAAGACGTTCATCGATTTTTCCGGCATGTCCCAGGTGACGAGGGCAATGCCATCCGCGTCGGTTTCGACGGTGAAGTTCCTGTAGGTGCTCATGGTGGGATTTCCTCTTCCCTTGAAATTCTTTGGCGCTGAATTGCCCCTCATCCGCCTGCCGGCACCTTCTCCCCGCCAGCGGGGAGAAGGGATATGCCGCGCCGTCTCCGCTCCCCCTCGCCCCGTTTACGGGGAGAGGGCGCGCCGAGCGTAGCGGAGGCGGGGTGGGGGGCTTTCACGGTGTCCCCTCAAACCCGTTCGATCACCGTCGCCGTGCCCATGCCCGCGCCGATGCAGAGTGTGACGAGCGCGGTGTTGAGGTCGCGGCGTTCCAGCT
The DNA here is from genome assembly GCF_042429745.1 of Neorhizobium puerariae. Classification (NCBI taxonomy): domain Bacteria; kingdom Pseudomonadati; phylum Pseudomonadota; class Alphaproteobacteria; order Hyphomicrobiales; family Rhizobiaceae; genus Neorhizobium; species Neorhizobium puerariae. Next base: position 248,284 of record NZ_JBHMAA010000015.1, on the reverse strand, counting down.
CGTCGAGCACGGTGCCGAGGATCATCGCGCCGGTGGCGCCGAGCGGGTGGCCCATGGCGATGGCGCCGCCGTTGACGTTGATCCGGTCGTGGCCGATGTCGAAGGCTTGGCAATAGCGAAGCACCACGGCGGCGAAGGCCTCGTTGAGCTCGAAGAGGTCGATATCGGAGATCGACATGCCGGAGCGCTTCAGGAGCTTGTTGGTGACGTCGACCGGGCCGGTCAGCATCAGCGCCGGGTCGGAGCCGATATTGGCGAAGTGGCGGATGCGGGCGCGGGGCTTGAGGTCCATGCTCTCGCCGCCGGCCTTCGAGCCGATCAGGACGGCGGCGGCGCCATCGACGATGCCCGACGAATTGCCGGCGTGGTGGACGTAATTGATGCGCTCGACTTCCGGATGGGCCTGGATGCCGACGGCTTCGAAACCGCCCATCTCGCCCGGCATCTGGAAGGAGGGGTTGAGGCTCGCCAGCGCCTGCATGTCGGTTTCCGGGCGCATGTGCTCGTCGCGGTCGAGGATCGTCAGGCCGTTCTGGTCCTTCACGGGGATGACGGATCTGTCGAAATAACCCGCCGCCCAGGCCCTGGCTGCGCGCTTCTGGCTCTCGACGGCATAGGCGTCGACATCGTCGCGGGTAAAGCCGTATTTGGTGGCGATCAGGTCGGCCGAAACGCCCTGCGGCATGAAATAGGACGGGAAGTTGACGGAGGGGTCCATGTACCAGGCGCCGCCGGACATGCCCATGCCGACGCGCGACATGCTCTCCACGCCGCCGGCGATCACGATGTCGTCCGAACCGGCGGCGATCTTGCCGGCGCCGAAGTTCACCGCGTCGAGGCCGGAGGCGCAGAAGCGGGAAATCTGCATGCCCGGCGCACTGAATGAATAACCGGCCTCGAAGGCGGCCGCCTTGGGGATGACGGCGCCGGCATCCATGACCGGGTCGACGCAGCCGAAGATGATGTCGTCGACGGTGGCCGTGTCGAGGCCGTTGCGGTCGCGGATCGCCTCCAGCGTCTTCGCCGCGAGGCGGACGGACGGCACCTCGTGCAGCGAACCATCCTTCTTGCCGCGGCCGCGCGGCGTGCGCACATGGTCGTAAATGAAGACTTCGGTCATGGTGTCATCTCCCGTATTACCCCCTTGATTATCCTTGGGGGCGGCGCGTAGGCGCCTTCGAATTCCTGTTCACTCAAACAGCGACGAAACGCGCGCCAACACGTCATCGACGATAAAGTCCGGTGCCTTTTCGACAAAGCGACCGCCGCGGGCTTTGATGTCCACCGCCCGTATCTGGTGACAAAGAACGACTCCGGTCGCTTGTGTCCCCGCGCCCGAGAGCGAAACGGCGTAGCCGGCAGTTCGCGCAAACTGGCCGCCCGACGTGATCGGAGCGACAATTTGAGTTCCGTGCTGATTGACAATACGCGGCGACAGCACAAGCGCGTAGCGGGCCTTCGCCTGCTCTCGCCCTCTCGTCGGCTCGAGATCGACAAACCAGATGTCGCCACGCTCCATCAGTCTATGACTTCATTGCCAACAGAAGGCATGTCCATCCACTCCTGCTCCTCGGGCGTCCTTTCGGGCCACGGCGTCCATTCCGCGACGAGTTGTTCTGCGGAATATTTCGGACGAGGGCGAGGCGTGGCAACCAACCTGCCACCCTCCGCCGAGACCTCAAGCTTGGCATTGGCCGAAAGGCCAAGCTCTTCGAGGACAGGCTTGGGTATCGTCATCATTACGGACCCCCCGACATTGCGCAAAGTTGAGGTTGCCATATGTTCGCCTCCATTCAAAAATTATACTAGAGTATAACTTTTTACCGGGCATGACAAATCAAAACGCCTCCGCCGCCAGTTCCATCAGGCTGTCGGCGCCGGCCTCGATGCGGGCCTTGCGCATGGCCGTTTCCGGCATGACCTTCTCCATGAAGAACTTCGCCGTGACGAGCTTGTTCTTCAGGTAGTCGGTGCGGGCATCGCCGGCGGCGAGCCTGTCCTCGGCCACCCTGGCGATCTTCGCCCACATGTAGCCGAGCGTGACGATGCCGAAGAGGTGCATGTAGTCGGTCGAGCCGGCGCCGGCATTGTCGGGCTTGGCCATGGCGTTCTGCATGAACCACATGGTGGAGGCCTGCAGGTCGTTCAAGCCCTTCTTCAAGGCCTTGGTGAAGAAGGCCATCGTGTCGTCGGCGCGGTTCTCCTCGCAGAAATCGCCGATCTCCTTGAAGAAGGCCATCACGGCGCGGCCGCCGTTGAGCGCCAGCTTGCGGCCGACGAGATCGAGCGCCTGGATGCCGTTGGCGCCTTCATAGATCATGGTGATGCGCGCATCGCGCACATACTGGCTCATGCCATGCTCTTCGATATAGCCATGGCCGCCGAAGACCTGCTGCGCCATGACGGCATGTTCGAACCCCTTGTCGGTCATCACGCCCTTGAGGATGGGGGTGGCGAGACCGAGCAGGTCGTCAGCGTTCTGGCGTTCCGCCGCGTCCTGCGAACGGTGAGCGATATCCGACTTCAGCGCCGTCCAGAGCAGGAAGGCGCGCCCGCCCTCGTTGAAGGCCCTGATGGTCATCAGCGTGCGGCGGATGTCGGCATGCACGATGATCGGGTCCGCCTTCTTGTCCGGCGCCTTGGGGCCGGAGAGCGAACGGCCCTGGATGCGTTCGCGGGCATAGTCGACGGCGTTCTGGTAGGCGGTCTCGGCGATCGCCAGTCCCTGCAGGCCGACGCCGAGGCGCGCCTCGTTCATCATCACGAACATGGCGGCGAGCCCCTTGTTCTCGGCGCCGATCAGGTATCCGGTCGCCTCATCATAGTTCATGACGCAGGTGGCGTTGCCATGGATGCCCATCTTCTCCTCGATCGCGCCGCAGGTGACACCGTTGCGCTTGCCGGGCGACCCATCCGCCTTGACGAGGAATTTCGGCACGATGAAGAGCGAGATGCCCTTGGTGCCTTCCGGCGCGCCCTCGATGCGGGCAAGCACCAGATGCACGATGTTGTCGGTCATCGAATGCTCGCCGGCGGAGATGAAGATCTTCTGGCCGGAAATCCTGTAGGTGCCATCCCCTTGGGGAACGGCCTTGGTGCGCAACAAGCCGAGGTCGGTGCCGCAATGCGGCTCGGTCAGGTTCATCGTGCCGGACCATGTGCCTTCCACCATTTTCGGCAGATAGGTCCGCTTCTGCTCGTCGGAACCGTGCACGAGGATCGCGGCGATGGCGCCCTGGGTCAGGCCCGGATACATCATCAGCGACATGTTGGCGGACGACATGTATTCGCCGACGGCGGCATGCAGCGTGTAGGGAAGCCCCTGGCCGCCGAATTCCGGCGGCACGGCCAGACCGATCCAGCCCGCCTGGCAATATTGGTCATAGGCTTCCTTGAAGCCTTTGGGCACCGAGACCGTGCCATTGTCGCGGCGGGCGCAGCCTTCCCGGTCACCCGGGAGATTGAGCGGGAAAAGCACGTCTTCCGCCACCTTGGCGGCTTCTCCGACGATCGCCTCCAGCATGTCCGGGCTGGCGTCGGCAAAACCCGGCAGATTGCCGTAGCGCTCAAGACCCAGCACATCGTTCAAGATGAAAAGCGTATCGTTTACCGGCGCCTTGTACACTGGCATGGTCGAGCTTCCTCCATATCCTCGTCCCGGACCTTCGGCTGACGGCAAGGCCCGCATTCTTGCTACCATGAATAATTGACGTTTGCGTAAACGTCAAATGCGGTCCATGGGAATTTTTACCGCCTCGAACCGACGCCGCCCCTTCCCCCGAAAGGCCCCAGGCGCATCGCGACCGTTCAGCTCCGCCCGGCGCGCGTCAGGGTCCCGTTTTTCATTCCCGCCGTCATTGCAGAACAGTTCCACCCTTTTTGCGCGACATCCCGTTAACAGGCAAGGCAGACCCGGAGCTGGCCGGAAGAACCGCTCCATCAGCGCAGCAACCTCGTTCCTGGCGCGCGAACCACCCGGAAAGGTTAAAATTTTCGCCGAGATTAACGAGTTGTTTACCACGTTTCGGGAAATAGTGGGCTCTGGAGCGACGCAGTGCATTTACCTCAAGGAATGCCGCGCCCGCCAGAAATGGCAAGTCTTGCGTAGGATACCCCAATAAGCGGCCGATTTCGCGGGAGGAGCGGGCTCTCTTCCCGATGCGGCCATTGACGAGAGCCTGCAGGACCAACGTCGAAACGAGCGAAGCAAATGAACGGATCACGATCGACTTCTCCCCGTCATGGCGACCGCTCCTCCCTGGACGCGTTGAACCGTACCATCGAAGGCCTCGAAGCCCGCATCGAAGGATTGATGTCGGGCAGCGGCCGCGATGCCCGTCCGGCGCGGAACGACGAGTACCGCGACCAGCGCCAGGAGCGCCGCGCCGCGCCTGCCGCCGCCGCCCATCGCGGTCCAGAACAGCCTCGTGACCCGCTTGCCGAAATCCGGGAACGCCAGCGCATGCTCGATGCGGGCCGCGACCGGCCCGAACGTCCGCGCATGCCCGATCTGCCGCGCCCCGATCTGCCGCGCGAGGAACCGCGCTATGCCGAACCCCGGCGCAGCGAAGTACGCCCGCCGGAAGCCTACAGGCCGCAGGAGCGCCCGGTCCCGGCCCGGCCCGAAACACCCCGTTATGCGGAAGTTCAGCGTGCAGCCCTGCCGCGGCGCGAAGACCTTCGCCATCCGGCCGTCCAGCCGCGCATTCCGGCGCCGCAGCCCCAGCAGGCCGAGAGCGGAATGCGGGATATCGCCCAGGCGCTGGTCAGCCTCCGCCATGAGCTGAAACAGGATATTTCCGAGGGCGTGGCGAAGGAAATGAACGCGCTTCGGGCGGAAATCCGCTCGATCAAGTCCGTTGCCGAGGACCAGCGCTTCACCGATGACCTGCGCAACGATCTCGCTCGCCTTGCGGAAGGCATCAACCAGCTCGGCTACCGGTCGACGCCGGAAGCCGACGGCCTGCGCGCCGAGTTCGAGGAACTGCGCACCGTCATGGACGGCCTTGCGCGGGAAGATTCCGTACGCCGCATGGAAACCCGATGGCAGGGCCTCGAGGAGCGGATGGACGACTTCGATTCCGCCGCCCTGCGCGAGGAACTCGTCTCCCTCGCCTACCGTATCGACGACATCAAGGGTCAGCTCGGCGAGATGAGCGACAGCCCCGTCATCCGTGCGCTGGAGCAGAAGCTGATCGCGGTGGCCACTGCCATGGAACAGCTCGGCACGCGCATGCAGCCGAACGACGCGGTCTTCGCCGAGCAGTTTGCAACCCTCGACCACCGGCTGGACGAGATCAGCCGCGCGATTGCCGCCGGCAGCCGCGCATCGGCAGCCGCCACGCTCGACCAATCGTTCCTGCAGCGTCTCGAAGGCCGGATCGGCGTGCTTGCCGACCAGATCGACGTAATGAGCCGCGCAGCCCACAGCCAGGTGGACCCGACCGCCGCCCTGTCTTCCCGCATCGAAGCGCTGACCGGCCGTATCGAGGAGCTTGCCGACGAGCAGGCGGCCGTGCGCCTGGAGGAGCGTCTGGAGCAGCTTTCGCTGATCCTCGAACAGGCCCAGAAACCCGCCCTGCAGCCCGAACTTTCCGACTATCTCGCCGATATTTCCCGCAAGATCGAAGGGCTTGAGCGCGGCACGGTCAACGACGTGCTCGCCGAGCGGCTCGACTATCTTGCCCGGCGGATCGACGAGATGGATTTCCAGCCGCGCCTCCAGCCGGCCCTGGACCAGAGCGCCTTCGGGCGCCTCGAGGACCGGCTGAGCGACATCGCGGCCCGTCTGGACGAAGCGGCCGTGGCGCCGCGAGGCGACGAGGGCGCCTTGCGCAATCTCGAAGGCCAGATCGCCCATCTTTCGGCGCTGATCAGCCAGCCGCAATCCGGCGCGGTCTCGTTTTCCCCCGAATTCGAAAGCCGCATGACGGCGATCGAAGACTACATGTCGACCAACGACGAATACATCATCGAAGCCGCCCGCCAGGCAGCGGAGGCGGTGGTCGAAGCCTATTCCCGCAATACCGCCGCCGGCAGCCCGGTCGCCGCGGCCGACATGGCCACGCTTTCGGCGCTCGCGGACGACCTGCGGCATCTCGAAGACCTGACGCGCACCTCCGAGGAGCGGACGCACCAGACATTCGAGGCCCTGCACGGCACGCTGGTGAAGATTGCCGACCGCCTGGACGGAATGGAGGAGCGGTTCAGCGCCTCCTCCCGCATCGAACGCCACTACAGTGAGCCGGAGCGGCAGGAGATGCGTCGCCCGGCTCCCGCCATGCCGGCCGCCGCTCCGCTTTCGGTCGCCGCTGTCATGGAGCCGGCGAGTGAAGAAGCCGGCGCGCCGGAAGCCCCGGTCGCGACTTTCGGCATGCGCGAAAAGCCCGTCCATGACATATCCGCCGACGGAGAGGTGCTCGCCGCCGAGCCTGCCGGGACCCAGGCCCCGCCGAAGTCCAGGGCACCCAAGCCCAGCCTTCTGACCGAACTGTCCCGCCGCCTCCTGCCGGGCGGCAAGGCGGAAACCGCCAGAAGCGGCCGTGCCGTCGTCGAGCCCACACCGTCGATAGACCCTTCCGACGTGCTGCCGGCCGACCTGGAGAACGACCTCCTGGAGCCGGGTTCCGGCGCGCCGGACGTCAAGAAGATCCTGGAGCGGGTGCGCGCAAGCCAGGCCGCCGGCGAATTCGACGGCGACCGTTCGGCCGGTGCGGCAAAGGCGGATTTCATCGCCGCGGCACGCCGCGCCGCCAAGGCGGCGGCCCAGGAAATCGACCCGTCGCAGTCCCCCTCGCCCGCAAAGGATGCGCGCAAGGCCGCAAAGCCTGCCGCCGGCAAGGGTCTCGGCGCCACGCTTTCCCAGCATCGCCGGCCCATCCTGATGGCTGTCGGCGCCGTGCTCCTGGTGCTGATGGCCATGCCGCTTGCCAAGACGCTCACCAGCGGCAGCAAGGCGCCGCCGTCGCCGCCCGCCACGATCGAAGCGCCGGCCCAGCCTGCCGCTCCGACCGGGCAAACGGGCAGCAACAAGGTGCCCGCAATCCAGGAACAGGCTGCGACCGATGGTGCAGACAGCGTCGCGGACGATATCGCCGCCGCACCGGAAAGCTCCCCGGCGGAGCCGCCGAGGCAGGCGGGCAGCGGCAGCCACCTGACCGATCCGCCCCCGGGCGCTGGCCATATTTCCGCGATGGAACCCGCCGGCAGCCCGGAGAAGGCCCAGGCGAGCTTCGTTCCCGCGCAGCAGCCGGAACCGCCGGCTCCGATCGTGGTGCCCGCCGGCATCGAGCCGAAATCGCTTGCCGACGCGGCAGCGGCCGGCGACCCGAACGCGCTTTTTGAGATCGGCGCGCGCTTCACCGAAGGCCGCGGCCCGAAGACCGACCTTTCCGAAGCCGCCAACTGGTACAAGCTCGCCGCCGACCGCGGGCTCGCGCCGGCGCAATACCGGCTTGCCAATCTCTTCGAGAAGGGCACCGGCGTCACCCGCGACCTCGACAAGGCGCTGACCTATTACAAACAGGCCGCCGACGCCGGCAATGCGAGCGCCATGCACAATCTCGCCGTGCTCTATGCGTCCGGTGCGGCCGGCCAGCCGGATTACGCGGCTGCCGTCGAATGGTTCGGCAAGGCGGCCGATCTCGGCATCGCCGACAGCCAGTTCAACCTCGCCATCCTTTATGCCCGCGGCAACGGCGCGAAGCAGGACCTCGAAGAGTCCTACAAATGGTTCTCGATCGCGGCCAAGGGCGGCGACAACGATGCCGCCCAGAAGCGCGACGAGGTCACCAAGGCCATGCGCAAGGAGCAGCTCGAAAGCGCACGCGCCAAGGTGGACCTCTGGAAGGCGAAACCGCTCGACCCGAAGGCCAACACCGTGAGCCTTCCCGACGAGTGGGCTTCCGGCAAGCCGCTCACCACGGCTTCCATCGACATGGAAAAGGCGATCCGGAACATCCAGGCGATCCTCAACAAGAACGGCTTCGACGCCGGCCAGCCGGACGGCAAGCTGGGCGCCAAGACGGTGGCCGCGATCAAGGCCTTCCAGACATCCGTCGGACAGGAGCCGACCGGCAAGGTCGACAACGTGCTGGTGAAGGAACTTCTGGCCCGCAACAAGTAAGCCAAGTATAACTCCACGCATCGGCCCGGAAATCGAAATCGATTTCCGGGCCGATGCGTGGAATCAACAGGTTCAAGCGCCCTTTGTGCGTCCGAAAGGAGGCACGGCGCCCCAAGTCGACTTACCCGACCGGTTTGGAAGAGTTGCGCGATATTAATCACACGGTCACAAAAACGGTAAAATTGCCGCATTGTCTGACACTTGCGAATTGACTCGCGGAGGCCCCCCGGCGCATGACGAAAGATGCGTCCGGCCGGCGTTTTCGACGGGTCGGAGCGCACATGTTCCGATCGCCGCAACGGGCCGGCATGCCATCCGCACGCAGCCCGCGACGGTGATGATTCTTGCCTTTTCGGGGTTCGGCCGTGACTGTCTACCTGCCGATCGCAGAGCTTTCGGTGAACATCTTCATCATTCTCGGCATGGGCGCGGCCGTGGGCTTCCTGTCCGGCATGTTCGGGGTGGGCGGCGGCTTCCTCATCACGCCGCTCCTGATCTTCTACAACATCCCGCCGGTAGTGGCCGTCGCGACCGGCGCCAATCAGGTCGTCGCCTCGTCGATCTCCGGCGCGATCACCCATTTCCGGCGCGGCACGCTGGACATGAAGCTCGGCTCGGTGCTTCTGGTGGGAGGCCTTGCCGGCGCCACGGCGGGCGTCTGGGTCTTCTCATGGCTGCGGCGGCTGGGCCAGCTCGACCTCTTCATCTCGATCCTCTACGTGGTGCTGCTCGGGACCATTGGCGCGTTGATGCTGCAGGAAAGCCTGCGCGCCATGCGGCGGGCGAGGATGAACGAACAGCTGCCGCTCAGGCGCCCGGGCCAGCACAACTGGGTGCACCGGCTGCCGCTGAAGATGCGTTTCAAGAAGTCGAAGATCTACCTGAGCGCCATCCCCGTGGTCGGGCTCGGCTTCGGCATCGGGGTGCTGACCTCGATCATGGGTGTCGGCGGCGGCTTCATCATGGTGCCGGCGATGATCTATCTCCTGCGCATCCCGACCAACGTGGTCGTCGGGACCTCGCTCTTCCAGATCATTTTCGTGACCGCCTATACGACCATGGTGCAGGCGGCGACGAACTATTCCGTCGATATCGTGCTCGCCACGATCCTGATGGTGGCCGGCGTCATCGGCGCGCAATACGGCGTGCGCGTCGGGCAGAAGCTGCGCGGCGAGCAGCTTCGCGCGCTTCTGGCGCTGCTCGTGCTTTCGGTCGGCATCCGCCTGGCGATCGGGCTCATCGTGACGCCGGACGACCTCTATTCGGTCGCGGTCGGAGGCCTGTCCTACTGATGCGCCATCTCCTTCGCACCGCTTTCCTCCTTTCCCTTCTCGGCCTTGGCCAGCCGGCGCTGGCGCAGGTGCCGCTCGGACAGGCCTCGACGGTGAGGGAAGGGCTGGAAATCGGCGCCTCGACCAGCGAAATCGCCATTACCTCGGATTTCCGCGGCGCGGATCTGACGATCTTCGGGGCGCTCACCAACGCGGACGAGCTGTTCCTGGCGATCGGGCAATACGATGTGGTGGTGACGCTGGAAGGGCCGAACGACTATGCGACGGTGCGCAAGAAGGAGCGCGTCCTCGGCATCTGGATGAATACGCAATCCATGACCTTCGAACAGGTGCCGGAAAGCTATTCGCTGGCGAGCACCCGCCAGATCGACAGCATCGACCAGGCGCCAAGCCTCAACAATATCGGCGTCGGCATCGACCATCTGGCGCTGAACCCGGTCGGCTACATCCCGGATTCCGGCCTTATCGGCGAGTTCCGCGACGCCTACCGCAGGCTCAAGCTCACGAGCGGACTCTACCAGCGCGACACGAGCGGCGTGCGCTTCGTCTCCTCCAGCCTTTTCCGCGCATCGCTGAAACTGCCCGCCAACATTCCCGACGGGCTGCACATGGTGCGCGCCTACCTCTTCAAGAGCGGCCAGCTCATCGTCCAGCGGGAAATGCCGCTTCGCGTGGTCAAGACCGGCATCGAGCAGGCGATCACCGACGCGGCGCACGAGAGGCCGATCGCCTACGGTTTCCTCTGCGTGCTGATCGCGGTCATCACCGGCTGGGGCGCCAGCCTGCTCTTCCGCAAGGACTGAGGCCGGGGCAGGTCATTCGGCGGCATGGGCCGCGGCGTTCCGCGCGACCACTTCGAGATAGGCCGCGCGAAGCCGGTCGAAGACCGAGGGCCTGTCCGGATCGCGCGGGGCGTCCAGGTGCAGGACACGCAATTCCTGCATGAATTCCTCCCAAAGCGGCCGGCCGCCTTCCTCAAGCAGCTCGGCGCGGATCGACAGCTCTTCCGAAACGGGAAGGAAACGGCGTCCCCAGGCCCCCATTTCCGCAAAGATCGGCACGAGCCGGATCGACATCTCGGTCAGGCTGTAGATCGCCTTCTGCTTGTGGCTCGGATCGTCCTTGCGGGAAAGCAGGCCGCGCTCCACCAGCCGCTTCAGCCGGTCGGCCAGGATGTTCGAGGCTATCCCCTCCTCCGAATTGTGCAGGAGTTCGCGAAAGTGACGGCGGTTGCCGAACATGATGTCGCGGATGACGATCAGGCTCCAGCGGTCGCCGAGAACCTCCAGCGTGAGATTGATCGGGCAGCCCGACCGATGCGCTTCTTCCATTTTCCTCTCCAGAACCGCTTGCATAATAAAATCAGTTCAGCTAGCTTTCAACCGATTGCTAAATGCAACTGGTTTTTGATCCAACGGAGGATGGCATGAGAAAGCTGGCAGTCTGGAACCTGATGACCCTGGACGGTTATTTCGAGGGCGAGAAACCGTGGGATCTCGCCTTTCACAACCACGCCTGGGGACCGGAGCTGGAAAAGCTCTCGGAGCAGTTCGGCGAGGAGGGCGATCTTCTTGTCTTCGGCCGCAGGACCTACGAGGGCATGGCAGCCTATTGGCCGACCGCCGAGGAGAGCGGCAAGGTCAGGGACTACATGAACAATATCGCCAAGCTCGCCGTCTCAAGGACGTTGAAGGACGCCGCCTGGAACAACACCCGCATCGTCCGCGACCCGGTCGCCGAACTCGCCGGGTTGAAGGCGCAGGATGGCAAGACGATCTTCGTCTTCGGCAGCGCGGAACTCGTCGCCTCGCTGATGGAGGAAGGCCTCGTCGACGAATACCGCATCTGCATCGTGCCCATCCTGCTCGGCTCCGGCAATCCGCTCTTCAAGAAGGCCGCACACCAGACGGAACTCAGGCTGCTCGGTTCCAGCGTTGCGTCGAACGGCGCCGTCATCCTGAATTACGAAGTGGTGAAGGCCGCGTGAGACATCGCGACCTTCAATCTTGACGCAAATCAAGGTAGCAAGAAGGCCGGTCGGGGATTGTGTCGCCAGACCAAAGGAGGCTTTCGATGTACAAACATGTCCTGATCCCCACGGACGGCTCGCCGCTTTCCACCGAAGCGTTGGAAAAGGCACTGGATTTCGCCCACGAGATCGGTGCCGAAGCGACCGTGCTCGTGGTCATGGAGCCCCTGCAGGTCTTCACCGTCAATCCCGCCGGGCTGGAAATCGCCTATGCGGAATACGACCGCAAGAACAACGAGGCGGCCGACGGCATTCTCGGCGATGCGACGGGTGCAGCAAAGCAGCGGCTGGTCGCCTGCGAGACAATCAAGCTCGTCAGCGCCGACCCGGCGAAAACAATCGTCGAAACCGCCGAGAAGTACGATTGCGACCTCATCGCCATGGCGTCGCATGGCCGGTCGGGCTTCAAGGCCTTCATGCTGGGCAGCGTGACGATGAAGGTGCTGGCGAGTTCCAAGACACCGGTGCTGGTCTATCGCTGAGGACCTGGATCGTTGGGGACCTGGATCGCTGAGGACTTGCGCGGAATGTCGCCGAAATGCGCGCTTCCGGCGCCGTTCCGCTCAGCCGATCAGGTTTCCGTAGCGGACCGAATAGATGCGGTCGCGGCCGAGTAGGTGCGCGACCAGCTTTTCATGATCGAAGAGGCCGCGCATGGCCGGGTGGCGGAGATCGAGCCCGCCTGCCAGAACGCCGAAGGCGGGCATGAGGAGGCGCGACCCGTCGCTCGCGAAACACGGGCGGCGGACGGACTTTTCCCGGCGGCGGACGGTCGCGGCCGGATGAAGATGGCCGGCGATCTCGCCCTTGCCGGAAATCAGGCTCGGCTCGTGGCGGAAGACGAGGCCGCCATAAAAGAGCTCGTCGGTCGAGGTGCCGGGCAGGTCGACCGTACCGTCCGGGTCGTGATTGCCGTTGATCCAGATCCAGTCGCGGCCTCGCGCCATGGCCGAGATCAGCGACCGGAGTTCGCCCGGCAGGTGCTCCGATCCCCTGCGGTCATGGAAATTGTCGCCGAGCGAAACGACGATCCTCGGATCGTAGCGGGTGATGACGGCGGAAAGAATGTTGAGGGTGGCGACCGTATCGTAGGGCGGCAGCATCATGCCGCGGCGGGCGAAGGCCGCGCCTTTTTCGAGATGCAGGTCGGAAACGACGAGCATGCCGATCTCCGGCAGGTAGAGGCTGCCCATGGGATCGCAGACGCCCGCGACGCCGTGCACCACGATCTCCCCGGTGCCGCTCGCGGCTCCCCTCATCATCTGTGCGCGGGCGGCAAGCCCCAGGCGATGCATCACTTTCGTTTCGTCTTTCCGTTCCAGGCAAAAGCCCGGCATGATGTCCGTTGTATGTGGTCAGATCCTCGGGACAGGCCCCGCATCCGATAATCCGGCCTCCGCGATCAAGTCCTCGGCGGCTTCCTGCAGCACCGCATCCTGCGCCTCGCCCGGCACCGGCTCCTTGCCGATCTCCAGCATGATCGGAATGGCGAGCGGCGAAACGCGGTCGAGATCGCGGTGGGTGATGTGCCCCCTGATTCGCTTCAGCATATCGCCTAACCGGCCGATATCCAAAAGCCCCGATGCCGCATCCCGCCGCGTCGCCTCGAGAAGGATATGATCCGGCTCGTGGGTGCGCAGCACGTCGTAGATCAGGTCGGTCGAGACCGTCACCTGCCGGCCGGTCTTTTCCTTGCCCGGATGGCGGCGCTCGATCAAACCGGAAATCACGGCGCAATTGCGGAAGGTGCGTTTCAGCATGTAGCTTTCGTTCAGCCAGGCCTCCAGGTCATCGCCCAGCATGTCCTCGTCGAAGAGATCGGAGAGGCTGAGGCGCCCGGCCCCGATCATCGCCCCCATGTCCGAGAGCCCCCAAACCGCCAGCGAATAATCCGTCGCCACGAACCCGAGCGGATGGGCGCCGAGGCGATCCAGCCTGCGGGTGAGCAGCATGCCGAGCGTCTGGTGCGCCAGCCGGCCCTCGAAGCAATAGGCGATCAGGAAGAAGCGCTTTCCTCTCGGAAAGGTTTCGATCAGCAGTTCGTCCTGCTTCGGCACGATCGAGCGGGCGCGCTGGATGGAAAGCCAGTCACGCACCTGATCCGGCAGGGCGCGCCAGCGATCGGGATCGGCGAGCATAGAGCGGACCTGCGCCGCCAGATAGGTGGTGAGCGGAAACTTGCCGCCGGCATAGGCGGGAATTTTCGGATCGAGCGAGAAGGCGCTGGAGACAAGGCATTCGTTCTCGCGGATGCCTTCGAAGCGCAGCACCTTGCCCGCGAAGAGGAAGGTGTCCCCCTGCACAAGCTGTTCGAGAAAATATTCCTCGACCTTGCCGAGGGAGAGCCCTCCCCGCCCGAGCGAACCGTTGTTGCGGCGGACGAGCCGGACGTTGAGCTCGGTCGCCTCCACGATGGTGCCGAGATTCAAGCGGTATTGCCGCGCGATCTGGGGATTGGAAACGCGCCAGCGGCCGTCCCCGGTTTTCCTGATCTTCGCATAACGCTCGTAGGTGCGCAGCGCATAACCGCCGGTCGCGACGAAATCGACGACGCGCTCGAACATTTCCCAGGAGAGGTTCGCATAGGGCGAAGCGGAGGTGATCTCCCCGTAAAGCTCGACCGGATCGAAAGGTTCGGCGCAGGCCATGCCGAGCACATGCTGGGCGAGCACATCCAGCGCGCCCTCGCCGACCGGCGGCGTATCCTGCGCGCCGAGATAATTCGCATCGAGCGCCGCCTGGCACTCCATCACCTCGAAGCGGTTGGCGGGCACGAGGATCGCCTTCGAAGGCTCGTCCATCCGGTGGTTCGAGCGGCCGATGCGCTGGGCAAGCCGCGACGCGCCCTTCGGCGCGCCGACATGCACGACCAGATCGACATCGCCCCAGTCGATGCCCATGTCGAGCGTCGAGGTGGCGACGACGGCGCGCAGCCTGTTCGCCGCCATGGCGGCCTCGACCTTGCGGCGCTGACCGGCATCCAGCGAACCGTGATGCAGGGCGATCGGAAGGTTGTCCTCGTTGATCGTCCAGAGCGTCTGGAACAGGAGCTCCGCCTGGAAGCGGGTATTGACGAAGATCAGCGTCGTCCCGTGGCGCTTGATCTCGTCATAGACCTCCGGCATCGCATAGGTGGAGACATGGCCGGACCAGGGAATGCGGTCCTCGGTCTTCATGATGGTGATATCGGGCGCCGCGCCGCCCGTGACATGCACGAGGCCGGCGGGCGACGCAGGATGCTCCCCCTGGGGGACGAGCCAGCGCTGCAGGTCCATCGGGTCGGCGACGGTGGCCGAGAGCCCGATCGCCCGGACATCCGGGGCGTGCCTGCGGATGCGGGCAAGATCGAGCGACAGAAGGTGGCCGCGCTTCGAGGTGACCAGCGAATGCAGCTCGTCGAGGACCACGTATTTCAGGTCCTTGAAGAAACGTTCCGCCTCCCTGTTGGCGAGCAGCAGCGCCACCTGTTCCGGCGTGGTGAGGAGAATATCCGGCGGGTTCAGCTTCTGGCGCTGGCGCTTGGCCTGCGGCGTATCGCCGGTGCGGTTCTCGACCGTGACGGAAAGCCCCATTTCCGTCACCGGCTTCATCAGGTTGCGCTCGATATCGACCGTCAGCGCCTTCAATGGCGAGACGTAGAGCGTGTGGATGCCGACGAAGGCGGAGCCGGGCGGGATCTTGCCGCGACGCGTGAGATCGGTGAGCGAGGGCAGAAAACCGGCAAGCGTCTTGCCGGCGCCGGTCGGCGCGATCAGC
The DNA here is from genome assembly GCF_042429745.1 of Neorhizobium puerariae. Taxonomy (NCBI): domain Bacteria; kingdom Pseudomonadati; phylum Pseudomonadota; class Alphaproteobacteria; order Hyphomicrobiales; family Rhizobiaceae; genus Neorhizobium; species Neorhizobium puerariae. The sequence continues at coordinate 233,082 of NZ_JBHMAA010000015.1, read as the reverse complement.
AGCATGTTCTCGCCGGCGGTGGCGCGGGCGAGCAGTTCGAACTGATGGGCACGCGGCCGCCAGCCCTTTTCGGCGAACCATGTCTGGAACGGCCGGGGCAGGAGCGCGGCATCACGGCCGGGGACGAGGGTTTCGACGGTATCCACGCCGCTCAAGATAAGCGGAAGCCGGCGAAAAAGAAGGGCACTTGACGCCGAAAGATAATCATGGATAAATATTATCCATGATTAGGAGACAAACGATGAAACTCGGCGACGGCGTCGAACAGGCGATCCACTGCATGACCATGCTTTCGGGCATCTCCGAAGGGGGCGTGCTTGCGGCGGCCGCATTGGCGGAGTTCCATGGCGTTTCGACGAGTTATCTCCTGAAACACCTGCAAGCACTTTCCGGGGCCAGGCTGGTGGAGACCGTGCCCGGACCGAAGGGCGGCTACCGGCTGGCGAAAAGGCCGGAGGAGATCACCCTGCTTGACATCGTGCTGGCGGTGGAGGGCCCGCAACCCGCCTTCCGCTGCGCCGAAATCCGCCAGCGCGGGCCGAACCCGCTGCCGGGCCGTTATTTCACCCGGCCCTGCGGCATCAATGCCGCGATGCTGAAGGCCGAACGGGCCTATCGCGCCGAACTCGCCAAAGTGACGATTGCGGATCTTCTGGCGGACCTGAAGGCGACGGACGACGGCGGGATCGCCGCCCGCGGCTGCGCCTTCCTCGAAATCCACGAACGCAAAACGGCCCGCTGAGGCCCAACCCAAGGAGAATACCATGAAGACCCGTTTCAACGCCCACAAGGCCGCGCCCGACGCCTACAAGGCCGTCCTGGACCTCGAAAACTACGTCCAGAACTGTGGCCTCGAACGCCGCTTCATCCACCTGATCAAGCTCAGGGCCTCGATCATCAACGGCTGTGCCTACTGCGTCGACATGCATGTCAAGGAAAGCCGCCATGACGGTCTTCCGGAGCAGTGGATCAACCTGATGAGCGTGTGGTGGGAATCGCCCGTCTACGACGAAAAGGAACGCGCCCTGCTGGCCTGGGTAGATGCGGTCACCCGCATTGCCGACACGGGCATTCCGGACAGCGCCTACGAGACGCTACAAGCGCATTTCACCGAAGCGGAAATGGCCAGGATCACCGTGGCGATCGGCGTGATCAACGTCTGGAACAGGCTCGCCGTCGGCTTCCGCTCGCAGCATCCGGTCGACAAGCCGGCAAAGGCCGCCTGACCGGAGGGCTCCCTCAGGGCAGTCAGCGGACGATGTAACGGTCCGTGCGGTGGTTGATGGCGAGCGTCAGGTTCAGCGTCACCGCCGCAAGGATCGAGCAGAGGATGACATAGGGGCTGGCGACGAAGAAGGAGAGCGCCAGCACCAGCCCGTCGAGGCCGAGCTGCACGAAGCCGGCCCGCCAGCCGAACCTGTCCTGCAGATAGAGCGCCAGTATACCGAAACCGCCGAGCGAGGCGCGGTGGCGGAAGAGCGCGAGCATGCCGGTGCCGAGCAGCAACCCGCCGAACAGCGCCGCGGCGACCGGATGGATATGATCGAAAACCACTGCTCCGGGCAGGATTTCCGTCAGGCCGGAGGTGAGTGCCACCGCCGCGAAGGTCTTGAGCGTGAAGGCGGGACCGAGCCGCCTGTAGGCGACCCAATAGAACGGCAGGTTGAGCACGAAGAAGACGAGGCCGAAGCTCAGGCCCGTCGAATAGCGGATCAGGAAGCCGAGACCGGCGGTGCCGCCGATCAAAAGCCCCGCCTTGGCGAGCATCGTCACGCCCAGCGCGGCAAGCATGCTGCCGGCGGCGATGCCCTGCACGTCCTCGACCGGCGAATGCCTGTGCGAACTGGAGGACCAGAAACCGAGCGGACTTTTCTTCACGGAAGCATCCGCCATCAGCGCACCACGATGTATCGATCCGAGCGATGGTTGATCGCCAGGAAGAGGTTGAGGACGACGGCGCCGACCACCGACCAGACCACGGTCATGGGACTGACCACCGCGAAAGCACAAAGCATCACGCAGAGATCGAAGGCAAGCTGGATGAGGCCCGCCTGGATTCCGAACCGGTCCTGGATGTAGATCGCCAGGATGCCGACGCCGCCGAGGCTCGCCCGGTGGCGGTAGAGCGCCAGCAGGCCGTAACCGAGCAGCAGGCCTCCGAGCAGCGCCGCCCAGAAGGGGTGGAGATAGTCGATCAGGAAGAAACGGCTCTCGATTTCGGAGATCACCGAGACGAGGCCGATGGCGACGAAGGTCTTCAGCGAGAAGCCGAGGCCGAGCCGCCGGAACGAGAGATAATAGAACGGCAGGTTGACGATGAAGAACAGCAGGCCGAACGAAATCCCGAACGCATAGTGCAGAAGGAATGCGACGCCCGCGGTGCCGCCGGTCAGCAAACCGACCTTGTTGAGGAAATAGAAGCCGAGCGCGGCGACCATGGCGCCCGTGAACAGCCCCTGCGCGTCCTCCAGGGTCGTATGCTTCGATGGATCGATGCTGTAGAAGCCAAGGCTTCTCTTCTGAACCTGCTTCGGCTGTCCAGCCAACGTCTGCCCCTTTTGTTTCAGGTGATATTGCACTGCAATAAAACCGTCATCAAGGGCATTCAAGCGGCGTCGGGCCGGCGCGGAAAAAAGCAAGAAACGATCCGTCAGGCGGATTTGCGCGACAGAAACAGAATGCCCCGCACGGGTTTTCCGGCATCCATGCGAATGACCGTCCTTTCCAGCCCGAGGAGGTCGAGGCCGAAACGGGCGAGAAGCGAGCGGATAAAGGCCTCCGAATGGGCATAACGAAGGGAATCCCGCAGCACGAACGTCCCTTCCTCGCCGGCATCCTCGACCGAGAAGGCGAAGAAGCCTCTGGGAGACAAAAGTCCGGCGACCAGGGGAAAGACGGTCTCCAGCGAGCCGAGATACATCAGCACGTCGGCTGCGGAGACGAGATCGGCGCGATGGCCGGGAAGGCGGTCCGCAAAGAGACCCGATTCCTCCGCCGCGAGGCTGAGATCCGACTGGCCGAGATGATCGTAGATGCCCTTGGCCTCTGCCCTGGCGAGCATGTTGAGGGAAAGGTCGAAACCTTCGAGACGCGTCGTCTTTCCGCGGATTTCGGCGCCGAAGAGACCCGTGCCGCAGCCGAGATCGACGGTGCAGCCGAACGGCGCATGCGGCGCGACCAGGGCCGCGAGCTTGCCGGGAACCGAATAACCCAGCTTCTCGACCAGCGCGGTGTCGAAACGGTCCGCATAGTCGTCGAACAGGCCTTCGACGTAACGGCTCGGCGGCCGGTCGGGCGTCTCTTCCACGCCGAGGAGCGCAAGCTTCAAACGCGCGCCGAAGACGTCGTCGGGCTGTAGCGCCAGCGCCTGCCGGTACGCATCCCCGGCAGCCTCGATCCCTCCCTTCTCGCGATACTCGCCGAGCCGGAACCAGCCGGCGGCCCAGCCGGGCGCGATCTCCAGCGCCTGTTCCATCAGTTCGGAGGCCGCCGCGAAATCGCGGCCTTCCGCCAGCATGCGGGCATAATCGGCGCGGCGGTCGGCGATCACGTCGCCGGAGGAAAACTGGCTTGGCAGCATCGGAACGGTTCCTGAAGGTGCGGGTTCTTCGCCGAAGCCACAAAAAAACTCAAGTTCTATCCAAGTGGAATTCGGAGAAATGCTTGCGGCCGAGGCGGCTGCCGACTATCTCTCAAACGCAATTCGGAGAAGGACAGGAATGGCGGACGGGGTCAACAGGTTTCTGGGCGATACGCCGGGTCGCACGATCGTGAAGCTCATCGTCGTGTGCCTGATCGTGGGCTTCGTGCTGGCGTTCTTCGGCTTCACGCCCGACAATATCGTGGACAATATCCGCTATTATGTCCTCGACCTCTGGTACAACGGCTTCCGGGCGCTCGGAAGGGTCGGCGACTATATCCTGCTCGGCGCGATCATCGTCATCCCGATCTTCATCGTCCTGCGCATCCTGAGCTACCGGCGCTGAGATGGCCGCTTTCCAGATTTCCTCCCGCCGGGGGTTCCTCGTGTTGTCCGGCATGGGCCTCATCATGGCCGGCTGTTCCACCACGTCGGTTCTGACGCCGACCGCGGACGCGGAGGACGAAACCGAAACGGCACTGCCCATGGTCAACACGCTGCGCCGGAACCGCGGCCTTTCCTCGCTGGCGCTCGATACGCCGGCGCGAAAGGCCGCCGCCTACCAGGCGGCGCGCATGGCCAAGGCCGACGAGATGAAGCACCTGATCGGCTTCGGCGACGATTTCGGCGCCAGGATGAAGAAAAACGACGTGGTGTTGCCCGCGGCCGAGAACATCGCGAGCGGCCAGAACACGGTCGAGGCCGCCGTGAAGGCCTGGATCGATTCGCCCAAGCACCTCGAAAACATGCTCGGCACCTACAAGGGCCTCGGGGTCGCCATGGCCCGGACATCGGCCGGCGCCCGGCCCTACTGGGCCATGGTCCTGTCGGGCTGACCATGGACGGCCGGGGGGACATCCAGAGAGGGGAAGAACGGGTCAGGCCATTCGAGGTTACACACCGGCTGGTGCTCGGGATCGCGATCCCGATGACGCTCGGCTTCCTCACCACGCCGCTCCTCGGCCTCACGGACACCGCCGTCGTCGGCCATCTCGGCAGGCCGGAAGCGCTGGCGGGACTGGCGATCGGCGCCATCCTCTTCGACCTGATCTACGGCAGCCTCAGCTTCCTGCGCACCTCCACCACCGGGCTCGTGGCGCAAGCCTTCGGACGCGGCGACCGGCGCGAGCAGCAGGCCGTGTTCTGGCGGGCGCTGCTCGGCGCATTCGGGCTCGGCATCCTCATGCTGGCGCTTTCGCCGCTGATCCTCGCCTTCGCGCCGGACCTGATGACCAGCGAGCCTGCCGTCGCCGCCGTGACGCGCCAGTATTTCGGCATCCGCGTGCTCACGAGCCCGGCGACCTTCGCCAATTTCGCTATCCTCGGCTTCGTGCTGGGAAGGGGCCAGGGCGTCACCGGCCTCATCCTGCAGATCATCCTCAACGGCACGAACATCGCGCTCGCCATCCTCTTCGGCATCGTTCTCGGCTGGGGCGTGGTGGGTGTCGCCTGGGCGACCGCCATGGCGGAAACCGTCGCGGTGGCGATCGGCCTCGTCATCGTCAGCCGGCAATTTTCCGCGGCCGACAGGCCGAAACGTGCAGAACTCTTCGACCCCGCGAAGCTGAGGCAGCTCTTCCAGCTCAATGCCGACATCCTGATCCGCTCGCTCATCCTCAACAGCGCCTTCGCGCTGCTGACGCGGGTGGGATCGGGTTTCGGCGCCGTCACGCTGGCAGCCAATGCCGTGCTGATGAACATCTTCATGCTGTCGGCCTTCTTCCTCGACGGGCTGGCGGGCGCCGCGGAACAGCTTGCCGGCCGTGCCGTCGGGGCGCGATACCGGCCCTCCTTCGACCGGGCACTGAAGCTCACCGGCCTCTGGTCCTTCGCGATGGCCGCCATCGCGGGGCTGTTCTTCATGGCCTTCGGCGAACCGATCATCGATCTGCTGACGACATCCGAAGAGGTGCGGCGGGAGGCCCATACCTACCTGGCCTGGGCGGCGCTGACGGGGCTGACCGGCGTGCTCGCCTTCCAGATGGACGGCGTTTTCATCGGCGCCACCTGGTCACGCGAGATGCGCAACATGATGCTGGTGTCGTTTGCGGGCTATTGCGCCAGCCTTGCCCTTTTCGTGCCGCTGATCGGCAATCACGGGCTCTGGCTGTCGCTCAACCTCTTCCTGCTGATACGCGGCTTTTTCCTGGCGGCCATGGTGCCGCGCAAGGCGCGTCAGAGCTTCGTGTCCGCCCAATAGTCGAGGCGGCCGTCGCGCAGTTCGCGGATCGACGAGACCTTTTCCCGGTCGAGAAGCGCGGACAAGCCCCGGACGATCGTCGCGGCAAGGCCCGGCCCTTCATAGACCATGCAGGAATAGAGCTGCACGAGATCGGCCCCGGCGCGGATCTTCTCCAGCGCATCGCCGGCGCTGCCGACCCCGCCGACGCCGATGATCGGCAGCTCCGGGCCGACGCGCCTGCGCACCTTCGCAAGAACCGCCGTCGCACGCCTTAAAAGCGGGGCGCCGGAAAGGCCACCCGCCTCCCTTGCCTGGGCCTGGTCCTTCAATCCATCGCGGGCGAGCGTGGTGTTGGAGACGATCAGGCCATCGAGCGGATGGGAGATCGCTTCCGCCGCAATGTCGTCCAGCCCCTCCTCGGTCAGGTCGGGCGCGATCTTCAGGAAAACAGGCACGGACCTTCCATGGCGCAACGCCTCTTCGGCGCGCGCGGCCAGCACCGCATCCAGCAGCGCCTTCAGGCTGTCGCGCGCCTGCAGGTCGCGCAGGCCCGGCGTATTGGGCGACGAGATGTTGACGGTGAAATAGGTGGCGAGGCCATAGAACTTCCGGATGCCCGCCACGTAATCGGCGACGCGATCGGCCGAATCCTTGTTGGCACCGATATTGACCCCGACAATGCCGGGTGCGCTGCGGCGGGCGGAAAGGCGCGCGAAGGCGGCCTCGTGGCCTTCGTTGTTGAAGCCGAGCCGGTTGATGACGCCCCGGTCTTCCACCAGGCGGAAGATGCGGGGCTTGTCATTGCCGGTCTGCGGCTTCGGCGTCACCGTGCCGATTTCCGCAAAACCGAAGCCGAGCCTCAGGATGGCATCCGGCACCTCGGCATTCTTGTCATAACCCGCGGCAAGGCCGACCGGGTTCGGAAAATCGATGCCGGCGACGGTCTGCACCAGACGCCGATCGGCCTGCACCCGGCAGGCGGGCACGAGACCGGTTTTCAGCGCGGCGACCGAAAGGCCGTGGGCGGTCTCCGGGTCGAGCAGGAAGAGGCTGCGGGAGGCAAGGCCCGCGAACGGACCGATCATGGCATTTTCTCCGGGAAGGCATGGAGGCCATCGGCGCCGATCAGGAGCGGCATTTCCCAGAGCACCGCCGAGAACGGCAGCGTTCCATAGAGATGCGGAAAGAGATCGCCGCCGCGCGAGGCTTCGTATTTCAGCGCGTCGCCGAGCAGCGGCGCGTTGACGGCCACCAGCACGAGACCGGCGACGCCGGCAAAATGCAATCTGGCCGTCTCCTTCGCCTGAACTCCCGTGGAGAAATGAATATAGCCATCCTTGAGGTCGATCCCCGCACCTTCGAAGACTCTCTTTTCCTTCGCCTGGCGCCAGAGTGTTTCCGGCACGATCTTGTACACTATATCCGTCATCATGAACTCTCGGGGATCTGTTATGATCGGAGCGTTAGCCGCAAAGCCCGGCACTTGTCCACCTCAAAGGGCCTTGTGCGGCGCGCTTTGGGTTGTTGTTTTTCGCACGCCGCCGTTCCCTCCGGCTCCGCACCCGCGGGCGGCGTGCTCCAGGAGGACCAGAAGATGAAGGTCTTGGCACTATTGACCGTGGCGTTGGCCATTCCGGGCACCGCCCTTGCCCAGCAGCCGCAGCAGCCGAACCGTTTCCAGCTCGAACGGACGGAACACGGCATCGTCAGGCTCGACACGCAGACCGGCGCGATGACGCTTTGCCGCGACGAGAACGGCACGCTCGCCTGCCGCATGCAGCCGGATGAAAGGGCAGCCTACGAACAGGAACTCGACCGGCTCGAAAAACGCGTCACCGCGCTTGAGGAGCGGGCGGCGGGCCAGACGCCGCCGCCGAAGGCGCTTCCCACCGACGAGGAAGTGGACCGGTCGCTCTCGATCATGGAGCGGTTCATGCGGCGTTTCATGGCGATCGTGGGCGAATTCGTCGACCAGCGGGAAGCCGTCAAGCCACAGCCGAACCGTACGTGAAACCACGCACTTGTCTCAGCCTCCCGAGAGGTTTACAACTTCCCGAAGGCAATAAAGGCACGACTATGCTCTGGGAGGGGGCGTGGGAATGCAGACACTCACAATCATCATCGCAGACGACCATCCGCTGTTTCGCGGCGCATTGAGCCAGGCAGTCCGGGGGATTGCCGGGGAACTCGTCATCATCGAGGCCGGTGATTTCGAGGCCGCGCGGCATGCCGCCGAACAGAATCCCGAAGCCGACCTGATGCTGCTCGATCTCGCCATGCCCGGCGTGAGCGGTTTTTCCGGCCTGATGTCGCTCAGAGCCGAATTTTCCGGCCTGCCCATCGTGATCGTTTCGGCAAGCGACGACGGCGCCACGATCCGCCGGGCCCTGGAACTCGGAGCCTCCGGCTTCATCTCGAAATCCTCCGGGCTCGACGATATCCGCGCCGGCGTCCAGGCCGTGCTGGAGGGCGACATCTGGGCTCCCAAGGGCGATCTTTCGGCGCCGGAGGAAGACCCGGGGCTTGCCGAACTCATCGACCGGCTGAAGACGCTCACCCCGCAACAGAGCCGCGTGCTGGCAATGCTCGGCGAAGGCCTGCTCAACAAGCAGATCGCCTATGAACTCGGCGTCTCCGAGGCGACCATCAAGGCGCATGTCTCGGCAATCCTCCTGAAGCTCAATGTCGACAGCCGCACCCAGGCGGTCATCAAGCTCAGCAAGATCAACATGGCGCTGGTGGCTTGACACGGATGCGCGGAGACAGGATTTTATTCCTCTCCGCTCTTTACGTGAGACCGTGGCTCCGTTAAAATCAGGGATGTCCGCGCAGGCCTGCCGACCGCTTGAAGGCCGCGCGAAGAGGTTTTTGATCGAAGGGTGCCGCCGAGCGCCGGTTTCATCCGGCTTGTCTTGTGCGCCGACAGGGTACGGGCAAGATGCTGTCACATGAAACCATCTGGAGCGCGATCGACACGCTCGCCGAACGTCATCAACTGACCCCGTCGGGGCTCGCCCGGCGAGCCGGCCTCGACCCGACGTCCTTCAACAAATCCAAACGGCTCGGGCCGGACGGACGGTTGCGCTGGCCTTCGACGGAATCGATCGCCAAGGTGCTGGAGGCGACGGGGGCCACCGTCGACCAGTTCATGAGCTACCTTCCCGCCTCGGCCGGCCGCTCGGCGCTTCCGGACGGCAATTTCCCGCCGCAGGGCGGCACGATCCCCCTGCTCGGCTTTGCCCAGGCCGGTGCGGGCGGTTTTTTCGACGACGGCGGCTTTCCGGCCGGCCAGGGCTGGGACGTGGTGGAATTTCCCGTCGACCCGTCCCGCAAGGCCGGCGTCTACGCACTGGAAGTGCAGGGCGATTCGATGCTGCCGCTCTATCGCGACGGCGACGTGCTGATCGTCGAACCGGGCGCGCAGGTGCGGCGCGGCGACCGCGTGGTGCTCAAGACCAAGGAGGGCGAGGTCATGGCCAAGGTGCTCGCCCGGCAGAGCGCGCGCACGGTGGAACTCCTCTCCCTCAACCCCGAACATGCGAACCGTGTCTTCGACCTTTCCGAGGTGGACTGGATGGCGCGCATCATCTGGGCAAGCCAGTAAAAAGAACAGGTAGGAAAGAATTCTCAGCTCCGCGCGGTCACGCGGTCAGTAAAGGCCGTTCGGGAAATAGCGCAGGTAGATATCCTGCAGGCGGCCGTTGCGAGAGAGCATGCCGAGCGCCTGGTCGAAAGCGGCCACAAGGGTCGGATCGCCCTTGCGGAGCAGGACGGACAATCCCTCACCCAGGAATTTCTCCGAAACATAGGGTCCGTCGAAAAGCGCGCAGCATTTTGCCGCGGCCTCGCCCGCCACCCAGAAGGGCAGCCTCAATCCATCGGAAAAGACCGCGTCCACCTTGCCCGTCTTCAACGCTTCCAGCATTGCATCGTAGCTGTCGAAAGGGATGGCGGTCACCTTCGGGAAGAAGGCCTTCAGCATCAGTTCATGAGCCGTTCCCCCGACGACACCGACCGGTTTTCCCGCAAGAGCCGCGGCCGTGTCGCCGTCGATCTTCGCGCCGAGATTGCGGGCGAAACGGGCCGGTACGCCAAGATAGGGCCGCGAGAAGGCGAAGCGCTTGCGCCTCTCCGGCGTCACAGCGATACCTGCCATCACCGCTTCGCCGGCGCCGCTTTCCAGCGCCTTTTCCAGCTCGTCGAAGGGCAGCACCTGGATCTGGCATTTGGCCTCGATCTGCAGTTCGGCGCAGATTTCGCGGGCGAGATCGACGTTGAAGCCAGCGAGCCGGCCCGTCTGGTCGGCAAAATTGAACGGGGGAAAATCAACCGTCGTGAGAATCCGCACCCGCATGACGGCCGAAAGATCGGGCCGGGAGAGCCGCTCGCGCGTGTCGAACGTCAACGGCAGCGTGCCCTCCCCGTCCGCAGCCCTTGCCGGAACCGCAGTGGAAAACAGCATGCCCGCCGCAAGGCAAAGCTGCAGAAGGTTGAAGAACCCCTTGATTTTCGGGGATGCAATCACAAGACGCATCGCTATGATCCAGATCGGGACAGGTTGGGGCGTCCGCTTGCGGGCGGTGTAGCAGAGTCATGCGTCTAGGGGAATATCCGCCGGCGGCATCGCCGGTGCAAGATGATGCGCGGCAGGCGCCTGCTTCACCGGCAACCGCGATCGCAGATCATATCCATGGCCATCCGGCAGATCCGGAGCTCACAGCACTTGCCGCACTCGGCTTTTCCAAGCCGCTGCTTTCGGCACTCGCCGACAGGGCGCGGCAGAATGGAACCCGTATCGAAAGCGAGCTGCTGCATAGCGGCCTGATCGACGAGACCGCCTATTACGGCGCCATGGCCCGCTTCCTGCGCCTGCCCTTCGTCGAGACGATCGACGCAGCCCTGGTGGCCGACACGCCGATGCTCGATACGCAATTGCAGCGTCCCTGCCAGATCCGGATCGTCCATCGACACCGGGCTCCACAGGTGGCGGTGGTGCCGGAAGCGGGCAGGCTTGCCCATCTCGGGGCCGCTCTTTCCGCCATGCCGGCGCTTGGCCGGGAGCTTGCGATCACCACGCCCTCGGCGATCCGCCGGGCCGTCTGGAAAGCGGGCGCCGGACGGCGGGTGCGCGAGACCGTCACGGAACTCTTCGATTGCTTTCCCGCCTTTTCCGCGCGCATCGTCCTTGCGGGAAACCAGGGCTTTTATGCCGGGCTGGGGCTTGCCGCCCTCATCTCGGCCTTCATCGTCATGCCGCTCACGACGCTTCTGTTCGCGCATGTGCTGCTGTCGCTCGTCTATCTCGCGTCGCTGATCCTGCGGTTCACGGCCTTCACCCGGCAGCAATTCGGGCCTCCTGCCCCGCGCCTCGTACTGCCCCGGGACGGCCCCCTGCCCCGCTACACCGTGATGGTGGCGCTTTATCGCGAGGCGGCCGTGGCCGAGCAGCTGATCGCCAGCCTCGCACGGCTCGACTGGCCGCACCCGCTGCTCGACATCAAGCTTGTCTGCGAAGCGGACGACGAGGAGACCCTTGCGGCGCTGAAGGCCCTCTGTCCCGGCCCCCATTTCGAGATCGTGGAAGTGCCGCCTTCGAACCCGCGCACCAAGCCCAAGGCGCTCACCTATGCGCTTGGGGCCGCGCGCGGCGAATTCCTGGCGATCTATGACGCGGAGGACAGGCCGCATCCGCAACAGCTGCGGGAGGCGTATGCGCGCTTCCGGACGTCGCCGGCGGAGCTTGCCTGCCTGCAGGCACCGCTGATCATCACCAACGCCAGGGAATCCTGGATCAGCGCACTGTTCTCGCTGGAATATTCGGGCCTCTTCCGCGGCCTGCTGCCGATGCTCGCCAGGACGCGGATGCCGCTGCCGCTCGGCGGCACGTCCAATCATTTCCGCACGGAAGCCCTGCGCGCAGCCGGCGGCTGGGACCCGTTCAACGTCACCGAGGACGCGGATATCGGGCTGCGCCTCTACCGCCTGGGCTATCGTTCGGACATCATCACCCGCCAGACGCTGGAGGACGCGCCGACGAGGATGAGCGTCTGGATGGGCCAGCGCAGCCGCTGGTTCAAGGGCTGGCTGCAGACCTGGCTGGTGCTGATGCGCAACCCGCACCGGCTGGCCCGCGAAATGGGACTTCCGGCCTTCGGCATCTTCCAGCTGATGATCGGTGGGATGCTGATCTCTTCGCTCCTGCACCCGCTGATCATCGTCTTCATGGGAATCGGCCTCCATTCCATGCTGCAGGCGCCTGCGGGTCACATTCCCGCCGGAACGTTTTCCCTCTTCGTCATCGACAGCGTCAATATCCTCGGCAGCTACCTGATCTTCCTGGGGCTGGGCATGGGATCGATGATCCACTACGAAAAGAGGCTGATCGGCTGGCGCTGGATCGGCGTGCCGCTCTACTGGCTGATGACCTCGGCCGCGGCATGGAGGGCGGTGCTGGAGCTGCACTCCCGCCCCTTCTTCTGGAACAAGACGCCCCACAAGCCTGTCGGAAGAAACAACGAAACCTGACCGGTTGCGATGCCTGCCGCCGGACCGGGCGCTTGCCCCGGTTCCCGATCATGGGCCGCAAGGCAGGCCGCGCCTGCCCTGACGGTTCGGGTCCGGCCTCAATCAATGAATGGCGCGGCTCACCATCCGATAGGGATGGGCGGCGTTGAATTGCGAGATCATGGCGCTTGCCTGTTGCAGCATCTGCTCGGCCATGTCCAGATCCTCGCGCGCCAGTTCATTGGCATTGATCCGGATCGCCTCGGCCATATTGCTCGACAAGGCCGCGAAATCGCGGTTGCCCTCGACAAACGCTTCCTGCGCGGTCCCTTCGAGAACCTGCGCAATGTCGACGAAAATCTCTTCGCGTTCATCGACGCTGAGATCACGGAATGTCTTCTTCATCTGTTCCATAATAGCCACCCACCAAAGGTCGTTGTGACAAGACCGGTCTCATCAAGCCCCGGCATCTAACAGTTAGGAACGGGAAAAGTGCCGTTCAAGACCCCGGAACGGGCGGGAGCATCGACGCCAAGGAACGATGAAGGACATGGAGCGGGTGAAGCGCACAGACTAGAACAATCAGAAATTCTCACTCGTTATCAGCCGTTCTATTTGGTCATCCAGAAATTCAGAAATCCTGAAAAAATAGGGGTTTTTGTAATATTACGTTGTCACGGATCATCATCCCTTCTACCTTAGCTGTGTAGATAGAAGTGTGTAATGGATCTGGGGCATGGCACGGGAAAAGTTGAGCGCGGTTCATGTCAGGCAATCGCCTGCTGGCAAATACGGTGACGGCGGCGGTCTCTGGCTATTGAAGTCGGGCAAGGACACGGGAAGCTGGATGCTCCGTGTCGCCGTTCACGGCCGGCTGCGACACATGGGGCTCGGCTCAATTGCTGACGTATCGCTCGCTGAGGCGCGCGTGTCTGCGGCCAAGTGGCGGGCGGTAGCGCGTGACGGCCGCGATCCTGTTCAAGAACGGGAGCGCCAGCGTCGGGACGCCGCTCGGAACCTTCACCTTTTGGAAGACGTGGCGCGTGATGCGTTCGAGGCTCGCAAGGCCGGATTGAGAGGCGATGGCAAGGCGGGTCGGTGGTACGGGCCGCTTGAGAACCATGTGTTGCCGAAGTTGGGCAAGACGCCCGTAGCAGATATCGATCAGATCTTGATCCGCGACACCTTGCGGCCAATCTGGAAAGCCAAGGCTTCAACGGCAGAGAAGGCTATCCAGCGGCTTGCGATCGTCATGAAGCACGCGGCGGCTCTCGGATATGCCGTTGATCTCCAGGCATGTGCAAAGGCGCAGGCGTTGCTAGGCGCGCAGGGCCATGAAGTTCAGAACATTCCGTCTCTACCGTGGGCAGAGGTGCCGGCGTTCTATGCGTCGCTCAATGACGGATCGGCAACGCATCTGGCGATCCGCTTCCTGATACTGACTGGCCTGCGATCGGCTCCGGTTCGGTTGGCTCGCCTCGATCACATAGAGGGCGATGTGCTGACGGTCCCGGCAGACCTGATGAAGGGGCAAAAGGGCAAGGCGTCCGATTTCCGCGTCCCGCTCTCGGCCGAGACACTTGAGGTTATCGAAGAGGCGAAACGCCAATCCCGCAACGGCCTGCTATTCGCAAGCCCGCGCGGCCTTGCCCTGTCAGACATGACGCTCAGCCGGCTTATGCAGCGCCGTGAGATGGAAGCCCGCCCGCACGGGTTTCGCTCAAGCCTGCGAGTGTTTCTCGCGGAGAAGGGATGCCCTCGCGACATTGGCGAAATGATCTTGGCGCATTCCGTCATGGGCAAGGTCGAGGCGAGCTATATGAGATCAGATCTTCTGGACATCCGGCGCGGCTGGATGGACCGTTGGGCGCGGTTCGTGACCACGGGCAAGGATGACGCTCAAGCCGACGTGCCGACCACAGGTCAGCTTATACAGATGCAAGCGGGCGCACGGTAAAAAAATTCGCGAGGGTATGAACTCACAACAACCATTGGCGAGGAAACTTAACGTCATCTGATACGAAAGGAAACGTAAGGATGACGTTCGCACACACCGACCCACTGCTTACCGACAATGAAGCCGCTGCAATTCTTGGCATTTCCAAGCCGACGTTCTGGCGCTGGAAAAGGCTCGGCCAAATCCCTGCTCCCGTGAAGCTGGGAGGCCTGAGCCGTTGGCCACAATCCGAAATCCTTGAAATCATCAACAAGGCCAAGGCCGCGCGCGATGTGGCCTGAAACGAGAAAACCCACGGCTGGCACCATGGGTTTCTCAAAAACTTCAATGCGGCAGTGAAGCTACATCAACGATACGAGCGTTGTAATTCTAGCAACAAACACTGCCCTCCGCAATCCTAAGAGGGCAACAATGCAATATACACCGAATTTCCCGCGCACTGTTTCTGGCGCAGATTGGCGTTCACCGCTCGATCACCCTGAGCTTGAGGCGATAGGGAAGCGGGCCGATCATCTGTATCGCAATTTCAGCCTGAGCGAAGAACATCGTGCCCGTATGCTCCTGAGCTATGGGCGGTTGGTCGAGGCGGAGAAGACCGTTAGCGCGATAATCGGTGAGAGCCGATTAAACGATCCAGGCGCAAGACCAACCAAACCAGTTTCAGGAGATGGCTCGCAGGGCGAAAAGATCGCCTCGGCCATCGGCTTTGCCTTCCGGTTTCAGGAGTGGCTTGTCCGCCTTGAGGATCTTTACGGCGTCACTGCTTGGCGCATCTTCGGCCAAGTTCAAAGCCGCGACAACGAAACTGATGATGCAATTCCTCACCCTGGGGAGGATTTCTGATGGGGTATCTCTTCTCTGATTGGGAGGCTGGAGAAACGCCTCCCAAGGGCTGGGATTGCGCAAACGCTATAGAGGATGGCTGGGATAAAGCATCTTTGGAAGCCTTCATGAAAGCGACCGTCCGCCCATGGACCCCGCCAGCCGACAAGGCCGCTGCAAAACCCGCTGGTGCGCCTCACTCTTCTGCCGGGAATACCGACCGCACAGCCACGCCAACGCCTGCCGACGACGCGACGCCGCTCGCGTTTAAACGGCCTCGGGCGGAGGAGGCAATTATTCGAGATGGGCTCAAAATGGCGCGTGATGCAGCGGGAAGGCCCGTCCTCGATCCTCGCGACCCTATGCCCTCCGCCCGTGCCCTCGTCGTGGATCGCTTCACGGATCAAGGGTTGCGTACGGTGCATCATTATCGTGGCACCTTCTGGCGATGGGATAGCGCGTGCTACCGCGATGCAGACACAGACAGTACGCAAGCGCAGATTTGGAACTATCTCGACAATGCGCGCCGCTATGGGAAGGAAGGGGAAGTAATTCCATTTCAACCGAACAAGGGCGAGGTCGAGAATGTCGTTGCTGCATTCAAGGCTGTCTGCAATTTGCCGGCCAGCACAGAGGCTCCGGCTTGGCTTACGGACGGCAACGGGAAGCCGACGCCGGGCGAACTGCTTCCGGTGTTGAATGGCCTTCTGCACCTGCCAAGCGGGCGCTTGTTCTCTCCATCCCCGGCATTCTTCTGCCTCAATGCATCCAGCGTTTCGTTCGATCCAGATGCGCCGGAGCCCAAGGAGTGGTTACGGTTTCTTGAAATGATCTGGCCGAACGATCGGCAGTCGATCGATGCCCTACAGGATATTTTCGGATATCTGCTTTCACCGGACACGTCGCACCAGAAGATACCGCTGATCGTTGGGCCAAAGCGTTCCGGTAAAGGCACAATCGCTCGCATCCTCACCGCGCTTCTCGGTCATGCGAGCGTGACAGCCCCCACCCTTGCCAGCCTCGCAATGAATTTCGGTCTTGCCCCTTTGATCGGGAAATCGGTCGCCATTATTGGTGATGCGCGTCTGAGCGGAAAAGCCGACCAGTCCGCGATTGCTGAACGGCTTCTCTCGATCTCAGGCGAGGACAGCATCACGGTTGATCGGAAGTTTCAGGCGGCATGGACCGGCAGGCTTGGAGTGCGCTTCGTTATCATGTCGAACGAGCTTCCTCGCCTTTCAGCTGCGTCCGGCGCGCTGGCCTCGCGCTTCCTAGTCCTGACCATGACCAATTCCTTTTACGGCAAGGAGGATCGCGGGTTGGGCAATCGCCTGATCGATGAGCTTCCCGGTATTCTGAATTGGGCAAGGGAGGGATATTTGCGGCTTAGGAAGCGGGGATGTTTCGTACCGCCCGACAGCGCGCAAGAAGCGGTGGAAGAACTGGAAGCTCTCGGATCGCCTATCGCTGCCTTCGTCAAAGCATGTTGCACTGTTGCCCCAGGACAACGGATATCTGCGGGCGACATATTCGACGCTTGGCGTGATTGGTGCGAGGCGAACGGACGTAGAGAAGCGGGCACCGCTCAGAGCTTCGGTCGCGATCTGCGCGCCGCCGTGTCCGGTCTGCGCGTCACACAGCCTCGCGTTGGCGGCGTGCAACTGCGATACTATGAGGGAATAGCGCTACAGGACCGCTCGCCCCGTAGGTCCGATCCTGATTGGTGAGTGCCGCGAGAAGGCTGATCGAAATTGAGGCTGGTGATCGTCACCGGCCTTTTTTGTGCCCGGACTGACACGCTGACACGCGATGACACGCGTGTTTCCTACCATACGCATGCGAGAATAAATGTGGATTATATACAGGGGTATAAGGCTAGAATATCTATGGGGAGTACAATGCACTGATACGCGTGTCATCGCGTGTCACCTTGTTTTCGTTGTCCAAAACACAAAACGGCAATCTTCTCCCATGATCGAAGAACTGACCGCAATAGCTGACGGCATGGACGCTCTGCTCCCGTTGTTTAAGGACAGCAGAATGGAAGGGCTGATCCTGCCGACAGAGCATTCCGCAAACTTCAAGGCTCTGGCTATCGAGGCGAAATCCATCATTGACGGCGAGTTGGGCCATGCGAACGAATTTTCGTTGAACCTTGTTCACGCCGTAAATTCGGGCGCTGGTGGCTTCTTCGGCGGGCCTTCTTATGCTTCGGTTCAAGAGGCCTCCAGCATCGTCCGCGCTGCCGTTCGCGGAATTCAGCGCAAACGAGCCAAGCCTTTGCCGTCGCCGCCCGGCGTTAAGCCATATGTCGATCACGCCCGGATCGCCGCACTCCAAAGCATGGGAGCGAGTAGCTGGGATTTTTCTCGGCTTGTCGAACTCTGCCGGGAAATCAACGTCGCTGCCGCGAACCGATGCCATATGTCCACGGCGATGCTGCTGCGGACGATCCTCAACCACGTTCCTCCTGTCCTAGGCTTCGCCACGTTTGCAGAAGTCGCGAGCAACTACGGCGGGCCAAAGACGAACAAGTCGTTCAAGGGCAATATGCAGCGGCTGGAAACATCACTCCGCAATATCGCTGACATGCACTTGCATTCGCCCATCCGGCAACGTGAGGACGTTCCAACGGCGGTGCAGGTACATTTCGCCGCTGATCTGGACGTGTTGCTTGGCGAGGTCATTCGCGTCGGAAAGCCGGCCGGCGCTTGATCTGCGCTCCGATCATTCGCCGCGTCGCGGCCTCGTGTTCCACCAATGACTGTTCGGCCTTGGCGGCGATCGTCGCATTTGATGAGCCTGTGAGACGGCGCAGCACCTTCACGGCCATTCTTGTGTCCCGACCCTGGGCGCGGCGCAGGAAATAGGTCGCGCTCCAGAACTGTTTTGCGTCATCCGCAAAGCTCATAATCGCCTGCGTTCCCTCTTAAATCTGGAAAATACATCTGGTCAGTGGTGACGCCAACCATTCGGCGCGTACCTTCAACTTGAAAATTAGCCGGGGTTTTTCAAGTTGGACACGGAACCATTACACGAACACGGTGGAGCGCGTGAAGGCGCTGGGCGGAAGAAGGGCCGGCCCTCGTTGCGCCGGGCTGCGGATGCGATCGCGGAAGTAGCTACGGCGTTTCCGTCGTGGAGCCCTGTCATGCACTTCGCAACAGTCGCGAACGATGAGAGCTTGCCAGCGGATGTGCGCCTAGACGCGGCGAAGGCTGCGGCTCAGTATCTCCATGCCCGTCCCAAGCCGGTCGAGATGGAGCCGGATGCTCTGGTTGAACTGGAAGGCCGCGTAGCTCGCGCTCGCCTTGAAGCACAGGCGGAAGTGCTGGACGCCAATCCTTCGCTCTCCGACCGTCTTGCCCGCGCGATGACAAGAACCGCTGAGGATGTCGCGCTGATGGCGGCAGCGCGGCCGGTCGTCCTTAACGTCCAGCCTTCATCCGTAGAAAGCAAACAGAATAACAAACACGACGCCGTTTCCCCCTTGTCGGCGTCGCGTAGGGAGCCGGAGCCTGAGAAGCCGGATGAACGCACTCAGGCTCCCGCAACCTCTGCCTCTGCTGATTGGGTGGAGAAGCCCGCCGCCGCTGAGCCGTATCGGCCGCTTCTAGCATGGCCAGAGCCCGCACCGTCCGTCAGCGTTGATTACGATCCAACGCATGGCTCTTACGATCTCGAAAGGAAATGAGAATGGCAATTGACCCTGCCCTTTACTCTGAATTGAACGCCACTGCCGCAACCTGCCAGACGGCATATGACGCATTCCTCGCATCCATCCCGGCGTACAATGCCGCGCACGATGCCATGCGCAAAGCTGTCTTGGACGCCGCGCCCGGCGTTCCTTTGGTGCGCGCCGGCACCGGCGAACCAGCTACGAATTTTGCCATCAACGCTCTCATTACCGGCCAGCCCTTCGACTTCCTTGCCGCCGTCGAAAACGCCTGGGGAGAATATGCAGCACAGGAGGCTGGAGAATGAAAATGGTCAACTCCATTGATATCGCGGAAAAGCTCGCTGCGCTCGATAACGCGCTGTCCGACGCGGAAGCCGATTTTGATCGCAACGCCGCCGAGGCCGTCGCAGGCGTCGAGGGCGCAGGCAGTGAAGCCGCTGCCGCAAATGCGCGGATCGAGCGCCTCAAGATCGAACAGAAAATTCTCCAGCGCGCCCAGACCAAAGCATTAAAGCGTGAGGCAGAAGCCAAAGCCGCCGACGAAGCCCAGGTTCGCGCCCAGCACGTAAGCGATGCAGGAGAGGCGGCGGTGTTGCTGATCTCTCAGGCTGAGCTTGTTGATAGCCTCACCGATCGGCTGGCGGTCGCCATCACCGATCTCGCCCGGCTTGAAGGACAAGTTCGTTCGTCGCTCGCCGCCGCCCGCCAGCTACCCGATGAAGGCGTTGTCGGCAGGAAGGGGATATCCGCGTTCGCCCTCGATCGCGTCAATGCTTTGGCAAGAGGTACACTCATTCGCGTCAGCGACCAGCGCACCATTGCCGACATTGCACGCATTGGCTGGCGCTTCCTGCTCAAAAACGACAGCGAAACGGAGGCCGCGTGATGGCTGATCTCGATCCTGCTCACCTCTTATTCCCTACGGACGCACCGGCGAAACCGGCCGCGCCAGCTGATAACGGGCTCCGACCGCCGACCCTTACGCCAACGTGGACTGTCAAGGCTCCTGCGCCGGCCGCGCCTCCTCACCGCTCTGCCGGTCAGACACCTGCCGATCCGGCTGAGATGTTGTTTGGGGAAGAAGCTCGCAAACCATCGGAAAAGGCCGGCCAAGACTTCTTGACGGATAGCAGCGGCAAATTCGCGGAGGTGGTGGCATGCATGGACCAAGCCGTTATCGAGGCGTTCAGTGAAGGCGACAGGCCACGCGGAGAAGCCCTCAAGCTCGCAAGGGACGCGATCATTGATGATGCGATCGATCACGGCACTGACAAGCAAACCGTGAATGAAGCGTTTGCGGCTCTGCAAGAGGTGAATAAAGCCAGCTTCGGCGATCTGAGCGAGGAACAGCTTGCGGCGTCGTACTCGGCGGGCATGGCTGCTGTGCAGGCGGCGAGCATTTCCGACGATGATCTCAA
Organism: Neorhizobium puerariae; assembly: GCF_042429745.1. Classification (NCBI taxonomy): domain Bacteria; kingdom Pseudomonadati; phylum Pseudomonadota; class Alphaproteobacteria; order Hyphomicrobiales; family Rhizobiaceae; genus Neorhizobium; species Neorhizobium puerariae. The sequence goes on along the minus strand of NZ_JBHMAA010000015.1, from coordinate 212,880 downwards.
CGCCGCTCGGGCTTTCATCCGCGACATGGAAGAGATCGCCCCCGGCACAATCGCCAGCCTGGAACGGCGTGGGGCGGGAAATGACATTCGCATCATCAAGAAGGCTGTGGCTGAGGCCCGTCGCCGTGGCTACTGAGTTGAGACATATGAGAATTAGATCACTCACACACTTCAACGACCGTGCCCAGGCGGTAGATTTCGCTCTTGGTCACATCTCACACAACATGCCAAGAGAGCAGCGGATCAAGGCAGCGGCGGCTTATGGCAATTTCGCATGCCCGATCTTCTCTGTCGAAAACGCTGATTGTCCAGATGAGCAATCTGGCCTTGCGACGGACAGTGAGGCAACCGCACCGATCTATGCGATCAGCATTGACGATAATTTCATTGCGGTTGCTGTCTGCTCAGTGCGAACCGAACATTTTCCGCTGCGGCTTTCGATGCTCGCTGTCCATCCTCACTTTTCCGGCAGGGGCTTGGCGCTTGAACTTGCGAGCCATGTATTCGCGTCCGCGCCGGTTGTGATGGGCGCGGTGGAAAAGCCAGCCTTCAAGCGGCTGTACCGCAAAGCCGGGGTGACATGTTGGATGCGTGTCGGCGGCAGAGATGATTACTGGATCGGCTCAACACAGCCCTTTCCGCAGCCGTTGCGATATGGCGTGCCTGTGGTTGATGACGTTGAGCAAACGTTATTGCGCCATGGTATGACCCGCATGGTCGGTGACCTCTTGGAGGTAACGCAATGACTGCCTGCCCATGCTGCCGCGCTCCAGTAAACGTGCCCGATCTTTACGATCTTGTTGATGAGCGGGGCATAACCGGCCACGCTCTGCTGATTTTAGAGGCGCTTTGGGACGCTAAGGGCGCGCGAGTTATGTCAGATGTCTTATTCGACGCTATGTTTGCGGATGACCCGGATGGGGGGCCTTCGCCCAACCGGTGCTACATCTCAATGCGGCTGGCGATTGAAGAGCTTGACCGGCTGCTGGCTGGCTCGGGCGTGGCTGTGGTGAGCGTCGGTCACCGGAAGGGCTATCGGCTCAATCTTACCGGCTTTGACAGCTGATATCTCTCTCCGTAACCCTGTTGATGACCCACGATACTCGTATTTCGCCGTGCCGGCCGGCTTGGCTATCTTGTGAGGACGCCTAGCGATGACACAGAATGACGACGCCGACCTGATCGCCTTGGGCCGGAAGCTGGATGCAGCCCGCCGCGTCTATGACGCAATGGTGCAAGCGATCCCAGATGATGTCTCACCGGACACTGAGAACGCCGCGATAGAAGCGGCTGCGGTCCCTGTCGCTGCTCTCGCAAATCAGATTGCCACGATGACCGCGACGGCCGATGAAGCTCATGCGGTCAAGGCGCGCGCTCATTCGTTCCTTGCCGGTCAGCGTGCTTGATTGGCTTTCCCACCAGCGTTCGAACTGTGCAATCAAGTGTGTAATAGGACGATGACGAAACTCCTAAGTAACTGAAATTGCTGCGTTTTTTGAGATAAAATGGAGCGGGTGAAGGGAATCGAACCCTCGTATTCAGCTTGGGAAGCTGCTGCTCTACCATTGAGCTACACCCGCAGAACGCAAACTGCCCGAAAGAGGAAACCCGCTTCGGGGCAAGGCATGCGCAAAACGATGGCCTGAGACTTCCAACAGAAGAGGCGGCCTGTCAAGCGGCCCTGGCGCGCTCAGACGCGAAAATGCTTGGAGAGCTTCAGGCCCTGCGCCTGATAGTTCGATCCCATGCCCGCGCCATAAAGTCCTTCCGGTCTTTTCAGCATATGCTCGTAGACCAGACGGCCGACGATCTGGCTGTCCTCCAGGATGAAAGGCACCTCGTGGCTCCGCACTTCGAGGACCGCGCGGCTACCCCGCCCTCCGGCCTCTTCATGGCCGAACCCCGGATCGAAAAAGCCGGCGTAATGGACGCGGAATTCGCCGACCAGCGGATCGAAGGGGGTCATCTCCGCGGCGTAGAGCGGCGGCACATGCACCGCCTCGCGCGAGACAAGGATGTAGAATTCGTCCGGATCGAGGATCAGTTCGTTGCGGCCGCGGCTGTAGAGCGGCTCCCAGAAATCGAAAATGTCGTGCTGGGCCTTCTTGTCCACATCGACGACGGCCGTGTGGTGCTTGCCGCGATAACCGATGAGGCCGTCCTTGTCGCCGGCAAGATCGATCGACAGCGCGATGCCGCCGCCGGTGACATTCGGCTGCTTGGCGGCGACGAGGGTTTCGTCGCGATGAAGCCGCAGCAGCTCCGGCTCGCCGAGCAGCGCGTTGCCGACCCGGAACCGGATCTGCGACAGGCGCGAGCCGCGCCGCACGACGATCGGGAAGGTGCGCGGAGAGATTTCGAGATAGAGCGGACCGGAATAGCCGGCCGGGATCTTGTCGAATTCCTGCGCGTAATCGGTAATGACGCGGGTGAAGATATCGAGCCGGCCGGTGGAGCTTTTCGGATTGGCCGACGCCGACATGTTGGCCGGCAGATCGAGCTTCTCCATCAGCGGAACGATATAGACGCAGCCGGTTTCGAGCACCGCGCCTTCCGAAAGATCGATCACATGCAGTTTCAGCCTGTCGAGCTTGTCGGAGACGAGGCTCGTGGGACCCGGCATGAAGCTTGCGCGGACGCGGAAGGCTTTCGCGCCCAGACGCAGGTCGAGGCTCGCCGGCTGGATCTGATCGTGATCCAGCTCGCGCTCCGAGATCAGCCGTCCATTTTCGAAAAGCGCCGCAATCGCGCGGTCCGCCAGAATGCCTGTTTCGCGAGCCATCATGTCTCTTCCGTATTTCAACGCGACAAAACCAAATCAGAGCCATTGACGCAAGCCGAGAGCAGGCGTATGGCAGCTTTATCCCGTGGTGATTTGGCCGGTCGGCTTGCAGCCACGTTAAACAAGTGGCTAAAAGGACCGGGTGCGAAACCGGTCTGCTTTTTGCGACCGGTTTTTTTGTTTTGGAATGGGGACTAGCATGACAAACAAATGGCGCCCGGCAACCCAGCTCGTTCACGGCGGCACGCTGCGCTCGCAATATGGCGAAACCTCGGAAGCGATCTTCCTGACCCAGGGCTTCGTCTACGACACGTCGGAAGCGGCCGAAGCACGCTTCAAAGGCGAGACGGACGGTTTCATCTACGCGCGCTACGGCAGCCCCACCAACGACATGTTCGAAAAGCGCATGTGCGCCCTGGAAGGCGCCGAAGACGCCCGCGCCACGGCTTCCGGCATGGCCGCCGTCACCTCGGCCATCCTCTGCCAGCTCCAGGCCGGCGACCATATCGTCGCGGCCCGCGCCCTTTTCGGCTCCTGCCGCTGGGTGGTCGAGACGCTTGCTCCCAAATACGGCATCGACTGCACGCTGGTCGACGGCCGCTACCTGGAAAACTGGGAAAATGCGATCACGCCGAAAACCAAGGTCTTCTTCCTGGAAAGCCCGACCAACCCGACGCTCGAAGTGGTCGATATCGCCGGCGTCGCCAAGCTCGCCAACCAGATCGGCGCCAAGGTGGTGGTCGACAACGTGTTTGCGACGCCCCTCTTCCAGAAGCCGCTGGAACTCGGCGCCCATATCGTCGTCTACTCGGCGACCAAGCATATCGACGGCCAGGGGCGCTGCCTCGGCGGCGTCGTGCTGTCCGACAAGGCCTGGATCGACGAGAACCTGCACGACTATTTCCGCCATACCGGCCCAGCCATGTCGCCATTCAACGCCTGGACGCTGCTGAAGGGCGTCGAAACGCTGCCGCTGCGCGTCAAGCAGCAGACGGAGAGCGCCTCGAAGATCGCCGATTTCCTGGCCGAGCAGAAACAGGTCGCGCGCGTCATCTATCCGGGCCGCAAGGACCATCCCCAGGCCGACATCGTCGCCGGGCAGATGAAGGGCGGCTCGACGCTCGTCGCCTTCGAGCTGAAGGGGGGCAAGGAAGCCGCCTTCAAGCTGCAGAATGCGCTGGAGATCGTCAGGATCTCCAACAATCTCGGAGATTCCAAGAGCCTGATCACGCATCCGGCCACCACGACGCACAAGAACCTGACGGACGAAGCACGCGCCGAGCTCGGCATATCGCCCGGCACCCTGCGCCTTTCCGCAGGCATCGAGGACACCGAGGACCTGCTTGAGGATTTCGCCAGGGCGCTTTCCGGCATCTCCGCCTGACCTGACCAGCCGATATGGTGAATCCGGTGTAACCGGATTCACCATATCGATTATCCCTAACTTCAAGAAACGCTCACACTCGCTTGTTCAAACCGCGAGAATTCTTGACGTTTCAGCGACCCTGTACAATATCGGATCGAGACCACTCCTGAGGTGCCGCATGTATCGCGCCCGGACAAGAGACATCGAAGTCGCCGTCGAGCCCTATTATCTGGAGGAGCAATCCAATCCGGAAGAGGGCCGCTATGTCTGGGGTTATCACATCGTCATCGAGAACCATTCGCCCGTCACCGTCCGGCTCGTCCATCGCTACTGGCACATTACCGACCAGAACGGCGTGGTGGACGAGGTCGACGGCCCCGGCGTCGTTGGCGAACAACCACGGCTGAAGCCCGGCGACTCCTATGAATATTCCTCCGGCTGCCCGCTCGACACCCCGTCCGGCATGATGTTCGGCCATTACGACATGCAGACCGACGAGGGCGAGACCTTCAAGGTGACGATCCCCGCCTTCTCGCTCGATTCACCCGGACTGCTTCGCGTTCTCAACTGACCCATCCGGCCGAAGAACCGATAGGTTATGGGCCTTGTCGGTTTTTCTATTTGTTGCCCCCCTGCTTCTCCGGCATGGTCTGGCCGTCAAACGGTCTTTGGGAGGAGCCTCATGACACGACCCTTTCTGCTGGCGTCCTGCGCCTTTCTTGCGCTGGCGCCCTTCGCCCCGGCATCCGCACAGAACAAGAGCAGCTTCATCGACCAGAAGGACAGGCCGGATTTCGCGGCGGCGACCGTTTCGCCGCAGATCGCCTGCGGCATGCTGAACAGCCAGAGTTTCGCCGACGTCACGACCCTGCGGGCCACGCATGTGGCAGCCGTCGGCAACGTGCCGGGCCATTGCCAGGTGACCGGCTATATCCGCCCCCAGATCCGTTTCGAGATCACGCTGCCCGACAACTGGAACCGGCGGCTCTACATGTTCGGCAATGGCGGTTATGCCGGCGAAGACCTTGCGGCTCCGTCGCGCATCGCGACGCGCAATGCGGCACTGTCGAAAGGTTTCCTGACGGTCCAGCAGAATACCGGCCATGACGCCGTCACCTACAAGCTCGGCGATTTCGCGGAGGATCTCGGCCTTCTGATCGACTACGGCTCCCGCGCCGTGCATGTGACGGTCGGGACCGCCAAGACGATCGCAGCACGCTATTACGACCGGCATACCTCCTTCGCCTACTGGGACGGCTGCTCCACCGGCGGACGCCAGGGACTGATCTCGGCGCAACGTTATCCCGGCGATTTCGACGGCATCCTCGCCGGCGCGCCCGTGCTCGACCTCACCAATACGCAGATCTGGGGCGTGTGGAACGCCCGGGCGCTTCTGAAAGCGCCGATCAGCAGAGCGCAACTGCCGGTGCTGGCGAAGGCCGTGATGGACAAATGCGACGCGATCGACGGGGCAAAGGACGGTTTGATCGCCGATCCGCGGCAGTGCGATTTCGACCCGTCCAGGGACCTGAAGATCTGCGAGGCGGGCGGCGCCGACTGCTTCACCCCGGCGCAGGCGGAAACGTTGAAGACGCTGGCCGGTGGCGTGAAGATCAAGGGCGAAACGGTGTTTCCGGGCGTACAGTTCGGCACCGAAGGGGTAGACGCCTCCGGCACCAGCGGCTGGGACATGTGGATGGTTTCCGAGCAGGAGCCGAGCCGCCAGCTCGCCTATGGCGAGACGTTCGTGAAGAACATGGCGATGCTGCCCGCGTCCGGAAAGGCGATCGACTGGAGAACGTTCGACTTCGATGCGGAGTATCCGAAGATCGGTGCGATCCGCGAGATCGTCGATGCGACCAATCCGGATCTCGGCGAATTTGAGAAGCGCGGCGGCCGGATGATTACCTATTTCGGCTGGTCGGACCCGGCGCTCAATCCGATGATGGGTGTCAACTACTACGAATCCGTGCGCAAGCAGATGGGCGCCGAGAAGACCGCGGAATTCTACCGTCTCTTCATGGTGCCGGGAATGTTCCATTGCAGCATGGGCTACGGCACGGATGTCTTCGACGCCTTCACGCCGCTGATGGACTGGGTGGAAAACGGCAAGACGCCCGAGGTGATCCAGGCCGCTCAGGTGAAGGACGGCAAGCCCGCGATGACGCGTCCGCTCTGCCCCTATCCGCAGGTGGCGAAATATACGGGCAGCGGCGACCTCAAGGATGGCGGCAACTTCCAGTGCAGGATGCCGTAGGATGAGAAAGGCGGGAGGAAACTCCCGCCTTCGATTTCAGGCCGCGGCGAATTCGGCAGCCTCGTAACGATACGTGGTCGAGCAGAACTCGCAGGTGACGGCGATGTGGCCATCCTCCTGGCTCGCCTCGATCTCTTCCGCAGTGAACCCGTTGAGGACGCTCTTGATCTTTTCGCGCGAGCAACTGCAGCGGTCATACACCGTCTGCGGTTCGTAGACGCGCACGCCGCGCTCGTGGAAAAGGCGGAACAGCAACCGCTCGATCGCTACCTGCGGATCGGTCAGCTCGTCCGTATCGATCGTCTCGACCAGCGTGCGGGCTTCCGTCCAGGCATCGTCATCCGCATGATCGGTTTCCCGGTCGTCGCCGTCGCCGCCGTGCAGGTCAGGCTGGCGCATGCGCTCCGGCGCCTGCGGCAGGAACTGCGCGACCAGCCCGCCGGCCCGCCAGTTGTGGCGCGGCTTGCCTTCCGCATCGCGGTCGAAAAGCTCGGCCACGCCAAGGCGCACCTTGGTCGGAATCTGTTCCGACTGGCGGAAATAGACACCGGCGATCTCTTCCAGCGACGAACCGTCAAGCGGCACGATGCCCTGGTAGGGCTGCATGCCCCGCCCCTGATCGATGGTGAAGGCGAGCACTCCACGGCCGAGAAGATCGGGCGGAGAGGTCCGGCCCTCGCTGACGGCGGCGGCAAGCGCATCCTCGTCGTAGCGGGCATAGGCGCGCAGGGCGTCGGGCGTCGAAAAATCCGCGACCAGCAGGTCGACCGGTCCGTCACCCTTGGTCTGGACCGTGAACTTGCCGTCGAACTTCAGCGACGTGCCGAGAAGCGCGGTCAGAACGATCGCTTCGGCGAGCAGCCGGGCAACCGGCGCCGGATACTCATGACGGCCGAGAATGGCATTGAGCAGCGGTCCGAGCTGCACCGCCCGGCCGCGCACGTCCAGTCCCTCCACCTGGAAGGGAACCACACGGTCGTCTCCGGCAAAATCGAGATCGTTCAGTTCCACAGTCGCTTCCGCCATGACTTCACTCCTTCGCGCCGAGCCTTCAAACTTTTACACAAGCACCGGCCCAAGCGGAACCGTTGGCCGGAGGAAAAGACGTCGACGATATGTGTTGAGGCGCCGCCTTTTCAAAACGCGGCGCAATTGACAGCCGGTAGATGGGACCGGCTTTCCTGAAAATCAAGGCTTGGGCAGGTGCGGCTCAGACTGCTCCGAAACACCATGCAAGGATGGATTTCTGGGCATGCAGGCGGTTTTCCGCCTCATCGAAGACGACCGACTGCGGTCCGTCGATGACCTCGTCGGTGACTTCCTCGCCGCGATGCGCCGGCAGGCAATGCATGAAGAGCGCATCCTTGTCGGCCCGCTTCATCAAGGCTCCGTTGACCTGGTAAGGCTGGAAGATGTTGTGGCCCCGCGCCTTGTGCTCCTGGTTCATCGACACCCAGGTATCGGTGACGACAAGATCCGCATCCGCCACCGCGCGTTCCGCATCGTGGCAGAGCATGACCTCGCCGCCGTTGTTGCGCGCCCAGTTCAGGAACTTGTCATGCGGCTCGGAGCCCATCGGCACCGCCATGTTCATGCGGTAGCCGAAACGGGCCGCACCTTCGACGAAGGAATGCAGGACGTTGTTGCCGTCGCCGGTCCAGGCGAAGGTCTTGCCCTTCACCGGGCCGCGATGTTCCTCGAAGGTCATCAGGTCAGCCATGATCTGGCAGGGATGGGTATCGTCGGTGAGCCCGTTGATGACCGGCACGGTCGCGTGTTCGGCAAGTTCCAGCAGCCGCGAATGATCCGTGGTGCGGATCATGATCGCATCCACGTAGCGGGACAGGACCTTGGCCGTGTCGCCGATCGTCTCGGCGCGGCCGAGCTGCATTTCGGTGCCGGAGAGGAACAGGGTCTCGCCGCCGAGCTGCCGCATGCCGACATCGAACGAAACGCGGGTTCGCGTGGAAGGCTTTTCGAAGATCATCGCCAGCATCTTGCCCGCGAGCGGCTTTTCCGCCGTGCCGGCCTTGGTCGCCTGCTTGCGGGTCTTGGCGTCGTCAAGGATCGCGCGCAGGTCCACCTCGGAAACGGCGGAAAGATCGAGAAAATGCTTCGGTGCTGCCATGCTATGGTTCCCTATCAGGAGGGAACCAACGGCACCCTCCTTTAAAGCCCTCAGGCCGATTTCTTCATCAGCGAAGCGGAAAGCTTTTCCGCCGCCTTTTCAATGCGCGAAAGTCCCTCGCGGGCTTCTTCCACCGTGACCGTGAGCGGCGGCAGAAGGCGCACGACATTGTCGCCCGCCGGAACAGCCAGCATATGTTCGCCGCGCATCGCCGCGACGAGATCGCCGGCCGGCACCTTGGCCTTGATGCCGAGCAGCAGGCCTTCGCCACGGACGTCCTCGATGACATCGGGGAAACGGTCCTTGAGGCCGGCAAGGCCCTGGCGGAAGATCAGCGAGACATTCCGGACGTTTTCCAGAAACCCGTCGGCCAGGATGACATCGAGCACGGCATTGCCGACCGCCATGGCGAGCGGATTGCCGCCATAGGTCGTGCCATGCGTGCCGGCGGTCATGCCGGAAGCCGCTTCCGCCGTCGCCAGGCAGGCAGCCATCGGGAAACCGCCGCCGATGCCCTTTGCCAGCGCCATGATATCCGGCGCCACACCCGTCCATTCGTAGGCAAACAGCTTGCCGGTGCGGCCGACGCCCGTCTGGACCTCATCGAAGATCAGGAGCAGGCCGTTGTCGTCGCAGAGCTTGCGCAACGCCTGAAGGAACTCCTTCGGAACCGGACGGATGCCGCCCTCGCCCTGAATCGGCTCGATGAGGATCGCCGCCGTCTTCTCGGTGACTGCAGCCTTCAACGCATCGAGATCGCCGAAGGGCACCTGGTCGAAGCCCTCGACCTTCGGGCCGAAACCCTCGAGATATTTCGCCTGGCCGCCGGCGGCGATGGTCGCAAGCGTACGGCCATGGAAGGCACCCTCGAAGGTGACGATATGGTAGCGCTCGGGATGACCCTTCACGTATTGATAACGGCGCGCGGTCTTGATGGCGCATTCCAGCGCCTCGGCGCCGGAATTGGCGAAGAACACCTTATCCGCGAAAGAATTGTCGGCGAGGCGGCGCGACAGGCTCTCCTGCCCGGGCACATCGTAAAGATTGGACGTGTGCCAGACCTTCCCGGCCTGCGTCTTCAGCGCTTCGACGAGGTGCGGATGGGCGTGACCGAGCGAATTGACGGCGATGCCGGCGCCGAAGTCGAGATATCGCTCGCCGCCTTCCGTCACGAGCCATACGCCCTCGCCACGTTCGAAGCGCAGCGGGGCCCGGGCAAAGGTGTCGAAAAGCGCGGCTTCAGCCATGGCGACATCACTCCTCTAGGCAGACAAAAAGGCCGGCCGAACCGGCCGAAAAAATCAAAAATGCCGCCCACTGGGCGGCGCGGGCACTATCGGTGTTTAGCCCTTGAATGTCAACAAACCTCGGCATTTTGCATGAACAAGCCGAGAAACAGGCAGACGCCTGCATCTGTGACAAAAATGACTCTTCCGGACAGCAAGTTGGGGAAAACCACGAAATCGATTCTCACGGATTCCGCCGACTCTTGCCACGGAGTCAGCCTCACACTAGGTTAACCGTCAATTACTAGACTGCATGCGGCGGAACTAGTCACCTCAAACATAGATGTAGTGGGTGCTGAGGAATGATGTCCTCGGCAAAGGTGGAAGGATTCTGCATGCCTGCAACGTTCAAAGGCGGAGAACGGGCATGAACTGGACAGACGAGCGTGTCGAAAAACTCAAGAGGCTGTGGTCGGAAGGCCTGAGCGCCAGCCAGATCGCCGCACAACTGGGCGGTGTGAGCCGCAATGCGGTTATCGGCAAGGTGCATCGCCTCAGCCTGCCCGGCAGGGCGAAGGCCGGCGGCACGGTGGCCACCAACCGGTCGGCGGCCAAGCGCACCACATCCGCGCCCCGGGCTCCGAACTACGCGTCCCGGGTTGCCACCCGGACCGTCGCTCGCGCCGTTGGCGCGACCGTGATGAAGGAAGAGGTCGAAATCGAGCATTTCGAGGAGATGGAATACGTACCCGCCGCCAACGTGGTGGTGCCGATTTCCCGTCGCCTGGCGCTGACCGAACTCACCGAACGCACCTGCAAGTGGCCCGTGGGCGATCCGCTCAAGGACGATTTCCATTTCTGCGGCTGCGAATCTCCGGATTCCTCCCCCTATTGCAGCTACCATGCCCGGCTTGCCTACCAGCCGGTGCACGACCGCCGCAGGACGACCGTACGGGTCTGATCCGGGCTGCCGACAGAACAGGATCGAAAGCGGGCTCCGGCCCGCTTTTTTGTTGGACATGGCTGCCATGCCGGTTTGACCTTGCCTGTCCGCGCCCGAATAGCTATCTCCATATCCGCGAGGACGACCTCCCCCAATCCGGGCAGAAACTCCGGGACGACCCGGAACAGACGAAGAGCTCGCCGGCTCTTGGGGAGTCATCATGCGTACGACACGCGACCGTATCCGCCACGCCATCAGCTTCGAACTGATCGGCCTTGCCATCGTCACACCGCTCGGCTCTTTCGCCTTCGGCATGCCTGCCGCCGATATCGGCGTGGTCGGCCTGGGGTCAGCCACGCTCGCGACCGGCTGGAACTATGTCTACAATCTCGGCTTCGACCACGTCATGCAGCGGATGACAGGCAACACCCGGAAAAGCCCTGCCGTCCGCGTGGCGCACGCGGTTCTGTTCGAACTGGGCCTGCTGATCATTCTCCTGCCGCTGATCGCCTGGTATCTCGGCATCGGCATCCTGCACGCCCTTGCGATGGACCTGTCCTTCGCGCTTTTCTATGTGGTCTACGCCTTCGTCTTCAACTGGGCCTACGACCGGCTTTTCCCGCTGCCGGAATGGCAACAGGAAGCGCAGGCGCACTGACTACCGAATAGATCAGGACTGGCGTTCCCGGATCGCTTCCGCAAAGCGCTCGCGGCCTGGAAGGATGTTCCGCCTGGAGTCCCGCTTCAGGCCGCCGGCCGAGGCTGCAGCCCGCCCGATCTCCCGCATCCAGTGGTCGAGCTTGCGCGCCGCGCCGCCGCGGCGTGTGGCGCCGAGCTTGAAGAAGCGAAGCGGACGAATGCCGCAAAAGCCCAGGACCTGGTATTTCAGGCGCCGCGTGACGGGATCGCCATAGACCCAGCGCAGATACCAGGGCGGGGTGTCCATGGTGATGATGACATCGGCGGAGCGCCCGGTGAGCAGGCGATCCCACAGAAGATCCTCGCGATGATATCTGAACGTGAAGCCCGGCAACAGAAGCCTGTCCAGCAGCCCCTTCACGGCCGCCGGTTCGGCTCCCCACCAGAGCGGGAAACCGAACACCAGATGATCGCAGGCGTCGAGCGCTTCCGCCACCCTTTCGAGATCGGGCTCCCAGGGCTGATCGCCGGCATAACCGCGGTGGAGGACCGGGTCGAACGACAGATCGCGCACGGCAAGACGCGTCACCGAGACAGCGCCTGCCAGCGTTTTTTCGTAGTGGTCCAGAAGAGCCCCGAGAAGCCGCCCCTCATCGGGATGGCCGTCGATGATCAGTACGTTCATGGCTACGCTCCGAGGTTGCCCTGAAAGCAGCCTACGGCATCGGCCCGAAAATCGGAATCGATTTTCGGAAAGCACGATGCGTCGATTCAATAGGGTAGAGCGTCCTTGGTGCGTCCTTTCGGACGCATGGCGCTCTAGGGCCGGGAGCCATTCAAACGCCAGAAGAAATACTCCGCGCCAGACGCGCCACCTGGGCGCGGCCGGCCGCCGACGAAGTCAGTCAGGCTTCCATCGAATATCCCGCGCCGCGAACGGTGCGGATGACATCCTGCATGTTGGAGAAGTTGAGCGCCTTGCGCAGGCGCCCGACATGCACGTCGACAGTGCGTTCGTCGACATAGATATCGTGTCCCCAGACGCCGTCGAGAAGCTGCGAACGCGAGAAGACACGGCCGGGCGAGGCCATCAGGAACTCCAGGAGACGGAATTCCGTCGGGCCGAGGCGGACCTCGCGGCTCTTGCGATGGACGCGATGCGTCTCACGATCGAGCTCGATATCGCCGCAACGCAGGACGCTGGACAATACTTCCGGCCGGGCTCGACGCAGCATCGCCTTGACGCGGGCCATCAGTTCCGGCGTCGAGAAAGGCTTCACGACATAGTCGTCGGCACCCGTGGCAAGGCCGCGAACACGTTCGCTCTCCTCGCCCCGGGCCGTCAGCATGATGATCGGCAGGCGTTCCGTTTCCGGGCGCATGCGCAACCGCCGGCAGAGCTCGATGCCGGAAACGCCGGGCAGCATCCAGTCGAGGATCAACAGGTCCGGCGTGCGCTCCTGAAGCCGGATCTCGGCCTCATCCCCCCGCAGGATTGTCTCCACATCGTAACCTTCGGCTTCGAGATTGTAGCGAAGAAGCACGCTCAGTGCTTCCTCATCCTCCACGACCGCGATTTTTGGCAGCATTCTGGCCTGCTCCGTCAGCATTCCGTCATTCGGTGATCGCGCCGAGCGTATTCGACGTATCGTCCTTCGGACGCTCGCCTTCCGGCTGGGCGCCCGTCGTCATGTAGTAGATCGTCTCGGCGATGTTGGTGGCATGGTCGCCGATACGCTCGATGTTCTTGGCGCAGAACAGGAGGTGCGTGCAGGTGGTGATGTTGCGCGGGTCTTCCATCATGTAGGTGAGGAGTTCGCGGAACAGCGACGTATACATCGCGTCGATTTCCTCGTCGCGGATGCGGATCGCCTCGGCCTTCTCGGCCGAACGGCTGGCATAGACGTCCAGCACTTCCTTGAGCTGCACGAGCGCCAGGTCGGAGAGGTGCTCGATACCGCGGGCGAGCTTGCGCGGAACGCCGGTGCCCTGAACCGCGATGACGCGCTTGGCGGTGTTCTTGCCAAGATCGCCGACGCGCTCCAGGTCGGATGCGATGCGCAGCGTGCCGACGATCTCGCGAAGGTCGGACGCCACCGGCTGGCGGCGGGCGATCGTGACGATCGCCTTGTCCTGGATCTCGCGCTCCGCATGATCCAGGATCACGTCGTCGGAGATGACCTTCTGGGCGAGAGCGGAGTCGGAATTGACCAGCGCCCGCACGGCGTCCGAGCACATCTGCTCCGCAAGGCCGCCCATTTCGGAAATGCGGCGGATCAGGTATTTCAGTTCTTCGTCATAGGCCGACAGAATATGAGTCGATGCCATTTTCTAATCCTCGAAAAGTGAAACCAGGCAGCGCGGACGGCCGATCAGCCGAAGCGGCCCATGATGTAATCCTGGGTGCGCTGGTCATCCGGATTGGTGAACATCTTGTCCGTGTCGTTCTCCTCGACCAGCTGGCCGAGATGGAACATGGCGGTACGCTGCGAAACGCGCGCGGCCTGCTGCATCGAGTGCGTCACGATGACGATCGTGTAGTTGGCGCGCAGCTCGTGAATGAGCTCCTCGACCTTGGCGGTCGCGATCGGGTCGAGCGCCGAGCAGGGTTCGTCCATGAGGATGACCTCCGGCGAAACGGCAACGGCGCGGGCGATGCAGAGACGCTGCTGCTGGCCGCCGGAAAGCCCGGTGCCGGATTCATTCAGGCGATCCTTGACTTCCGTCCAGAGGCCGGCGCGCTGAAGGCTGGCCTCCACGATCTGGTCCATGTCCGACTTGTTCCTGGCGAGGCCGTGGATGCGCGGACCGTAGGCTATATTCTCGTAGATCGACTTCGGGAACGGGTTCGGCTTCTGGAAAACCATGCCGACGCGGGCGCGCAGTTCCACGACGTCGATCTGCGGATCGTAGATATCGTCGGTGTCGAGCGTGATCCGGCCGGTGACGCGGCAGTTGTCGATCGTGTCGTTCATGCGGTTGAGCGTGCGCAGGAAGGTCGACTTGCCGCATCCCGAGGGGCCGATGAGCGCCGTCACGGTGTTTTCGCGAACGTTGAGGTTCACGTCGAAAAGCGCGCGCTTTTCGCCGTAGTAAACCGAAACGTCCTTACCGATCATCTTGTAGGAAACGTCATTCATCTTCTGGTCCAGCGCCTTTTCAACTGCTGCTTCTGACATCATGTTCATCGTCTTACTCCTTTACCAGCGCCGTTCGAAGCGGCGCCGCAAGAGAATTGCGCCAACGTTCATTATGATGAGGAACAGGAGCAGGATGATGATCGCTCCCGAGGTACGCTCGACGAACGCGCGCTCGGCCTCGTTCGCCCACATGTAGATCTGTACCGGCAGCGCCGTCGACGGATCGAGCGGCGTGGTCGGGTAATTCGCCACGAAGGCCACCATGCCGATCAGCAGCAGCGGTGCGGTTTCGCCGAGCGCATGGGCGAGGCCGATGATGGTGCCGGTCAGGATGCCCGGCATGGCAAGCGGCAGGACGTGATGGAAGATCGTCTGCATCTTCGAGGCGCCGAGGCCCAGCGCCGCCGAACGGATCGACGGCGGCACGGCCTTGAGCGCCGCGCGGGTCGCGATGATGATCGTCGGCAGCGTCATGAGGGTCAGCACCATGCCGCCAACGAAGGAGGCCGAACGCGGCAGGCCCATGAAGTTGACGAAGACCGCGAGACCCAGAAGACCGTAGACGATCGAGGGAACGGCCGCGAGGTTGTTGATGTTCACCTCGATCAGGTCGGTGAACTTGTTCTTCGGCGCGAACTCCTCGAGGTAGATGGAGGCCGCGACGCCGATCGGCAGCGACAGGAGCAGCACGATCAGCATCATGTAGAAGGAGCCGATGAGCGCAACGCCGACGCCGGCGGCTTCGGGACGGCTGGATGCGCCGTTGACGAAGATGCCGGTGTTGAAGTGCTTTCCGAGCGCGCCGCTTGTCGCGAGCTGGTTCATCCAGCCGACCTGCTGATCGCTCACCTTGCGGTTCTGCTCCGGAACCGAAAGATCGATCTGCCCCTTGAAGGCGGAATCGAGGTCGCCGGCTGCGAGCAGCGCCACGTTCTGCGTCGTGCCGACCAGCGCCGGATTGGCGACGATCATGTCGCGGAGCTGGGCGCGCACGCCGTCCGACAGCATGCCGTTGACCGCCCGAATCCTGGCGCGGTCGTTGACGTCGACACCCAGCACCTTCGCAAGCGCGTTGCGGGCGATAACCGGGTAGTTGGCGGTGACCAGCTTCTGCGGATCACTGGCGCGTTCGTTCTGCGGATCGATGATCTGTTCGGAGAACTCCACCGGCACGGTGATCATCGTCTGCTGGAACGCGGTATATCCCTTGGAGACGACCGACCACAGAAGGATCAGCAGGAAGATGATGCCGAAGGCGAGCGCGGCAACGCCATAGGCCCGGAAGCGGCGCTCGGCGGCGTAACGGCGCTTGATGCCGATATCCCGACGTCCGGGCCTGGCCTTGGATATGCCTGCGACGGGAGAAACTACATCGGTCATTCGTACTGCTCCCGATATTTGCGCACGATGTAGAGCGCGTAGATGTTGAGGCAAAGCGTGATGGCGAAGAGCGTGATGCCGAGCGCGAAGGCCACCAGGGTCTGCGGCGACGTGAATTCAAGGTCGCCGGTGAGCTGGTTGACGATCTTGACGGTCACGGTGGTCATCGGTTCGAAGGGGTTGAGCTGCATGCGGGCCGCAACGCCGGCAGCGAGCACGACGATCATGGTTTCGCCAACCGCACGGGATGCGGTCATCAGAAGCGCGCCCACGATACCCGGCAGTGCCGCCGGCAGGATGACGCGCTTGATGGTCTCCGAACGGGTGGCGCCAAGGCCGAGCGAACCGTCGCGCAGCGACCGCGGCACCGCCGTGATGATGTCGTCCGACAGCGAGGAGACGTAGGGGATCAGCATGATCCCCATGACGAAACCGGCCGTCAGAACGCTCTGCGCCTGGATGAAGTTGGCGTAGTCGCCCGTCACGAGCCCATTCAGCTGGGAGGAGATATCGCGGAGGAAGGGACCGACCGTCGTCAGGGCGAAGAAGCCGTAGACGATCGTCGGAATGCCCGCCAGCACCTCAAGCAGGGGCTTTGCCGTCGAACGAACCCGCGAAGATGCGTATTCGGACATGTAGATGGCCGCGAAAAGGCCGATCGGCACCGCGAAGAGCATCGCCACGAAGCCGATATAGAGTGTGCCGAGCAGCAGCGGGATCAGACCGAACTGACCTTCCGAACCGCCCGAACCGGCAGCGGCGAAACGCGGGTCCCAGACCGTGCCGAAGAAGAATTCCCAGGCCGGCACATGCGTGAAGAAGCGCGTTGCCTCGGTCAGCATGGAGAGAACGATGCCGATGGTCGTCAGGATCGCGATCGAAGAAGCGACCACGAGGCTGACGAGGATGACCTTTTCCACCCGATTGCGGGCGCGGAAGCGCGGTGCGATCTGGCGATAGGCAAAGACCGCGCCGAAAGCGGAAACGGCGAGCACGACGATCGTCATGGCGAGGCGGCTGCCGAACGTCATCGCATTCAGCTTTCCGGCGGCCTCGACCATGTAGGGCTGCGGATCACCGGCAAGCGGAACGCCCTTTGCGCCCAGCGCCGCGCGAAGCTCGACGGGATTGCCGCTGACACGGCCGACCTCGTCGGGCGTCAGCGCATTCAGGCCACGGGCGATCGAGCCGACCATGCCGAGGGCGAGACCCTGTTCCGCCTCGGATTGTGCCTTCACCTCATCCGGAAAGGAACCGCGGACGGAAGAGCTGATGTAGGCAGGGCTGGCAACCAGCCAGACGAAAAGAATAATGGCTGCCGGGACGATCGCCCAGACCGCAACAAAAGAACCATAGTAGCCGGGCCGCGAATGAAGCTTGGAGGAAAGCCCTCCGGCCAGCGTCATCGCGCGCCGCGCGCCAGCGACGTAACCGACAAAGCCGATTATCGCCACAATCAACAAAATCCATGATGTACTCATCATAATCCCCCGGCGTACCGCCTTCGGCGGCATCCCTTCACCGCCCAGTCCCGGTCATCGGAACCGATCGCATCGCCGTTGCGCCATCCGCGCAACAATCACCGCACCGGAGCCGGCCATAAACAGGCCGGCGCTGCCACCCTTGGCCGAAAAGCCGGGCTGGCGCCGTTCACACGGCGCCAGCCCAAGTCAGATTACATGGTCTTGCCAGCAGAGAAGTCCTTGCGGACCGCATCGCGCTGAGCATCCGGAGCGGCAACGAGGCCGTACTCGGCCAGCGGGCCGTCCGGGCCGACCATATCGTCAGAGATGAAGAACTCGACGTATTCCTTGAGGCCCGGGATAACGCCCAGGTGAGCCTTCTTCACGTAGAAGAAGAGCGGGCGGGAAACCGGGTACTTCCCGGTGGAGATCGTTTCCGTGGACGGAACGACGTCATGAACGGTGGCGACCTTCAGCTTGTCCATGTTGTTTTCATAGAAAGCGAGGCCGAAAACGCCGAGGCCAGTCTTGTTCGCAGCGATACGGGCGAGCGTTTCGGTGTAGTCGCCGTCGATGTCGACAGCCGCACCGTCCTTACGGATTGCGACGCACTTGGCGGCAGCCTGCTTGGCATCGGTGATGGCAGCCTTGATGACGTCCTGAGCGCCGGCTTCCTTGCAGCCTTCGGTCATGATCTTCTCTTCGAAGACCTCACGGGTGCCGTGCTTGGAACCCGGGATGTAGGCAGCGATCGGGCCCTTCGGCAGGGTTGCGTTGATCTCGGACCAGTTCTTGTAGGGGTTGGCGACGAGCTTGCCATCGACGACGACTTCAGCGGCGAGAGCCTTGTAGAGGTCCTTCGGCTCGATCTTCATGTCGCCGTTGCTGGAATCGGTGGCGAAGACGATGCCGTCATAACCGATCCGGATTTCCTGGATGTCGGTCACGCCGGCAGCCTTGCAGGCTTCGATTTCGCTCTTGTTGATCGGACGGGAAGCATTGGCGACATCGATCGTGGCTTCGCCGACGCCCTTGCAGAACTCCTTGAGGCCAGCGCCCGAACCACCGGATTCAACGACCGGCGTCTTGAAGTTCGGGAAGGTCTCACCGAAGGTTTCAGCGACGATCTTCGCATAGGGAAGAACCGTGGAGGAGCCAGCAACCTGGACCTGGTCACGCGCGGCGGCAGCGCCGGCAAACGCAACGGAGGCCACCAGGGCTGCTGCAGAGAGTTTCAAGATGTTCATGAGGAATCTCCCGTCATGGGCTTGTGTGAATGCGGACGGCACCAGCTCTCGCTCTCGCCGGCGCTCGGCCCGCTTGTAGTAGCTGCTGTTGCCCGCTTCTTTTATGTCAATTCAATGAAACATTTGTGACAAATTAAATATTTGATTTTATTATCAAAAATATATGCACAGGCTTGCAAGGCCCCGGCTTTGTGTCAGAACCTTACGGTGAATTCGCTGCCCTTGCCAACCTCCGACTTCACAATCAGGCGAGCCCTGTGGCGGGTCAGGATATGCTTGACGATGGCAAGCCCCAGGCCGGTGCCCTTCTTGGAACGGCTGTCGGCCACGCTGACCCGGTAGAAGCGTTCCGTCAGCCGCGGAACGTGCTCCGCGGGAATACCCGGCCCCTGATCCACGATGCTGACCTCCACCGGTTGCGAGGCGCCGTTTCGCAGGTAGACATCGACGACCTTGCCTTCCTGACCGTATTTGCAGGCATTCTCGATCAGGTTCTCGAACACCTGGACAAGCTCGTCGCGATCCCCCAGCACTTCCGCCTTGCCCTCCGGCAGATGGGTGCGGATCTCCACCCCGAGATCATCGGCAAGCGGCAGCAGCGCATCGCGCACATGGCCGATCACGGGCTTCAGATCGACGGCCTGATCCGGCGCGATATGGGATTTCAGCTCCAGGCGAGAAAGTGACATCAGGTCGTCCACGAGGCGGCTCATCCGGGTCGCCTGATCGAACATGATCGCCAGGAAGCGCTCGTGGGCGGCCGGATCGGACTTCGCCGGCCCCTGCAGCGTCTCGATGAAGCCCCTCAGCGAAGCGAGCGGCGTGCGCAGCTCATGGCTGGCATTGGCGACAAAATCCGAACGCATGCGGTCGATGCGGCGCAGTTCCGAAATGTCCCGGAAGGACAGAAGGTAGAATTTCTGCACGCCTCCCTCCGGCAGAGGGGACGCCGGCGCGATGTCGATCGGCGCGACGCGCAATGTGTAGACGCGCTCCGACGGCAGCCGCTCCGAATGCTCGATCTGGTTCGGCTCGTCGGTGGCGATGGTCTCGCGGACCATGTCCAGAATGCCGGGCGAGCGCAACCTCGCCGAAAGGTGCGAGCCGGCAGGCACAACGCCGAAGGCCTTTTCCGACGCCTTGTTCTGGAAGAGCACGGTCGCATCGCTTCCGAGCACGAAGGCGGGCGTGTCGAGCGCACCGAGCGTTGCGGCGACCTGCGGCAGGGGATCGAACGCCGGCTCGTCTTCCTCAACGACTTCCGGCTCGGCCACCGGAGGGGCAGCCGGCCTGCGAGCGACCACGACGAGCACCAGGAGCAGCCAACCGGCCAGCACCCCCGGCCATTCCATGCCGGAGAGGAGCGCGAGGCAGGCAAGCAACGTCAAAAGCAGCAACAAGGGCCGCTCCTGGCGCGCCCGCACCCACATTGCACCCACGCCCCGCCGCCATTTCTCCAGCACAGATTCCACAATCCGACTCGCCGTTCTCACAGGTTGAACACGCGCTCATATATCCCTTGCGTGACAGATATACATCGCCCGCCGGATCGGCGTAAAAAACATGATTGAAAACGTAGCGGAATTTCGAGCCTGCGTTACATTCGGAATTTGTCTTGTCTGCATATCAGAGGAAGAAATCATGGTGGATGCAATCGGAAGCCGGGCAGTCAATCTCGACATCAACGGCAAGCTCATGCGGTTCGATATCGACGATCCGCTCCTGCCGAGCTGGATCGAAGAGAGCGCCCTGAAGTCCGGCGGCTATCCCTATGACGACAGGATGGACAAGGAAAAATACGAGAAACAGCTCGAAAAGCTGCAGATCGAACTCGTGAAGGTGCAGTTCTGGCTGAAGGCGACGGGCAAGCGGCTGATGGCGCTTTTCGAAGGGCGCGACGCCGCCGGCAAGGGCGGCACGATCTTCTCCGTCCACGCCTATCTCAACCCGCGCTCGGCCCGCGTCGTGGCGCTCAGCAAGCCGACCGAGACGGAGGCCGGCCAGTGGTATTTCCAGCGCTACATCGCGCATTTCCCGACTTCTGGGGAGATCGTGCTGTTCGACCGCTCCTGGTACAACCGCGCCGGCGTCGAGCCGGTCATGGGTTTCTGCACGCCGGAACAATACAAGGATTTTCTCAAGGCCGTGCCGCGTTTCGAGGACACGATCTTCGACGAGGGCATCATCTTCCATAAATTCTGGCTGGATATCGGCCGGGAAATGCAACTCAAGCGCTTCCACGAACGCCGGCACGACCCGCTGAAGATCTGGAAACTCTCGCCGATGGATATCGCCGCGCTCAACAAGTGGGACGATTACACCGGGAAGCGCGACGTGATGCTCGACAAGACGCACGAGAAGGAAACGCCCTGGACGATCGTGCGGGCAAACGACAAGCGCCGGGCCCGCATCAACGTCATCCGCCAGATCCTGCTGGGACTCGACTACGAGGGCAAGGACAAGCAGGCGATCGGCGAGATCGACGACAAGATCCTGGGCCTCGGCCCCAAATTCCTGAAATAGGGCTTTACTGGCCCGGCAGGACGCGGACCGAATAGAGCAGGACGGGCCGATCGGCACCGTCCAGGCCGCTATTGACGATCAGGCGCCCGGGCCTGTTGGGCGCCAGCGACCGTTCGAAGCTCACGCGGAAGAGCGCTTCCAGCTTCTCCTGCGTGGCCGTGAAGCGATGGCGGCTGCAATTGCCGAGACTGCCGAAATCGCAACGCACCGAAAGCTGCACGGAACGGTCCTCAGCCGATTGCAGCGTCAGCGCCACCGTCGAACTCTTGCCGGCCATTTCCCGAAGCACTTCCGGCGGCACGTCGATCGCCACATCGCCACCTTCGGTCGGGGTGGCCGATACGATGCGGACCGCCTGCCCTTCGGAGCCTGCCACGGCATCCACCTTCGCCTGCCCGCCGGGCTTCAGTTCCGCCACCCGCGAGGGCGCGAAGATCTCCACCCATTCGTCCGAGAACCCGCTGCGCGGATCGAAGGCGATCGGCCCCTGGCCCGCCCCCTGCCCGCCTGTCGTGGCCTGGTCGGCCGCCTTCATCGCCTCCTCGATGAACGACTGCACCATGCCCGACTGATAGAACCACCAGCAGGCGCCGCCGACGATGGCGAGCGTGACCAGCCATGTCATCAGATGCGAGAGAAAGCCGCGGCGCCGGCGCGGCTTGGCGGCCCTTTCCGGCGGAACGTCCAGAGCCGGCCCGGCGGACGATGCCGCCGTTTTCTCCGCCTTCGCAGGTTTGGATGCTCCTCCTCTCGGCTCCGCCTCGAGGCGTTCCGGACGGGCGGCAACTAGCCCCCCGAGATCGCCGGAAGGCTCCGCCGTAGCTGCGGCCGGCGCGACGGAGGGAGCGACCGAAGCCGCGAAACCGGATGCGTCGGATCGCGTTTCGCCGCCAAGCATGACCTCCGGCTCCCGCACGGCAGCCTGTGAAGGCGCCGCCACGGCGGGGGGCTCGACGATCCCCGGTTCGGGAGCGTGGGAAGACCCGGTATCGAGTTCGACATCGGGCACCGGCACCGGCACCGGATGGGACTGGCGGCCGACTTCCTCCATTTCGATCTCGTGGATCGTCCGCTCCAGCAATTCCTGCTGCTGCATGACGATCAACCGATCGGAGACGCCCTGCTTGCGAAGGCCGGCATCCAACGCCTGCCGCGCCGACTGATAAATGCGGGCCCTGATCTCCTGGTTCGCCCGATCCGAGCGATCCAGTGCGTTCCTGATGGCCGTTTCCAAACCGCTCACTGCCGGTCCTTCTTCCTACTCGTTCCCAACACACGGGAATTTACGTTTCGGTAACCTCTCCGCTCCGGAACTGCAAGCACTGCCTGTTCGTCGCACCTTGGGCAAGAATAAGGTGAGCTTATGTTCAGGCCGGACCGGAGCGTTCCCGGCGCGGCGTTCGAAAGTTTTTCCACCGGCTTTTCGTCTCGCGCGGCATCTGCTAGATGATTTACGTTTGCGTAAACGTAAATCGGGAGGGTTTTCCATATGCTTCCAGCAATCCTCAGGGACGGGCTGCGCCTGCCCGTGGTCGCGTCGCCGCTCTTCATCATTTCCCATCCGGAGCTGACGCTGGCGCAGTGCAAGGCCGGCGTCGTCGGCGCGTTCCCGGCGCTCAATGCGCGGCCGGAAAGCCAGCTCGACGAATGGCTCGCGATGATCACCGGGGAACTGGCCGCCTACAATGCCGCAAACCCGGAAAAACCGGCGGCCCCCTTCGCCGTCAACCAGATCGTGCACACCTCCAACAAGCGGCTGGAACATGACCTGATGATGTGCGTGAAATACAAGGTGCCGATCGTCATCTCCTCGCTGGGGGCGGTGCCGGAGGTCAACGCGGCGGTGCATTCCTACGGCGGCATCGTGCTTCACGACGTGATCAACAACCGGCATGCCAGTTCGGCGATCCGCAAGGGGGCGGACGGGCTGATCGCGGTCGCCGCCGGCGCCGGGGGGCATGCCGGTACGCTCTCGCCCTTCGCCCTGGTGCAGGAAATCCGCGAGTGGTTCGACGGGCCGCTGCTGCTCGCCGGCGCGATCGCCACGGGGAGCGGGATTCTCGCCGCCGAAGCCATGGGCGCGGACATGGCCTATGTCGGATCGCCCTTCATCGCCACCCACGAAGCGCGCGCCTCGGAAGGCTACAAGCAGATGATCGTCGATTCCAACGCCGCCGACATCGTCTATTCGAACTATTTCACAGGCGTGCACGGCAACTACCTGAAGGGCTCGATCCGGGCGATGGGCATGGACCCGGATGTGCTGCCGGTTGCGGACCCGACGAAGATGGATTTCGACGCGGCGGTGAGCGGACCGAAGGCCTGGAAGGAAATCTGGGGCGCCGGACAGGGCGTCGGCGCGGTAAAGGCTGTGGTTTCCGTCGCCCGGCTGGTCGATCGGCTGGAGGGCGAATATCGCGCCGCACGCCAGCGGCTTGCGCTCTGATCCTTGTCCCTCCCGAAGCCGGTATGTGAGGAAAATCACAGCAGGGATCAAATCCCGGCTTGAAATCGCAAGTCATTGCCTGTATCAGCCGCATCACTCGCAGCCCGGCCAAGCCGTTCGCTGCCCGTGCCGCTTTAGCTCAGTCGGTAGAGCACATCATTCGTAATGATGGGGTCACGTGTTCGAGTCACGTAAGCGGCACCATTTCTCTCCAGAAGCTTGAATAGACCATCCACGCCCGGAACGCTTGTATCGATGATGGCGTTTCGAAGCATGCGGCGATGGCCCGTTTTGCCTGACATCCCTTCCCTGTCTGTCTCCGATCCGAGCGCGCCCATCATGTGGTGGCCGGAAAACTGTGCCGTCCTGAGACGGAAGCTGTGGAAAATAATGATCTGCTAACCGTGATTCTTAACGGGAGTGGAACCAAGAGCCCGACTCGAAAAACGTCGCATATGTCGTGCCAGGCGGTGTCCTCCCGCCGTCGGCTGCGGCCGGAGGCCCGGTGCGGCGGATCACACACGAGGCGTGTGCCGGGCCTCTGTCCCGGACATCGCCGCCAACGATCGCGGCAGGCGGCAAGAACCGCGAGTTTCCTTGACGAACAGGGCCTGCCGAAGGAATATCCCGCCCGCCGCCAGCCCATGGCGGGGTCAAGAAAATTTCCCGAGGAGAATTCATGTCGCTGGACCCGGAGATCATCGAGACGCTGAAAGGCGTTTCGACCGCCACGCTGACCACGGTGCTTCTGAAGAAGGGGCTCAGAAACGTCTGGATGCGCGGCACCAGGCCGCTGAAGCCCGGCCAGGGCCGGGTGGCCGGCAAGGCTTTCACGCTGCGCTTCGTGCCGGCCCGGGAAGACCTCGCGACGCCGGAAAGCTGGGCTTCGCCGATCTCCACCCGTGCCGCGATCGAAGCCATGCCGGAAGGCTGCGTCGCCGTGGCCGATGCGATGGGCGTCACCGATGCAGGCATTTTCGGCGACATCCTCTGCGCCCGCATGGCGAAGCGGAACGTGGCCGGCCTCGTCACCGACGGCGTGATGCGCGATGCGGAAGGCGTGCTCGGCAGCGGCATGAAGGTCTGGTGCAACGGCGTCGCCGCTCCACCCTCGGTCGCCGGCCTGACATTCGTAGCCTGGCAGGAGCCAATCGCCTGTGGCGGCGTTGCGGTCTTCCCCGATGACATCGTCGTGGTGGATGAAGACGGTGCCGTGCTGATCCCCGCGAAACTCCTGGATGCGGTGCTTGCGGAAGCTCCCGAGCAGGAACGCGTGGAAGCCTGGATCATGACCGAGGTCGACCGCGGCGTGCCGCTGCCCGGCCTCTATCCGATGAACGCCGAGACGAAGGCCCGCTACCAGGCCTGGAAGGACAACCAGAAATGACATTCGGAGCCGATTCCAAAGGCGTCTATGCCATCGCCACCACGCCCTTTCTTGAAGACGGCTCGATCGATTTTGCCTCGATCGACCGGCTGACGGGTTTCTATGAGCAGAGCGGCTGCACCGGCATCACCATTCTCGGCATCATGGGCGAGGCGCCGAAGCTGGAGCCTGAGGAAAGCCGGGCGATCGTCAAACGGGTCGTCTCGCGCGCCAGGGTGCCGGTCATCGTCGGCGTTTCGGCGCCGGGCTTTGCCGGTATGCGATCGCTGGCGCACAGCGCGATGGAGATGGGCGCGGCCGGCGTGATGATCGCACCGCCGCCGGCGCTGCGCACGGACGACCAGATCGTCAATTATTTCGCCGGTGCGGTCGAGGCGGTCGGCGAGGACGTGCCCTGGGTGCTGCAGGACTATCCGCTGACGCTGGCCGTCGTCATGACGCCGGGCGTGATCGCGAAGATCATGACCAACCACCCCTCGTGCCTGATGCTGAAGCACGAGGACTGGCCGGGGCTTGAAAAGATCTCCAGGCTGCGGGCCATGCAGAAGACGGGCGAACTGCGCCCCTTCTCGATCCTGTGCGGGAACGGCGGCCTGTTCCTCGATTTCGAGCCGGAGCGCGGCGCCGACGGCGCGATGACCGGCTATGGTTTCCCCGACATGCTGACCGAACTGATCGGCCTTTTTGCCGCCGGCAAGCGGGACGAGGCGCATGATCTCTTCGACGCACACCTGCCGCTGATCCGCTACGAACAGCAGGTGGGCATCGGCCTTGCGGTCCGCAAGCATGTGCTGAAGCGCCGCGGCGTGATTGCCACCGATGCCCAGCGCAAACCGGCCCAGATGCTCACCCCCGCAGCAAAGGCAGAAGTGGACTACCTGCTGGCGCGCATGGCGAAGAAGGACAAGCGCGCGGCGTTTTGAGGGCATGCCGCTTGCGGTGAGGATGACGGTCTCCCCCCTCATCCGACCCTCCGGGCCACCTTCTCCCCGGTGGGGAGAAGGGAAGACGCAGCGCCGCCGCTGCACGATCTCCACGCTTGATTTCGATCACCTGTCTTTTGACCGCCCGGTGCGCTTGCGTCCCCTTGTGCAGAACCGCCTTGGCCAATTTGCCTCCCTTCTCCCATCGGGGAGACGGTGGCCTGAAGGGACGGATGAGGGTCAGCGGTGCCACCTTCACTCCCCGACCAAACCCCGTACCCTTGCCCCGATCGCCATCGAAGCCGTGAGCCCGGGGCTCTCGATCCCATACAGCGCCACATATCCGGCATGCCCCGTCACCTCGGGCCCCTGAATGACGAAGTCGCCACTTCCTCCATTCGGGCCGACGACCTTGGGCCGCATGCCGGAATAGGCGGGCTGCAGCGCGCCATCGGGCAGGCCCGGCCAATAACGGCGGATGACGGCATAGAACCCGTCCGACCGGTGCGGATCGACGTCATAGTCGATCGTCTCCACCCATTCGACATCCGGCCCGAAACGCGCCTCGCCGGTGAGATCGACCGTCAGGTGGACGCCAAGGCCGCCCGGCTCCGGCACGGGATAGATGAGCCGCTGCGTCGGGGCGCGGCCCGCCAGCGAGAAATAGCAGCCCTTGGCATAGTGGCGTTCCGGCACAGTCGTCCGGTCGAGACCCGCGATGCTTTCGGAAATCGACCAGGCGTCCAGCCCTCCGGCATTCACCACCAGCGTCGCCTCGATCTCCACCGGATCGCGGCCGCCGATCGCAAGCCGGATCGCACCGGGCAGCAGCTCGCCCCGGAGGACGGGAGAATTCAGCACGATGGCGCCGCCATGCGCTTCGATATCGGCAACATAGGCTTCCATCAGCCTGTGGCCGTCGACGATGCCGGTGGAAGGCGAAACCAAAGCGGCGAACCCCTCGATCCGCGGCTCCATGCGCGCCAGCTCCGAACCGTCGATCAGCCGGCAATCGCCGACGCCATTCGCCCGCGCCTGTTTCAGCAGCTTTTCGAGATAGGCGACCTCTTTTTCATCGGAAGCGACAACGAGCTTGCCGCACCGCCTGTGCGGAACATGCCGCTCCCCGCAGTAGTCATAGAGGCGGCGTCTGCCGGCCACACAGAGTTCGGCTTTCAGACTGCCGGTCGGATAGTAGAGCCCGGCGTGGATGACCTCGCTGTTTCGCGCGGAGGTGATGCTGCCCGTCATGGCTTCCGCCTCCAGGAGCACCACCTCGCGGCCGGCCATCGCCAGTTCCCGCGCCACCGCCAGCCCCACCACGCCGCCGCCGATAACGACGCAGTCAAGCTTCGGCACTTCACGCATTCGGCACTTCACTCATTCCGCTCTCCGCACTCTTCCGATTGGTAGACGGGATGATATACGGGAAATGAAGAACGGCCAGCACGTCGGCCGCCTGGGAGGGATTAATCATGCAGGACTTTTCTCGATGCTGAAGGTGGTGTTTCTGGATCGCGACACGATCGGCCCGTCGGTGACGATCGCACGCCCCGCCTTTGCGCACGAGTGGGTGGAATACGGCAAGACGGCGCCGGAGGATGTAGGCGCACGCATCGCCGATGCGGACATCGTCATCACCAACAAGGCGCCGGTCCGGGCCGAATCGATTGCCAATGCCTCCAGGCTGAAGATGATCGCGGTCGCCGCCACCGGCCATGACGTGATCGACCTCGCCTTCGCCAGGGAACGCGGCATCGTCGTTTCGAATGTCCGCGGCTACGCGGTCAACACGGTGCCGGAACATACGTTCGCGCTCATCTTCGCGCTGCGCCGCTCGATCGTCGGCTTCCGGCAGGATGTGATCGCCGGAGAGTGGCAGCGCGCCAACCAGTTCTGCTTCTTCACTCACCCGATCCGCGACCTTGCCGGCTCGACGCTCGGCATTTTCGGCCGCGGCACGCTCGGCAAGTCGGTAGCGGGGATCGCCGAGGCCTTCGGCATGAACGTGGTCTTCTCCGCCCGCAAGGATGCCGAGAAGATCGAACCCGGCTACACGGCGTTCGACGAGGTGCTGGAGACGGCCGACATCATCACCTTCCACATGCCGCTGACGCCGGCCACGCGCGATCTCATCGGCATGCCGGAATTCCGCAGGATGAAGCGGCGCCCGCTGATCATCAACACGGCGCGCGGCGGACTGGTGAACGAAGCCGATCTCGTTACCGCGCTGGACGAAGACCTGATCGCGGGTGCGGGTTTCGACGTGCTGACCCGGGAGCCGCCGTCGCCGGACAACCCGCTGCTCGCCATCCTCGACCGGCCGAACGTCATCGTGACGCCGCATGTGGCCTGGGCAAGCGACGAGGCGATGCAGACGCTTTGGGCGCAAGTCATCACCCATCTGGAGAATTTCGAGAAAGGCACGCCGTCCAACGTGCTTTGACGGAGATGGTTCAAGGGGCTCGCGGCCGTTACCCCGGACGCAGGCTCTGCATCATCGAAACCGTGCCCGAAGGCGTGCTCGACCGGTTCATGCGAGGTATCGACCGGCGCAGGAGCACGCTCGCGCGGCCGGAAATGTCGCCCGGTCTCAAGTAATTTCACCATAACGATACATCGCTAGAAAAGTATTTGCGGTTTTAGCGAAACATTTAGGGGTAATGCGGAAGATGGCCGCTTGACTTCCG
This sequence comes from Neorhizobium puerariae, assembly GCF_042429745.1. Classification (NCBI taxonomy): domain Bacteria; kingdom Pseudomonadati; phylum Pseudomonadota; class Alphaproteobacteria; order Hyphomicrobiales; family Rhizobiaceae; genus Neorhizobium; species Neorhizobium puerariae. Next base: position 184,340 of record NZ_JBHMAA010000015.1, on the reverse strand, counting down.
GGCCTAGTGCGCTGGAACTTAAATGCGGAGAGGACCAGCCGATGGCGGATGCATTCCAGAATACAGTGCGCGCATTCATTGCGGAGAATTTCCTGTTCCGCGCGGATGCCGACGTTGCGAACAATCAGTCGCTGCTTGAAACCGGCGTGATCGACTCGACCGGCGTGCTCGAGCTGATCGCCTTCCTGGAGCAGACCTACGGCATCACCGTCGCCGACGAGGAGATCGTTCCGGAAAACCTCGACAGCATCGACAACATGACCCACTATCTTTCCACCAAGCTGGCCGCGGCCTGAGGACCTACCCCATGCGCCTTGAGGCAAGGCTCCGCGACAGCGCCCGACGGTTCGGCAACAAGATCGCGCTCGTCGCGGGCGATGTCCGGCTGACCTATGCGGAGCTCGACGCGCAATCCAACCGCCTCTCGGCCAGCCTCATCCGGGGCGGCGTCAAGCCCGGGGACCGGGTTCTGACGGCGCTCGACAACGGATATGAGGCCGTCGTCAGCTTCTTCGGCATCTGGAAGGCCGGGGCCGTGCCCTGCCCGCTCCATCCCTCGATCAAGGCGGACAAGCTCGCCGTCATCCTGGAAAGCACCGAAGCATCCGTCGTGATCTCGCATGCCCGGCAGCGGGCAACCGCCGAGGCCGCGATCGGCAGGACGAAAGTCCGGCCTCTCCTCGTACTCGCGCAGATGGACAAAAACGGGGATCTCGGCGACGCCCTGCGGTTCGAGGAGCTGGCGGAGCGCAAGGCGAAGGGCCCTGCCCGCAGGTTCACCAGCGGCAAGGCGCTGGCGCTGATCATCCATACATCCGGTTCGACCGGGCGGCCGAAGGGCGTGATGCTGACGCATGCCAATGTCGAGGCAGCCTGCGAGGCGATCTCCTTCTATCTCGGCAATACGCCGGACGATATCGTCCTGAACGTTCTGCCGCTTTCCTTCGGCTACGGCATCACCCAGGTCGTCACCATGGTCATGGTGGGCGGCACGCTGGTCCTGGAAAAGAGCTTTGCCTTCCCGCGGAAAATCATGGAGCGGCTGGCGGAGGTCCGGGCGACCGGCTTTCCGCTCGTGCCGCCCATGGCCGCGCTCATCGCCGGCATGAAGGATCTTGCAACCGGCGACGAGCCGTTCCTGCCGCACCTGCGCTATATCACCAGTGCCGCCGCCGCCATGCCGCCGGCCTTCATCGAACGGCTCCAGCATCTTTTCCCGGCAGCACAGCTCTTCCTGATGTACGGCCAGACGGAATGCCTGCGCGCCACCTACCTGCCGCCTGAAGAAGTCGCCCGCCGGCCTCTCTCGGTCGGGCGGGCCATTCCCGGCACCAGGGCGTTCGTGGTCGATGAGGACGGCTTGCCGGTCGAACCTGGAACGATCGGCGAACTGGTCGTCGAGGGTCCGCACGTCATGTCCGGATACTGGGGGGACGGCCTGGCTTCGGTGCGGGCGCTTTCTCCCCTTGCCGAGGGCAACCGGCTGCATACCGGCGATCTCTTCCACGCCGATGCGGACGGCTTCCTCTATTTCGTCAGCCGGCGCGACGACATCATCAAGACGCGCGGCGAAAAGGTCAGCCCGCAGGAGGTGGAGTGCGCGCTCTATGCCCTGCCGGGCATCAAGGAGGCCGCCGTGGGCGGTGTCGACGATCCGGTCTTCGGCCAGGTGATCCGCGCCTATGTGGTCGTGGAGGACGGCGTGACGCTGACCGAACGGGACATCATCCGCCACTGTGCGAGCCGGCTGGAAGACTACATGGTGCCCAAGAGCGTCGAATTTCGCGATGCGTTGCCGCGCACGGCAACCGGCAAGATTCGGCTCGGGGCCGACGGGACCAACGATACGATACGGGAGAATGCCGCATGACCCAGAGCCTGAAGCGCGCGCCAGTCGCGGAAAAATTCTCGGCCGAGACGCTGAGACTCGATGCGGAAGCGGAAATCGAACGGATTTGCGCATGGCTGCGCGAAGGGGTGCTCAAGGACCTGCGCAAGCGCGGCGCCGTGCTGGGGCTTTCGGGCGGCATCGATTCCAGCGTGACGGCGGCGCTTTGCGCCCGTGCGCTGGGGCCGGCCAAGGTGACCGGTATTTTCATGCCGGAACATGACTCCGACCCGGAAAGCCTGCGTCTCGGCAAGGCGCTCGCCGAGGCCGTCGGAATCGAGACGGTGCTGGAAGATATCGGCCCGGCGCTTGCGGCGGCCGGCTGCTATACGCGGCGCGACGGTTTCATCCGCCAGATCGTGCCGGAATTCGGCGAAGGCTGGGGCTGCAAGGTGGTGCTGGAGAACGCGCTCTCCAACCGGGGCTACAACATTTCATGGCTCGTCGTCGCCAACCCGGCCGGCGAGCAGAGCCGGCACCGCATGCCGCTCGAAGTCTATCTGGGCATGATCGCCGCCGCCAACATGAAGCAGCGCACACGCAAGCAGATCGAATACTACCATGCCGACCGGTTGAACTTCGCCGTCGCCGGCACGCCGAACCGGCTGGAATACGATCAGGGTTTCTTCGTGAAGAACGGCGATGGTGCTGCCGACTTCAAGCCGATCGCGCATCTTTACAAGAGCCAGGTCTACCAGCTTGCCGAAGCGCTCGGCGTGCCCGCCGACATCCGCCGCCGTCCTCCGACCACGGACACCTGGTCCCTGCCGCAGGGACAGGACGAATATTACTTCTCGCTGCCCTATGACCGGATGGATCTGTGCCTTTACGGGCTCGACAACGGCATCGCACGGGAAGAAGTGGGCGAGGCCGCCGGCCTGACGCCGGATCAGGTCGATGCCGTCTGGCGCAACATCGCCTCCAAGCGCAAGGTGGCGGAATACCTGCATGCCGAGCCGCTGACGATGCTCGGCTGACAATACCCGGTGACGGGCGTCAATCGAACCGGTCGCCGATCAGGCGCGTCCAGCCTTCTCCGGCCAGCCCGCTGACCAGCGCCTGGCCGGCCTTGACCGGCTCCAGCAGCGCCTTGTCCCTGGCATGCGCGATATAGAAGGACCGGGCGTGGAAAAGCGTGCGCCGGGTCATCAGCGCCGAGGTCAGCCAGGGATGCGCCGCGCCGCGAAGACCGGCACATCCGAGTTCGTAGGCGTGAGCGAAAAGATCATCGACGAGATCGCCCGCCACGGGCGGCGCCGCAAGGGCCTGCAGCACCCAACCGATCCCTCCCGGCCTGGTGAAATAGACATAGGCCGCAAGCGGACGGTTGTCGGCAGCATAACCCACTCGCCATTCCGGATAGCCGAAATTCAGCTTTTGCCCGGCCTGGCCGAGGAACCAGCCGATATTCTCCGTGTCCCAGCGCGGCCTCAGCGGATAGAAATCCTTCAGCGCCAGCAGGGCCTCGCCGAAGGCTTCCGGCGTCACGTCGCGGAAGGTGAGCTTGCCGCCATATGGGGGAACGGACGGCATCCTCGCCAGAAGCGGGGGCACACGGTCGGCAATCCGGCCGAACGGACGCAGCAGCCGTGCCGGCGCGAAACGCCGCTCCAGCACCTGCACGCCCATGGAAACCGGCCGCAGGATACGCAGCCAGTTCATGCTGTAGCCCGGATCGAGCGGGTATCCGGCCTTCTGCCACATGCCGAGCGCGGTACGATTGGCCGTTTCCGTCAGGGAGATATCCTGCGGCCCTGCTAGGAAGGCCCGGACGAGGCGCGCGCCGGCAAGCGGATTCTCCCTGGGATTTTCAACCATCAGCGAGCTTGCGAAAGCCGCACGCAAAGGCCTGCCCTGGAATTCCAGCCGTGCCGGGAAAACCCCGACGAAACCCGATATGCCGCCAGTGCCCTCGACGAATACCTTGGAGCGGATGTCCGGCTCGGACCATGGATGGTCGAAGAAAGCCTCTTTCAGATAGGTACCGAGCGAAGCCGACTGCGCTTTCGAACCGCGGAACGTTTTCAGGAAAAGCCGCGCCACGGCCTCGACGTCGCCGCGCTCGAAATCGCGGATCGTGCCCGCATCCGTCTTGCCACTCATGCCCATCCCCTTGTTCGAAGGAGAACCTTGCCTGAGGAGAATTAAGATAAACGAAAAGGCCCCGCGAACCGCGGAGCCTTCGCCGAATTGCCGCTTCGCATCGGTCCGCAGCCCGCTACGCCTTTTTAGCATTCCGGTCCACGGAACCTACATCCAGTAGGGCGGTACGCCGTAATAGTCGTAGATCGTCCGGCCCTTGTCGTCGTACCAGGTTTCATCGTCCAGATCCTTGTAGCGGGGAGCGCCGGTGATCTGTTCCCTGGTCAGGTCGATACGGTAGCCATCCAGCTCTTCGTCATAACGAAGCTTCTCCCAGGGCAACGGATAATAATCGTCGCCGATCCCCAGGAAACCGCCGAAGCTCAGCACCGCATAGGCAACACGGCCGCCGCGCTTTTCAAGCAGCACGCGCTCGATCGAGCCGATATGCTTGCCGTCGGCCCCGTAAACCCGCGTACCTTCGACCTTGTCGCTGGCGATCAGCGACGGAGTATCCTTGGCATAGGGGTCCTGCCCGGCTCGCGGTTCGTGATGCAACATAACGCACCTCCTTGTTTTCCTCGTGCAAAGTCACGTCGGGAAAACGTCCGCCCGGCAGCATGGTTCCCCATTCCTCCTCTCGCCCCGCAGGCATTCAGGCTGGAAGCGCGCCGATTGACGTTTACGTTAAAGTTATATAGCTCTCTTGATCCAGGCCTATGGCTTGAAGCCATGGCGGCATGGCATAAACTGTTTGAAGTGGCGAAGTGGAGGACTTTGCCGCGACGTGTCTATAGAAGACGCAGGGCAGCAAAAGAAAATGGAGGAGGCTCCCATGAACGAACTGTCCGCACGAACGGGCGCAAACCCGGACAAGATCTGGCTTGCCTCGTACCCGCCGACCGTGCCGGAAGAAATCCCTCCCCTCGCCCATCATTCGCTCGGAGAACTTTTCGAAGAGAGCTGCGCCCGCCATGCGGACCGGCCCGCCTTCTCCAGCATGGGCAAATCATTGACCTTCCGGCAACTGGAAGCGGCAAGCCGCAGGATCGCCGCCTGGCTGCAGGCACAGGGACTGACGAAGGGCGACCGCGTCGCCGTCATGCTGCCTAACATCCTGCAAAACCCGGTCATCGTCTATGGCATTCTTCGCGTCGGCCTCGTCGTCGTCAACGTCAATCCGCTCTATACGCCCCGCGAACTGGAGCACCAGCTCAAGGATGCCGGCGCCAAGGCCATCTTCGTTCTGGAAAATTTCGCCCACACCGTCGAGCAGGCGCTGCCCCACACGGAGGTCCGGCATGTGGTGGTCGCCACGATGGGTGACATGCTCGGCCTCAAGGGCCATATCGTCAATCTCGTCGTGCGCCGGGTGAAGAAGCTCGTGCCGGAATGGTCGCTGCCCTCCGCCAGGAGTTTCAAGCAGGTCATCGCCGAAGGCGCGCGCCACACCATGAACCCGGTCGAGGTGCATGGCCGGGACATCGCATTCCTGCAATATACGGGCGGCACGACGGGCATTTCCAAGGGTGCGATCCTCACCCACGCCAACCTGCTCGCCAACAAGGAGCAGATGGGCATCTGGCTCGAAACGGCCTTCCTCACCAAGCCGCGGCCCGAAAGTCTCCAGTTCCTCTGCGCCCTGCCGCTCTACCATATCTTCGCGCTGACGGTGAATTCGCTGATGGGCATCGCGACCGGCAGCCATAACATCCTGATCGCCAATCCGCGCGATATCCCGGCCTTCGTGAAGGAACTGCAGAAATACAAGGTGCATGTCTTTCCGGGCCTCAACACGCTGTTCAACGCGCTGATGAACAATCCGGATTTCCGGAAGCTGGATTTCTCCTCGCTGCTTCTCGTCTTCGGCGGCGGCATGGCCGTGCAGCGGCCGGTCGCGGAACGCTGGCTGAAAATGACCGGCTGCCCGATCACCGAGGGTTACGGGCTTTCCGAAACCTCGCCGGTCGCCACCGCCAACCGGCTAGACACCACCGACTTCACCGGCATGATCGGCCTGCCGCTCTCCTCGACGGAGATCTCCATCCGGGACGACGGCGGCGGCGAGGTCGAACTCGGTGATGTGGGCGAGATCTGCATCCGTGGACCGCAGGTCATGGCCGGGTACTGGAACCGCCCCGACGAGACCGCCCGGGTGATGACGCCGGACGGCTTCTTCCGCACCGGCGACATGGGCTACATGGACCGGCAGGGCTATACCAAGATCGTCGACCGCAAGAAGGACATGATCCTGGTTTCCGGTTTCAACGTCTATCCCAACGAGGTCGAGGAAGTGGTCACCATGCATCCCGGCGTGCTGGAATGCGCGGCGATCGGCGTTCCGGACGAACATTCCGGCGAGGCGGTGAAGCTTTTCGTGGTGAAAAAGGACCCGAACCTGACGGAAGCGGAACTCAAGGCCCATTGCGCCGCCAACCTGACCAACTACAAGCGGCCGCGCTTCATCGAATTCCGCACGGAACTGCCGAAATCCAACGTCGGCAAGATCCTCAGGCGCGAACTGCGGGGCTGAGAGACCGTTGCATTGCAGCGACAGGTTGCTCCTAACAATCTGTCATATACACAGAATCCCGCGGGTTGGCGGTAGACTACCGGACATTCCTTGATTAGCGCTCTTTTAACGAGAAGCTGGACAAAGACTGTTGGAGTTCGCTTGGAAAGCCGTGCCGGATTTTCGTTTCGCCTGATTGCCGCCGTCACGGCGCTGGCTGTTCTTGCAGGCTGCGCCGGACGACCCGAAGGCGTGCTCGTTCCCACCCAGACCCAGGCCGCTCACACATCCAAGATCGACGTGCTCGTCGCAACGACGCGGCGTCCTTCCGAAACGCCGGGGACCCTGTTTTCCGGCGAGCGCGGCAAGGAACTCCAGATTACCGAAATCGGCGTCTCCATTCCGCCGGACAGCGCCCGCGAGATCGGCCAGGTGCAATGGCCATCGAGGCTGCCCGCCAATCCGGCGAAGGAATTCACAACCGTTTCCGTGACACCCATGACGGTCCAGCGCGCCGAGGGCTGGCTCAAGCAGCATCTGCGGAAGAGCCGCCGCGTGCTGGTCTTCGTGCACGGCTTCAACAACCGTTACGAGGATGCCGTCTATCGCTTTGCCCAGATCGTCCACGATTCCAAGACGGACGTGGCTCCGGTCCTGTTCACATGGCCATCACGCGGCAGCGTCTTCGCCTATAACTACGACAAGGAAAGCACCAACTATTCCCGCGAGGCGCTGGAGGATATGCTGCGCCGGCTGGCGCGGGAGCCGAACGTCAGCGAGGTCACCGTCATGGCCCATTCCATGGGCTCGTGGCTGACGGTCGAAGCGCTCCGGCAGATGGCGATCCGCGACGGCCGCGTGGCGCCGAAGATCCAGAACGTGATTCTGGCCTCGCCCGATCTCGACGTGGACGTCTTCAGCCGGCAGCTTGCCGAGATCGGCGAAAAGCGGCCGCATTTCACCCTGTTCGTTTCGCGCGACGACCGGGCGCTCAGCCTGTCGCGACGGATTTCCGGCAATATCGACCGGCTCGGGCAGGTGGACCCGAGCGTCGAGCCCTATCGCAGCGAGTTCGAGAAAGCCGGCATCGTCGTGCTCGACCTTACCGCGCTGAAAACAGGCGACCGGCTGAACCACGGCAAGTTCGCGGAAAGCCCCGAAGTGGTGCGGCTGATCGGCAACCGCCTGATCGCCGGCCAGGCGGTGAACGATTCCCATGTGGGACTCGGCGAACGGCTTGGCGCGGTGGCGGTCGGCACGGCCCAGACGGTGGGAAGCGTGGCAGGCGTTGCCGTGAGCGCGCCGATCGCAATCTTCGACCCGACGACGCGGCGCACCTATAACGAACAGGTCGACCGCCTCGGCAACGCCGTCGGGAACACGGTCACCACGGCTGTGGGGCAATAAACCCGTCCCGCCTCGGCAACGCCTGGTTCGACACGGCTTGATTTGACGGGGAAAGCGAATAGGTTCCCCTGCATTCCCTTCCGAGCGTGAGGAAACACCCATGCAGGCCATCATCCAAGACCTGAAGTCCGCCGTTGCGAAAAGCAATGCCACCAATATTCGCGCCGCATTCGCGGCCGATCCCGACCGCTTCGAAAGGTTCAGCGCCAGCTTCGACGACCTGCTGATGGACTATTCCAAGACGGCGGTGAACGACGAGATCCTGCTGCTCCTCGAAAGGCTTGCCGAGGTCGGCGGTGTCGTGAAGAAGCGCGAGGAAATGTTCTCGGGCTCGCCGATCAACTTCACCGAGGGCCGCGCGGTGCTGCATACGGCGCTCCGCAACCGCTCCAACACGCCGGTCCTCGTCGACGGCACGGACGTCATGCCGGATGTCAACGCCGTGATCTCCGCCATGGGCGTCTTCGCCGACGGCATCCGCTCCGGCGCGCTGCGGGGCGCAACGGGCAAGCAGATCACCGACGTCGTCAATATCGGCATCGGCGGTTCCGACCTCGGCCCGGTCATGGCGACGCTCGCGCTGGCGCCCTATCACGACGGCCCGCGGGCGCATTTCGTCTCCAATGTCGACGGCGCCCATGTCGCGGACACGCTGAGGCTGCTCGATGCGGAAACGACGCTGTTCATCATCGCATCGAAGACCTTCACCACGATCGAGACGATGACCAATGCGGCCTCCGCCCGCGCCTTCATCGCCGAAAAGCTTGGCGAAACCGCGGTAAGGCATCACTTCGCCGCGGTTTCCACGGCGCTCGACAAGGTCGCGGCCTTCGGCATCGAAAGCGACCGCATCTTCGGCTTCTGGGACTGGGTGGGCGGCCGGTACTCGATCTGGTCGGCGATCGGCCTTCCGCTGATGATCGCGATCGGCCCGGAGAACTTCGGAAAATTCCTCGATGGCGCCCACGCGATGGACAGGCATTTCCGCACCGCGCCCGCGCGCCAGAACCTGCCGATGCTGCTCGGCCTGATCGGCTTCTATCACCGCAACGTGCTCGGCTATCCCTCGCGGGCCATCCTGCCCTACGACCAGCGTCTCCTGCGCTTCCCCGCCTATCTGCAGCAGCTCGACATGGAATCGAACGGAAAGGGCGTGACGGTCGACGGCAAACCGGTCGAGGGCAATTCCGGCCCGGTTGTCTGGGGCGAGCCCGGAACCAACGGCCAGCATGCCTTCTACCAGCTCATCCACCAGGGCACGAGCATCATACCCGCCGAGTTCATGATCGCCGCCAACGGCTTCGAGCCGCACCTGCGCCACCAGCACGAACTGCTGATCGCCAATTGCCTCGCCCAGTCGGAAGCGCTGATGAAGGGCCGCACCTTTGCGGAAGCCAAAGATCAGCTCACCTCCAAGGGAATGGACGAGAAGCAGGCCGACTTCATCGCGCCGCATCGCGTCTTCACCGGGAACCGGCCATCCATCACCTTCGTCTACGACAGGCTGACACCCTTCGCGCTCGGCCGGCTGATCGCGCTCTACGAGCACCGCGTCTTCGTGGAAGGCGTGCTCTTCCGCATCAATTCCTTCGACCAGTGGGGCGTCGAGCTCGGCAAGGAGCTGGCGACCGGCCTGCTGCCCGTGGTGCAGGGGAAGAAAAGCGCCGAAGGGCACGATTCATCGACGCAGGGGCTGGTGGCCGCGCTGCTCGCCGAGAGAGCATAAGACCGCGCCATGGAAAGCCGGGAGCCGAGCCGGACCGCTCGCCTGGTGGCCGGATCTCGCGCCGCCCACCAGATCGCCGACAATGCCTTCGTCTTCAAGGACCCCTTTGCCCGGGTGATCCTGGATGCGGAGACGGTGGCGGCGGCGGACGAACAGGCCCGCGATCCCGGCACAAGGGCATTCCGCCTGTTTCTCGCAGCGCGCAGCCGATTTGCGGACGACTGCATCGCCCGTGAGGTCGAAAGCGGCCTGCGGCAGGTCGTCAGGTCGTCGTGCTCGGCGCCGGCCTCGATACGTTCGGCCTGCGCAATCCCTATCGCAGCATCGGCCTCAGGGTCTTCGAGGTCGATCATCCGGCGACGCAGGCCTGGAAACAGGAGAGGCTTGCAGCCTCGGGCATCACGCCGCCGGCCGAACTGGCTTTCGTTCCGGTCGATTTCGAACGGAACGATCTTGCCGGGCAGCTCGCGGCGAAGAGCTTCCGGAAGGACGACCCGGCCCTTTACGTCTGGCTCGGCGTGGTGCCCTATCTCGAACGGCAGACGGTGTTTTCACTGCTCCGTTCCGTCGCCGCTTCGGCCGAAGCCGGGATCGTCTTCGATTATTCGGAGCCGCCGGAAAACTATGCGCCGGAACGGCGGGAACGGGCCGTGACCATGGCCGCCAGGGTGGCGGCCGCGGGTGAGCCGTGGATCACCCTGCTCGACCCGGCCGGGCTTGCGGGCGAGTTGACCGCGATGGGCTTCCGCCACATCGAGGACCTCGGCCCCTCCGCCATGGCAAGGCGTTATTTCGGCGCGCCGGCCAATGCACCGGACAGCGGCGCCGGTCCGCATATCCTTTTTGCGAGCACAAAAGCCCGCGCCTGATCGCTCAAAGTCCGATCTCGTGGGCGAAAGGCGGATTGGCGCCGGCGCGCGAGACGGTGACGGCGGCGGCCCTGGCGCCCAGCGCCAGCGCCTTGCGAACCTGCTCTTCCGTCAGCGCGGCAACTTTTTCCTTCGTCAGCAGGTCCTGCATCTTGAGCGAGGCCAGGATGCCGGCGTCGAACGTGTCTCCTGCGCCGACCGTGTCGACCACCGTCACCCGTTCGCTCGGCACGGATAGCCTGAAGCCCTTCGTGTAACCCGTGGCACCCTCCGCGCCGCGGGTCAGCACGACAAGCTTGGCCCCCGCAGCCAGCCAATGGGCGGCAAGCGTGTCGTGATCGCCTTCCATGCCGAACCAGTCGAGGTCCTCGTCCGAAAACTTGACGATGTCCGACATGGCCGCCATGCGGCGCACCCGATCCATATGTTTCTGCTTGTCCTTGATGAAACCCGGCCGGATGTTCGGATCGAAGGAGATGACGCGCTTGCGGTATTCCCGCGCCATCAACGCCTCGTAAGTGCCGCCGCAGGGCTCGGGAATCAGGCTGATCGCGCCGAAATGCATCGCTTCGCAATCCTCGCCCAGCGCCGGCAGGTCGGCCTCGGTGATCATCCGGCCGGCCGTGCCCTCGTCATAGAAGGCGTAGCTCGCCTGGCCGTTGACGAGCTTGACGAAGGCGATCGTCGTCGGGCGCGAAGAGACGGCGGCGAGGCTGTAGTCGACGCCGCTTTTTGCCAGCGTCTCACGCAGGATGTCGCCCATCATGTCGTCGGAAATGCCGGTGAAGAAAGCGGTCGGCTGGCCGAGGCGGCCAAGCGCGATCGCCGTATTGAAGACCGCACCGCCGGCATAGGGCGCAAACCCCTTTTCGCCGAGTGTGGTCTCACGCGGCAACATATCGATCAGGGCTTCGCCGCAGCACAAAATCATAGGGGTCCTCCCGCACGCTCACAGCCAGTTTTCAATCGATTAAGCGAGCTTTTGTCAAAAGGCCAGAGCAAAAAATCAGAGCGCCAGCTCGCTGACGCCGCCATTGCGTCCCGACCAGGCGAGCGGCGCATCCAGAAAAGCTTCGACTTCGGACAGCGTCTTGTCATCGAAGAGCCTGCCTTCGCGCGCGACCGCCAGAACGTTGCGCCAGGTGGCGATATGGTGAAGCTGAACCTTGCCGCCTGCAAAACGTTGTTCGGCTTCGGGGAAAATGCCGTAGAAGAAGAGCGCGATGCCGTGGTCCACCACACCGCCCGCAGCGCGGATGGCGTCGATGAACGTGAACATGCTGCCGCCGGCGGTCGTCAGGTCCTCGATCACCAGCACCCGCGCACCTTCCGGCATGTGACCCTCTATCTGCGCGTTGCGGCCGTGGCCTTTCGGCGCCTTGCGGACGTAGATCATCGGCAGTCCGAGGCGTTCGGCAAGGAAGGCCGCGAAGGGAATGCCGGCCGTTTCGCCGCCGGCGACGCAATCGAACTTCTCGAAGCCGGCGTCGCGCATGACGGTGGCGGCAGCGAAATCCATGATGGCCGAGCGGATGCGCGGATAGGAGATCAGCTTGCGGCAATCGATGTAGACGGGGCTCATCATCCCGGAGGAGAGCTTGTAGGGTTTGTCGGCGCTGAAATGAACCGCTCCGATCTCCCAGAGCATCTTCGCCATAAGCTCGGCCATTACGCCGCGGTCCGGAAATGTGGTCTGAATCATGCGCCCGCTCCTTTTGCCTCAAAACCACGCGCCGCAATAGCAGCATGTGGCGGCGGGCGCCAGAGAGTGCGACGGATGATGCCGTAAATAACGGTGATCAGGCGCTGGTGCGCGTATCGGCCACGTTCACGGACCGCAGATAGCCGGCAACTTCGACACGGTTGCGGCCTGCGCGCTTGGCTTCGTAGAGCGCGTTGTCGGCAAGGCCGAGCACGGCTTCGAAAGGCTGCCCGCCCGCTGCCCCCACGGCAATGCCGGCACTGACGGTGCAGCGAAGCAGCGTTTCGCCCACCGGAATTTCACGAGCGGCAAAACGGCGGATGATCTCGTTGGCAATCCGCTCGGCCCTTCCGGGCAGGACATTGTCGAGGATCATCGCGAATTCCTCACCGCCAAGCCGTGCGGCGGTGTTGGGCGGCAAGGTGCCGTAGGCCAGATCCTGGGCGAATATCCGCAACACCATGTCGCCCATGGCATGGCCATGCTGATCGTTGATCGACTTGAAGCGATCTATGTCGAAGACCACGACGGCGGTGGACGGATTCAGGAGGCGGCTGCCATGCTGCTCGAAAAGCGCCCGGCGATTGAGAAGCCCCGTCAGTTCGTCGGTCATGGCTTCGCGCCGGTGACGGGCCGCCATGCGCCACTGATGAAGGGCGAGAGACAACGAGCCGATTCCGGTCATGCCGGCGATGCAGACACCGATATTGAGATTTTCCGCCCAGTTGTCCGGAGCGTGACCGAGTACCCATTGACGCCCCCGGACCAGCACGGCAGCGCACAGGACAAAGGACAGGCCGCTCAAGGCATAGAGGATGACCATGCCGCCGAGCGGCCCCGGAGCTTCCCGCCGGGCGAGCCAGTATTGCCAGGCCGTGCCGATCAGCATCGTCGCCGTGCCGATGTTCATCACGATCAGGCCCAGCCCATCGAACCCGGCTGCAAAGAGCGGCAAACCGGACAGAAGGCTGATCGCCGTCAGGACGACCGAGAGCTTCCAGGGCTTCCGGCCGGTGCGGAACTGCACGGATGCGGCATAAATGGTGCTGAAACCCGCCATCAGGAACGTATAGGCGGCCGATACCCGCAGAAGGCCGGTTTCCAGCGTGTAGGAACTATAGGCAAAAATGCCCGATACCGTCAGGCAAAGCGCCACGACCAGCGTGAGAAGAAAGGAATCCGTGCGGCGGGAGAACCAGGTGCCGAACAACGTCACCATCAGGCATGCCGCGGAGACACCGAGTGCGAGCAGAAGAGAATGATAGTCGAGCATCATGCCAAGCTTTCTCTTCGGGTGGGCCCGCGTCAAAATCCTGCGATGAAGCTAACCCCGGACTCTCTCCAAAAGGTTACCGGGTCAAAGCAAATGCTACCGATCCGCGTGTATTAGCTAACGCTTTTCAACCACGTCCCAGTGGAGCGGGAACATCGGGTCGAAGACCGTGACCGGTCCAGCGCCCGTCTCGCGCTTGTCCGGAAACTTCACCGGCTCGACCCGTTTTTCCAGCGTGATCGTCTCGTCGTTCGGCGCCAGTCCGTACCAGACCGGTCCATTGAGGGAGGCGAAAGCCTCCAGCCTGTCGAGAGCATTTTCCTCCTCGAACACATGCGCCAGGCAGCTCATGGTGTTTGGCGAAGTATAGATGCCCGCGCAGCCGCAGGCGCATTCCTTCAGCGGATCGACATGCGGCGCGGAATCCGTGCCGAGGAAGAAGCGTGCATCGCCGGATGTCGCCGCAGCCCGGAGCGCCAGCCGGTGGTTCTCGCGCTTGGCGACCGGCAGGCAATAATAATGCGGGCGAATGCCGCCGACCAGGATGGCATTGCGGTTGATGATCAGGTGATGGGTGGTGATCGAACCGGCAAGATTGCCGCCCGACGACCTGATGTAGTCGATGCCGTCGGCCGTCGTCACGTGCTCCATGGTGATCTTCAGGTCCGGCAGGCGCTTGCGCAGCGGATCGAGGACCGTTTCGATGAAGACCGCCTCCCGGTCGAAGACGTCGACCTCCGGCGTCGTCACCTCTCCATGCACGCAAAGGGGCAGGCCGATCTTCGCCATGCGCTCCAGAACCGGCATCGCCTTGTCGATATTGCGCACCCCGCCGTGGGAATTGGTGGTCGCACCGGCGGGATAAAGCTTCACGGCGGTTATGAGCCCGCTCTTGCGGCCCTCTTCCACATCGTCCGGATCGGTGTGCTCGGTAAGATAAAGTGTCATCAGCGGCTCGAAGCGGTCGCCCTTCGGAAGGGCCGCCAGGATGCGCTCGCGATAGGCCCGGGCATCGGTGGTCGTCACGACCGGCGGAACGAGATTGGGCATGATGATGGCGCGGGCGAAATGCCGGCTCGTATCGCCGATCACCCCTTCCAGCACCGCGCCGTCGCGCAGGTGGAGATGCCAGTCGTCGGGGCGGCGGAGGGTGAGCGTTTTCATGAAGATGCTTCCGGACATGATCGATCCGTCCGCCATATCATCAACGGCGCAGGCAAAACAATCCAATGATACGGGGAATGTCCAATACCGCGAAGCTGACAAATATCAAGCTTCACGCAAATGTGCGGAGCGGAGGAGCGATTCAAGGCACCGAAACGCCAGGCCATAAGGAACCGCCGCTCGCCTTTGGCGTTCGTTAGGCACTATAATGAATCTCTTAGTCGGAGCGCGTAGCATGAAATCCCGGACTCTCAAAGTCAACAGGGGATTTGCGTTTGCCACAGGTACTGCTTTGGCGCTGTGTGCATTGACAGTCTCCCTCGGCGCGGAAGAACGCGCCGGCCTGCAGGTCGCCTCGACGATGCAGGTGGAATGCGACCGGCTTGCCGGCAGCCCCTACGATCAGCAGCGCAACAACCAGTTTGCCCCGGTCGGCATGGACGATATCGACGGTTCCGCCGTCGATGCCTGTCGCATAGCCTATCAGACGACCGGAAACCCGCGCTTCGCCTACCAGCTCGGCCGCGCGCTCAACAAGACCGAGCAGGCGGACCAGGCGATGAGCGCCTACAATGTCGCCGTCCAGGCCGGCTATCCCGCCGCCCAGGTGAACTTCGGCATGCTGATGGGCCGGCTGGGTGACGAACAGGCGGAATTCCAGTTCTACAAGGAGGCGGCCCAGAGCGGCAACGTGCTTGCCGCCTACAATCTCGGCGTCGCCTATCGCGACGGCCTCGGCACGGCGGCGGATGTCTCCAAGGCCCTGGAATGGTTCGACAGGGCCGCAGCCGAGGGCGACGATACGGCCGCCTTCAACATCGGCACGATCTATGACGAAGGCCATCTCGTCCCGCAGGACGACCAGACCGCAATCGCCTGGTACGACCTTGCCGCCCAGCGCGGCAACACCGATGCCATGATCAATCTCGGGCTGATGTACGAAAGCGGCGAAGGCATCCAGGCCAATGTCCGCAAGGCCGCCGAAATGTATCGCAAGGCCGCCGAAAACGGCGACATCTTCGGCGCCTACAAGTTCCTGCAGATGCAGGAACTTGGCGTCGTGCCGGCGCCCAGGGACCCCTCCATGCCGAACGGCGTCAACTCGCTTGTGCTGAAACCCGGCGACATGGAGACCCCCACGAACGTGGGCAAGGATATCTGAGGCGATCCGGACCCTGGAGCCTTTCGGGATTGACTTGAGGGGCTCTAGATTTCTCCGGCGGACGGTCCCCAGACATCCGTCATGGCAAAGCCTTCCGAAAGCGGGTCGAACGGGTCCAGCGCCATCTGGTGCAGGCCAAAGGTGAAACCGCGGCCGGCGATGGTCGGAATGATCGCCGCCTTTCCGGCGACGGCCGTTTCACCCGCCAGCCCCACCTCGAACTCGGAGCCGATGATCGAACGCGACCTGAAGACGTCGCCGACCTTCACCTTGCCCCGGGCATGAAGCGCGGCCAGATTGGCGGAATTGCCGGTGCCGCAGGGCGAACGGTCCGCCCGGCCCGGCCACATGGTGGTGCAGGTGCGCACCGCGCCATCGGCTTCCATATCGCGGAACATCACATAGGCGACGCCGGAAATGGCCGGAATCTCCGGATGGACGACCGGGATCTGCCTGTTGATCAGGTCCTTCAGCACCATGCCGGCCTGGACCAGTGCGGCAGCATTGCCCTTCTCGATCCTGAGACCGATCTGGCCGACATCCACCAGCCCGTAGAAGATGCCCCCGTAGCAAAGATCGAGCCTGACATCGCCCCATCGGGGCGTCTGGAGCGTCACGTCGAGCTGGTGCACGAAGGACGGCACCATAGTGAGCTTCACCTTTTCGCAGCGTCCATCCCTGCATGTGGCCGTCGCCCTGATGAGACCAGCGGCGGTTTCGAGGGTCACGACCGTCTCGGGTTCCTTCATCTCCACGATGCCGGATTCCAGAAGCGCGGTCGTGACGCAGATGGAATTGGAACCGGAGCTCGCATGGGCCTGGTCAGGCTGCAGGATGATGAAGGCGGCATCCGCCTCGGGATGCCTTGCCGGCAGCAGCAGGTTGACGGAGCCGATCGGCGCGCCGCGCGGTTCCAGGCAGAGGAAGCGGCGGAGTTCCTGCCCCTTCGGATCGGTGTTCAGCCAGTGAAGCTGGGCAGCAACCGTCTCGCCGGGGATCTTCGGCACGCCGCCGATCGCGACCTTGCCGATCTCGCCTTCGCAGTGAACATCCAGAAGCTGGATCGTGCGCTTCCATCTCATTTCAGGTACTCCAATCAGACGTGGCGGGTGATGCCGCCATCAACGCGAATATTCTGGCCGGTGATGTAACCGGCGCCGTCCGACAGCAGGAAGGCCGCCGTCTTGGCGATCTCCTCCACCTGGCCGATGCGTTTCATCGGCACCTTGTCGGCTGTTTCCGGCTTGTGATTCAGGCTGTCTATATAACCCGGCAGGATGCAGTTCATACGGATGTTGTCCGCGGCGTAACGGTCCGCGTAGAGCTTGGTGAAAGCGCCTGCGGCGGCGCGATAGGTGCACGAAACCGGGAACACCAGGGAGGGTTCATAGGCTGCAAAAGTCGTGATGTTGACGAAAGCGCCCTTGCCCTGCCTGAGCATGACCGGCGTAACAAGCCGCGCCATGCGCACCAGCGAGAGGATCATCATATCGGAGCCGAGCGTCCAGTCCTCGTCCGGGATATCGAGCAGGTCGCCCTTCGGCGGATGCCCCGTATGGTTCACGACGGCGTCGATGCGGCCATAGATCTTCATGGCAAGGTCGAAGATCGCCTGGATGTCTTCCGCCTTTTCCGCCACGCCGCGGGATGCGACGCCCCCGAGTTCGGCCGCCAGCTTTTCACAGCTTTCCGATGGCGACATCAGGGCCAGTCCGTACCCTTCGGCATGAAGTTCGCGGGCGATGGCCTCGCCCATGCCGCGTCCTCCACCGGTGATCAGCGCAACTTTCCGCGTCTCAGCCATCGGAATTCTCCCTGGTTTTCCGCCGATCCGAAGCCGGCTTGGCGAACAGATATATCAGTGGGACGGTTTTGCCTACCGTCTTCAGCGAAGCCAGAGATAACCGAGGTCGAGCCTCGTGCGGCCGTCGCCGTATTCATAGGGAAGCGAAAGCGATCGTGGATCGGACGCAGTCAGGCCGAGGGCGCCTACCGATGACAGGTCGATCGATGGCGGCGCGCCGGGCGCGCTTCCATTGCCGACCCATATGGCCAGAACAGGCCCCTTCATCGCGGCGGCAGGTGGAAAACCTGCAATTGGCTGCCCGGAACTGATGACGGGCACGTCGGGAAACTGGAGCCGCATGTTGCCGGCCAGATGCATGCCCTCCGCAACGATCAGCGCGGGCCGCTGTCCGGCCTTCAGCGTCTCCGCAACGGATGCGAAGGGATAGTTGATGCGTGAATAGGAGCCGGTGAGGCCACCCGTGAGGGTCTTGCCCGCCAGCGGAACCAGGGTCACGAGCATGATGACGGCAAAGACCGGCATGAACCGCCCGAGGCTGCCGCCGGTATCCACCCCCACCCGTTCCAGCTTCCGCAGCAGGTAGAGGGGCAAGGGCAGAAGATAGGGATCGAGCCAGCGCTCGGTGATCTTGGTCGTTCCGGTCACGAGGATCACGCAGACGACGCCCAGAAGCGAGACCAGCATGATGCGCCCGAGCAGCAGGGTCCAGCGATCCCCGGCCCTGAGGGCACGGCGGAAATCCTTCCTGAAGGCGACCGCGAAAACCACGACCGCCAGTGCCCCGAAGGCGATGCAGGCCAGGATGAGCGAGCCGGAAGCGCGGACGACACGGATAATCCCGTGCGGCGCGTTCGCCTCGACCATCTTCCCGATCGTGCCGTTGGTCGCAAGATCGATGTTGCCGAGAAGCCATCCGGCATGCGGAAGGACGATCGCCAGGCTGATGGCCGCCGTCAGCAGGACGCGGGGGTCGAGGAGACGGGCGCGCCATTCGCGATCGCAGAACACGGCGATGATCGTCGCGGCCGGCAGCAGCACGAAATTGTATTTCGAGATCGTGCCTATGCCGATCGCGACCCCGAGGATCGCGTAACCTTGCCAGTCCGGTCGCGACAGCGTTCGGAACAGGCCGTAGAGGAACAGCGCGGTCGCCATCAACACCGCGATCGTGTGGGTCAGGTCCTGCTGGGGCATGTACGACACCTGCGGCAGGGTGAGCAGGCTCAGCACCGCCATCGCCACGAAGGCGGGGCGCCGGTCCAGTTCCCGCGCCGCCATGCCGAAGAAGGCATAGCACAGGAGCAGCATCAGGAATTTCGGCAGCGTCAGCGATAACAGAGAAATGCCCATGACGCGGACAAAGGCGTTCTGAACCCAGTTGTAGAAGGGCGGCTGCGGACCGTAGCCGGCAAGCCAATATTGCGAAAAGAGCGATTGCTCCGCCTCATCGAGCGTCAGCGAATTCGGCAGTATCAGCCGTACGGCGATGCTCAGGGCGAAATAGGCGCCAAGAAAAAGCGTGGTCGGCCACAGGCCCTTCGAGAGGACCTGCGCCAGCCTGCCGGTTTTTTCGAATTCGTCGCGCGCAAAGGCCGCGCTGCTTTCGCGATCCATTTTCAATCCCTGAGAAAGAAGCGTCCCGCAGCAGGTGACATGCAAAACCTTGGCGATCAACAGGGAAATGCCGATCGAAGCGCAAGCCCTTCGCTATCTCCGGTCAGCGCCAGCCGAGCGCGGGCGCGACATGGGTCAGGATCGCCTCGATCACATGCGCGTTGTATTCGACACCGAGCTGGTTCGGGACGGTCAGGAGCAGCGTGTCGGCTTCCGCGACGGCCTCGTCCTTCCTGAGCTGCTCGATGAGCACGTCCGGCTCGGCGGCGTAACTGCGCCCGAAGATCGCCCGGGTGTTCTCGTCGATGAAACCGACCTTGTCCTCGTTCTCGCTGCCGTATCCGAAATAGGCGCGGTCACGATCGTCCACCAGCGCGAAGATGCTGCGGCTGACCGATACCCGCGCCTCATGCGCATGACCGGCTTCCTTCCAGGCCTCGCGATAAGCCCTGATCTGCTTGGCCTGCTGGATGTGGAACGCCTCTCCGGTCTCGTCGTCCTTGAGCGTGGAGCTTTGCAGGTTCATGCCGAGTTTGGCCGCCCAGACGGCGGTGGCGTTCGACCCCGCGCCCCACCAGATGCGGTCACGCAGTCCCTCCGAATGCGGCTCAAGCCGCAGGAGACCCGGCGGGTTGGGAAACATCGGCCGCGGATTCGGCTGGGCAAAGCCCTTGCCCTGCAGGACTTCCAGGAAGACCTCCGCGTGGCGGCGGCCCATATCGGCGTCGCTCTGCCCTTCCTCGGGCTGATAACCGAAATAGCGCCATCCATCGATCACCTGCTCGGGAGAGCCCCGACTGATGCCCAGATGCAGACGCCCGCCGGCGATGAGATCGGCCGCGCCGGCGTCCTCGGCCATGTAGAGCGGGTTTTCATAACGCATGTCGATGACCGCGGTGCCGATCTCGATGCGGCTCGTCTTCGCTCCCACCGCCGCCAGCAGCGGAAACGGCGAGGCGAGCTGGCGGGCAAAGTGGTGCACCCGGAAATACGCCCCGTCGGCGCCGAGATCCTCGGCAGCCACCGCAAGATCGATGGACTGGAGAAGCATATCGGATGCCGAGCGGGTCTGCGATTGGGAAGAGGGCGTCCAGTGCCCGAACGATAGGAAACCGATCTTTTTCATGAAAGCGCCGCGTGCAGGTGGGTCATGTTGAGGTTATGCACCACAACGAACGGGAAAGCACCCCGAAATCGCCTTTCACGCGAGCGCGGACACTGAACGGACTGTCAAGCGAACAAGAAGTCCTGGGCGCCGAGCGCCTGCTGGCTGTGCACGACCACCTCGTTGCCGGAGCCGAATGAAATCGTGCTTTCATGCGTGGTCGGGTCAAAGGCCGAGATGACAAGCTGGCCGAAGTCCGTGATCCCCAGGGCCGAGACGTCGATGTGGTCGGTTCCCCAATCCGGTCCCGCCCCGCAGACGCCCTGACCGAAATCCCCGATCCTGTCCCGGCCGTTGCCGAGATCGAATACGAAGGTGTCGTCTCCTCCCCTGGCACGGTCGAGCATGATCTGGGCATCGCCCCACATGTCGTCGTTGCCGTTGCCGCCGATCAGCCTGTCATTCCCGCCCTGAGCCCTGCCGGACATGGTTTGGGCGTCGCCGATGAGCGTGATGGTTCCTTGCAGATGACGTATGGCGTCGACATCAAGCACGTCGTCGCCGCCATGAGCATGCTGGGACATGGTTTGGGCATCGCCCACGATCATGCTGTTTGCGAACAGTTGCGCCCTGACGATCAGGGTGTCGTCACCGCCGCTGGCGCGATCCGACATGCTCGTCGCATCGCCGTAGGCGATCACGGGTCCGGAGGACGCAACATTCATGATATCGTCGCCGCCGCTGGCATGATTGCCGAGATTGCCGCCGGCATCGCCGAAGAAGGTCACGCTGTCCTCGAGGCCGGTATTGAGGCTGTCATCGCCGCCCCGTCCATGTCCCGAGATGCTTCCGCCCGCATCTCCGTAGAATGTGACAAAACCTTCCCCGCTGCCGTCCACGGCCGTATCGTTGCCGCCGACGGCATGGCCGCTCATGTTGCGGCCGGCATCGCCGTAGATGGTGAACGTGTTCTGGAATGCCGAGAGATGAAAGGCGTCGTCGCCGCCTGCCGCACGGCCGGACAAGTTCTGCCCGGCGTCACCATACATGCTGATCGTGACCGGGACGGGGCTTGGCCCCGCGACCAGAGTGTCATTGCCGCCCCTCCCCCTGTCGGAAATGTTCGCTCCCGCGTCACCGTACAAACCGATCGTGGCGGGGCCGGCCCCCGTTACCTGCGCCGTCAGCGTGTCGTCGCCACCCCGTGCGCGGTCGGCGATGTTTCCGACGGCATCGCCATAGAAGTTGCCGGAGCCGTGTATGGTCAGGGTGTCCTTGCCGCCCGTGGACCGGTCCAGCAGGCTTCCCCCGGCGTCGCCGAAGAGGATGCCGACGGATTCCGGCGCGATCAACGTGTCGTCCGTGCCGAACTGATGACCGGTCAAATCGAACCAGGTTATGGGAACTCGCCTGACCATCTCTGCCTCCTGCTGGCGAAACGATTGCTTATGCGGAATGGAAGAGCACCGAGACCCAGCGGCAAGTCGATCCCGCTCGTCGGTGTCATGGCTGCTTGATTCCAGTATGCGATCGCCGCTCCCTGCACACCTCATCGAGGATAGAGATCGGGCGCGCAGCATGACTTCGAAGCTGCTGTCGCGGCTCTCTCGGCGAGAAACCAGATTTCACGGCCATCATAGGCGAAGTTGGCGATGCCGCCAACTGTAACCAAGGGTGGTACCGGATACGCCAAACGGCGTAGGACCGTTTACCGCCAGCCGGTTCTATTCAGAAATGTCTGGGAAAATGGCGCACCCGAAGAGATTCGAACTCCTGACCCCCAGATTCGTAGCTGCGGATTCTTAAGGCGATAATGAGCCGGTTTACGGCGATTATTGGTTCGCGAACAACACCTTACACGACATCATGGTCGATATTCGGTGATCCACGGCGGTCACCGTTCGGTGCTCAATTCGGTACTTAAGGATCGTCCAGATGGCAGTTATCAATCTCACGGAGGCTCGCATCCGCGAGCTGGAACCCAATTCGGGAATATGGCGCGACGAGCAGGTTAAGGGCCTGATGGTCATTTGCCACAAGACCGCCAAGAGCTACGCGGTGCAGGGAGACGTTCGTCGCAACGGCAGGCATATCAGAACCGTCCGTGTGAAGATCGATCGCGTGGACCGCATCGGTCTTCGCGAGGCCCGCAATCGCGCCAAGGCGATCATGTCGCAAATCCAGTCCGGCATCGATCCGACAGCGAAGACGGCGGAGACCGGCATTACCTTGAAGCAGGTGCTGGAAATCCATCTTTCGGAAAAGACATTCCGGCCTTCGACCGAGGAAAGCTATCGCTATCACCTCGATCATCATCTTTCCAAATATCGAAATCGGGCCGTGGCCGACATAAGCCGCACGGATGTCCGCGATCTCTTCGACGACATGAAAGCCAAGCGTGGTCAGACGAGCGCCTGCGGGGCTATGCGTGTCCTGCGGGCTTTGTTCAATACGGCAAGGCGTGTCGATGAAACCATAGGCGCCAATCCCTGCGACAGTCTTCGAATACCCGCGCCGCCGAAGAGACAGGTGGACATGCTGGATTTGAAATCGTGGTGGGTGGAAACGGAAAAGCTCACGCCCATTCGCAGGGACCTGCATCGCTCGATGCTGCTGACGGGCGCGAGGCGGCGCTCGCTTCTTCAGGTTCGGCGCGACGATGTGGATTTGGAGAAGAAGCTGATCACCTTCACTCACATGAAGATCGGTGGCCCGATGACAATTCCGATGGGGGACAGGCTTGCCGCCATGTTGAAAGCGCGGCTGGAAGAAGACCTGCCCTTGAACAGCGAATGGCTGTGGCCGTCAGCGACGAGCGAAAGCGGGCATATCGAAGAGCCGAAGGAAAACAAGCACGAACTTCCGAGCCCGCATGAGTATCGTCACCTCGCACGAACGCTGTTGATTGCGAGTGGCGCTCCCTATGCCGAAAGCGCGCTCCTGCTTGGTCAGACGCTTCCCGGCGCATCGGGCGGATACGTTCACCGCGAGCATCTTGTCGAGCACTTACGGCCGTTCATGCAGGCTTTGGAAAATTCGGTGTGGCAGCCCGCAATTGACGCAGCCGCCGATTGATCTTAACGCCAGCCTCGATTGTTGGAGGGACACAATATTGGCAAAACGATCAAGATCGGACGCGTTCAAGCACTTCGGTGCAGTTCCCAAGAATGTGCAATGGAGCAGGTCAGCTAGGACGCCAGACGGCAAAACGGTCGTCATAACGCTTTGGCAGGATAGGCTTGTGTCGCGAGACAAGAAGCTGACCTATTCGCATTCACCCGACGACGGCTGGTTCGAAAGTCCCGGCCAGAAGGAATTGCGAGACAATCTGGTTTGGTGCGAGGATCATTGTGACGGCCTTTTCAAGGTCGTCCTGGTCACAGCGAAAGACCCTGGGTCGATCCCGCGAGAGGTGGAAAGCAGCGATCCGGTCAATTCCTATCAAATGAAACTGACCTCGCTAGACAGATCAAACGGTGCTTTTTCCGCCCTGGCTGTGCCGCTCGCTAAAAGCACCCGTTGATTTATTTATGAAAATTCTGTCTCCCGACAGATAAACGTTGATGCCCAAGGTGATCGACGTGTGATTATTAGACGACGCGCGCCTCAAGGAGCCGGTTTTGGCAAGCGCGCGATCAGGCCGTGGCCCGATCCTCCTTAGACAGAAAACCCTGTTCGAAACGCCGAAGGCTTGTCCTCCGGCCTTGGAGGCATATCGCAATGACACAGATTTTGACCAGCCGTGATGTCGAGGAGGCAATGAAGCGCGTTCTCGACAATCACACCCGCAGCCCTTGGTTCGACACGGAAGGCGCTGCCGCCTATCTCGGCGCGATGCCGGGAACCTTGAAGACGTGGCGCACGAACGGCGAAGGCCCGAAGTATCACCTGATCCACGGCAAGTCGGTTCGCTACCACAAGGATGACCTCGACCGTTTCGTGCGCGGGGAGGACAATCGATGAATTTATTGGGAACCGAAAAGGGACATGCTGCGACCAACAGCATGTCTCCTCAGATGTCTTTGGCTACGATCCCGTCAGACGATCGTCAGAATACAGCAAAGCTGAGTGGTCCAGAGCCATCGACAAACCCTGTATTGCTAAAGACCTATGTCGATCATGGCTTCGATCTCATTCCCTTGCGCAAGCATGGCGATCGCGATCGCACCGGCAAGGCGATCGGGAAGGCGCCTTTAAAGACGGACTGGCGCAGGCGTCCTGCCTTGTCGCTCTCGGAGGCCGAGGCCTTCATGGCCGCCGGCCACAATATCGGCGTTCGTCTGAAGGATGGCGATCTGATCATCGACGTCGATCCTCGCAATTTTGCGGCTGGCGACGATGCGTTTGCACGATTGCAGGCAGACTTTGGCCTGTCCTGGGCGCCTGTCGTGATGACAGGCGGTGGAGGTCAGCACTGGTATTTCCGAAAGCCGGAAGAATTGAAGATCAGGACTTCGTTGGAGGGCTATGCCGGTATCGAATTCAAGACGGCTGGTACCCAGATCGTCGCTGTCGGTTCGATCCATCCAGAGACTCTAAGGCTCTACGAATTCGATCCGCTTTCGGATAGCTTGTCCGATATCGTCGAAGCGCCCGACGGTCTCCTGAAGTGCCTTACCGTTGGTCCGGGGGGGCGATCTCAGACGTCTTCGTCTGCCGAACTGACGCCTGAGCAATTGGCATTCGTATTGTCTCATATCGACGTGCTGGATTTTGCCGACCAGACCCGCTGGCGTGATCTCATGATGGCGTCTCATCATGCGACTGGCGGCGAAGGACTGGATGCCTTTCTGGACTGGAGCACGTCGGACCCTTCCTATGGCAATCATGGCAGCGAAATCACCAAGCGCTGGAACTCGTTGAAGGAGAAGGATACGAGCATTACGATCAGGACGCTGTTCAAGGCGGTGCCGAGCGACAAGCGCAGTGGCGTGATCGAGGCGGTATCTCGCGAGGCACCCGAGGACGATTTTCCAGAAGATGGCGAAACGCCTGCAAAGGCGGTCGTTTCGAAGACGCTCGGCCTTTATGACGAATGGGTTTGGGTGGTTCGTCCCTATGTTTTCGTCAGGCGTTCGGATGGCGTCAAGTTCAAGCCGGAGCAGTGGAAGTCGCTCTATGCCGCTCGTTTGCCTGACAGCGATATCGTGACGGCCGTTTTTCGTGGAAAGCTGGCGCTGCGGAAGTTCGAAGACCTTGTGTATGAGCCCTGCAAGCCTGAATTCCCCGATGGCGAAGATGGAAAGGCCTACAATCTCTGGAAGCCGTCAGGCGTCGAGGCCTTGCCTGGCGATGTGACGGTCTTCCTGGATCACATGGCCTTTCTGTTTCCTGACGAGGCAGAGCGAAATCATGTTCTCGATTATCTGGCATTGCTCGTTCAGAAGCCCGACACCAAGATCCATTTTGCGCTGCTGATCCGTGGCGCACAGGGAACCGGCAAGAGCTGGATCGGTGCCTTGATGGAAAAGATCATCGGAAGGCGCAATGTCGTCAGGCCGAACAATGACGAGGTGAACTCACGCTGGACGGCGTGGATGGAAGGCGCACAGCTTGCAATCCTCGAAGAACTGATGACGGTCGGCCGCAAGGATGTGGCCAATCGCCTGAAGACGATCATCACGGAGGACACACTTCGCATTGAGGACAAGGGATGCCAGCTCTACACGATCCCCAATCGCCTAAACCTTTTGTGCTTTTCGAACCACGAGGATGCGGTCTATCTCGAAACTGGTGACAGGCGCTGGCTGGTCGTCTTTTCGCCTGCGGTCAAACAGCCTGCTTCCTATTACGAGAGGTTGTTCGCCTATTTGGCTGGCGATGGCGCTGCCTTCGTCAAGCATTGGCTGTTGCAGCGTGACATTGCCCTCAACCCCAAGGGCGTCGCTCCGGTGACGTCTGGCAAGACGACGATGCGTGACCTGTCCCTGGGCGACGTCGAGGCGTTCGTGAAGGAGCGCTTCGAGGCAGGCGAGGCACCCTTCGATTTCGATCTGGTTCGCATCGATGACATCGTGGCGTCCATTCCGTCTGCATTGAGAGGCCAGAACAGTTTGACGCCGAAGATCGTCAAGTTCCTGCGTGGCGAATTCGGCGCCGTCAACCATGCGCGCTACACGAAGTCCGATGGCAAGTACCGGCCTGCATGGACGCTGTGGTCCGTGCGCAATCACGACCAGTGGGACAAGGCAGGCGCTGCGGCCCGCATCGATGCCTTCGTGGCACACCAAAACAGGCTCGAATGATTGATTGATTGCATGCTTGGTAGACAGGCGCTCGGTGGCGTAGACGGCTGGCAGACAGCCGTCGTCGTCCACTGAAATAAGCATATTTTGCAGAGCCTTATGCTCGGAGTAGACAGGTAGACAGCTATATAAACAAAGTACAGCATGGATCACATTGCAAACGATGCCTCCATGCTTGGCACCGCGTTTCCGCCGCAGCATCACGGTATGGTCTTCGGAAGGCAGCCCGTCTCAGCGTCTACCTGTCTACCAAGCCAGTGTGGCAGAAGGTCGTTGCAGGTGGCTGAGCATGCCTCTTGCCTCGCAAACCATGCAGGCCTCGCGCGTGCGAGGACCGGCTCGACTGGCACGACGGTGACACGGCAGCAGGCAAAGCGCCTAAAGGTATGGCGAGGCAGCAGGAAACGGAGGCTTTGGGGGCCACAAGCGTAGTTGACGGCGCCTTCGGCGGCGGCAGAGTGTGGCAACGTCAGGGCCTTGTCACCGAAGGCGAGATGAGGGAGCCGCCAGAGACAAGAAAGGCAGGAGCTCCAGACCCTCAGATTGATAATTCCAGCGATCGGAACGAATAGACAAAAGAGAACAAGGGCATGATGGCGAAGGGACCATAGAAGCACCGGACCAGACACCGGATCGTCTCCAGGCGGTCCTTGAGGAGGCTTATGTGAAGCCTTGCTCACAAACAACCTACTTCCCGTGGGAATGAGCGCCGGCCTCTGGGGTGTGCATGTACCTCCCCACTGAAAATGGCCGGCCGCCTCCCAGTTTCGAGAAAAAATGAGCCTCGCATAATGGCGTCCCGCGAACTCCGCATGCTGCAAGATCGGCAATCATGCAAGCAAGGAGAAGTGCGATGGACGACAGCGCCACCGGCCGTTCGTTGGAAAAGCGTGCGAACCGGCGTCCCGACATGGACCGCCGGTGGTCGACATCGGTCGAAAACCTTGTGCTCGATATCGTCGGCAAGACCGGATCGCCGAAGAAGGCAGCCGAAGCGGCAGGTATTTCGACCGCAACGATTCATGACCATCGCATCAGGGACATCGAGTTCGGCCAGCGCTACGCCAAAGCGATGGAATGCGCGTTCCATCAGGTCTTGGGTCGCGCCTTCGAGCGATCGCTGGACGAGGAAGAACCTTCGGATCGTCTAATCGAGGTCCTTCTGAAATTCCGGTGGCCGGAACGTCTCAACGCTTTTCTGAACCTCGTCGGCGAACAGCAGGTATCGACAGGCGGTCCCATGGGTCTCGATCCTCGCGTCATTTCGCAGATGCAAGCTCAGGATCGCGCAACTCTGATCGATCTTCTCGAAAAGTATCTCGACCTCAACGAAAGGCTCAAACATGGCGGTCCAGTCATCGAAGCCTGATCCGGTGCGAAAGCTGTTGGCCGATTTGGCGGCTTGCCAAGCCCTCAGCGACTCGCTCGCGGCCACGGCGCCATCAACCTGCATAGCGCACGGCGGCGTAGATCGGCTTATCTCAAAATACGGCTATCGCACAGGAGCCGGTTTCTGGTCGCTCGACTTGGTCAATCTTGGGGAAGCGGCTGTCTCTCTGTGGGAGGAAATGGCACGAGAACATCGTACCGGCTTCATGCTGACCGAAGTCGAAGAGTGAAGTGTTGATCGTTTCCGCCGATGCCCCGTGCGAAATTCCTTCCGCATAAACCGCAAAGGAGCTGCGCATATGAAGGGGATAAGAATTTCTGCAGAACTGCTTCCGGAAACCGTAGACAAGCGGGCCTATCGGAAGAGAATTGAAAACATTCACGAAGAGGTCGCCTCCAAGCGGCCCAAGTCTTTGCCTTACGGCTACAGGCCAAATGACATTTTTGCCAGTTACGAAGGTAATTTTTTGGCCGTGAAGTTGTCCAACACTTTGACCAATACTGAAAACGGTTACGTCAGACAGGGATTGTCGCTCGAACAGATACAGCTTTTGCAGCTGGAGCGCCTTCCACCCGATGTCGTTCGGAGCTATGCCTCGGCCGTCCTCAACATGATCGACGGCCCCGACCCGCTCGAATAAGCGCTGGTCGGCAATCGGTTTTCGTCGTCGCATGATTGTCACGTCAGGTTTGCCAATGGGCGAGCCTTATCGCATGGGCGATGACGATAGCCGGTTGTGCCGGGCCATTCTCATTCTTTGCCGATGCGTGATGCAATCAAGCAAAGGATGACGAACATGGCCGTAACCAAGATAGCGCTTGCCAGCCAGTGGAAGTCCGTGACGGATATTCTCGACTGCCTACGCCGCGCCAGAGAATTTCGCGAGCAGCAGATCAAGCTTCTCGATTCGCTTGAAAAGCGAGTGGACCTGCGGCGTACGGAGTTCACGCAGTCCCTCGCCGATCTTCCCGCCGCCGCGCGCTTACAACTCGTGACACGCGTCACGAACGGCCTGCGCGCCGACCTCAAGCGGCAGACCGCCGACACGCGGCGCGCATACATCCAATCAATCAATCAAATTAGCGCCGAAGTCGAGCCGGTGAAGCCGCATTACCAGAGCGCCATGCAGCTCCTGATGCGCGACAATATCGGCAGCGAACGCCGCAGCCGCCTCACCTATCAGACGGAGAGTTCGGGACCGGCAGAGCTGGCCTCGTTGGCTGCGCTCTCTGCATCAACTAAGGATCGCGAACTCGGCGCGGCAGTCTGCGTCCGCGCATTCGCTATGGCAGCCGACCAGCGCCGGTTCTCGCCGCAGGAACTCGCGGACCATCTCACCGGCGAAGATTATCGAAAGGTCAACCAGGCTTTCCTCGAAATCGAACGCCTCGCCATTGAGGCTGTCCATGCCGATACAGCTTTCGAGAGAGGCCAGTCCAATCCTGGGCGAAGCGTCCGGCTTGCGCTCCGCAAGCGCTCGGAAACGGCGATTGGGGCAGACCTCGACAATCTTGAAGGACAGATCGAGCAGGCAACGAAAGGACAGCCTGAAGCTTTTCGGTGATCCGGTCGAGACAGCGTCCAGAAAGGGCAGCCGAAGCGCTCGGCGGCCGGCGTGGCGGCGGTAAGTGGGCCAGACGGTCTATCGACCGATAAACGCGTCGATCATCTTCGCTACCCTTGCTATCTGCTCATCATTCATGTCTGCCAAAGCTCCCTGAATGTGAGCGAGCATTTTACCTCGCTCACCTTTCGGCTGCACGCGCTCCCCGGAACCAAACAGCGCTGGAGGCGGCAGGTCGAGAGCCGCTGCGATCTTTTCGACCGTATCGAATGAAGGTGCGGCTACACCCCGTTCGATCTTGCCTATCGTCTTGATCGACACTTCGACCAATTCGGCAAGCCGCTCCTGGGTCATGCCCGCTGCACGCCTGTGATGGCGAACGTTGATTCCGAATTCCCGCTTGAGTTCCAAATTGCACCTCCGGAACTGTCTTCGGAGGTCGCAAATCCATTTTTGAGGAACTAATAGTTCCTATTTGGAAGAATGCGATATAAAGATTCCTATTATTGAAAATCCTCTGCCTCATTACGGATTTTGCATGTGGGATATCGTGCTGCTTATTCTGAAATGGTCGTTCATTGTGATCGGGTTATCCCCGATCATTCTGGCCTTTGGGTGTGTATTCATCGACGGCACCATTCGGCCGATGCTTGTTCCGAAGGCGGAAATCGAAAGGATGGCCGCCGACTTGATCAGCCGCCACAACGATCCGGAAGAAGCGGCAGCCATCGAGGAGCACGCAGCTTGGTATCGTTCAAACAATTTCGAACAGGGTAAGTGGCGTCGGGTAAGAAAACTGATTTCGCTGTCAAAGCGATAGCCTACGCTGGTCCAAACACCGCTTTTTCTACAGCTCTGCGTAAGGCGTCATCATTTTTGGTTTCGCATTCCCAGATGGTGGCGACCCGCCAACCAAGATCTTCCAACTCATTTGCTACGCGAGTATCGCGCTCTTGATTGGCACGGAATTTTGCCTGCCAGTATTCGCTTCGAGTACTCGGAGTTGAAGCCTTCTTGCATCCTGGATGGCGGTGCCAAAAGCAGCCATGCACAAATACCACCGTCCTTCTCTTTGGAAGGACAATGTCAGGCTTTCCGGGAAGATCTGACCTGTGAAGCCGAAACCGCAGGCCCATCGAATGAGCCACTTTGCGAACACGGATTTCAGGAGTCGTATTCTTTCCCCCGACCCGCGACATAAGCCATGAACGCCGTTCAGGCGTCAATCGATCAACCACTTCCCGTCTACTCCGCAGCTATCCTTGAGGACCAGCCGCTATCCATACGTTGAGCAATTAGCGAAAATATGGCTTCGGAGATTATCGGCGAAACGCTATTTCCTATCATCCTAAAGCTGTGCCAGACAGTCGGATGGAAACGAAACCAATCTGGGAAGCCTTGAAGGCGCGCAGCTTCTCGGACCGTGATGACCCTCGCCTCCTCGGGATGAATGGGCCGCACCGATTGAAAAGAGCCTTTGTCACTGCCGGTCCCCGCTCGGAGCGTCGGGCATTGACCGGCCCAATTGAGACGATGGTGACGCCCAACGGGATCGACACCGCCCTGAGAAAGAGATCGAAATCTTTCAACTACCGCGTCAGTGTGGACGGTCAACTTATGGCCGGTAAACCGGCCTTTAGGAGATCGAAGCTTTTTGGCGTATTCGCTCATCGGCTCCGAGGCACTGTACTGCCACGTATCGTACCCATCTTCCTCACCTACCGACAACGATCCGATTAGGTCTGATATCGCGTCCGCGACATTTACAGCCGGCTTTTTCGCAGCCAGGATATCCTCGCGTGTAAGCGGATCGACACGATCACGATCAAAACCAATTACGAAAAGGCGAGGACGTTTTGTAGCCGCCCCAAAATCCGAAGCGTCCAGAACAACTGGCTCGATCAGTTCGTATTTCCCTCTGACCAACTCAAGCGCTTCATCCAATACATGTCGCGCATCTGCATAGCCTATGCCTCTGACATTCTCCATCACGAAGAACGCCGGCTTTAGTTCCGAGACCAAACGAAAGAAATGGCCTAAAAGTAGTCGTCGCGGGTCATCGGCTTTACGAAGACCGATTGAGCTAAAACCCTGACATGGCGGGCCGCCAAATATCCCGTCAACATTGCCGCCTATCTCTCTTTCAATATCGCTGGCTTCGATGCTTGAAATATCTGAAAGATGAAGTTTCGTATTTTTGTGATTAACTGAAAAGGAGGATGTAAGAATGGGATCTACGTCGATTGCAAGCTGCGGTACCAAGCCGGCATTTTCGGCACCGAGGGAAAACCCCCCGCAGCCACAAAAAAGATCTAAAACCCTTGGTCGCACTTGCACGAATAGATATCTCCCCTAAAGATAGCGAGGGGGACCATATCTTATTTGTCAAGTCCCGTCGAACGGAAGTTCGCCGGAAGGGGAAAAAATGGCAGCAAACATCGAGATCGGCAAGGCGGTTGCCTCACCAACAAAAGCCTTCTTCGTCACGATGCTCACTCGCGACATCGAACTTCAAGATGCCATCTTGGACCTTTTGGACAATTGTGTCGACGGAATAATCCGATCGGACTCTCAGAACGCTGCATCAAGCCAACCTTATGCCGGCTTTGAGGCCAAAATCATTTTAGAACCAGATCATTTTACGATTGCGGACAATTGCGGTGGCATTCCAATCGAAGTCGCCAAGAAGTATGCATTCGCAATGGGACGCCCTCCCGAGGCGACCGGCGGAGACCAAACTGCGACTGTCGGCATGTATGGCATTGGAATGAAGCGCGCGATCTTCAAACTAGGCACGGAGGCCTTGGTGGAGTCGCGCAACGACACCGGTTTCATTGTCGAGTTCTCCCCTGAATGGATGCAAGACGACAAATGGGACCCACTTCCCATGTACGAGCTGTCCGACGAAAAGATTCCGAACAAAGGTACATGTATAGAAATTTTCAAATTGAATGCGGACGTAAGTTCCGCCTTTGCTAATAGAATGTGGATTGACGACTTTCGGAAAGTCGTCGCTCAGCATTATTCATTAATAATTGCCAAAGGTTTTTCGGTACGCATCGGATCAAAGGCGGAAATGGACGCGGGCATCGCGCCGATAGCCGGAGAAAAATTCCAACTCCTAAATACCGCTCCCGCTGAAGGGGACGGAAAAAAGATCGAACCATACGTATACGTTGGAACGATCGATGACGTCGAAGTTGAGATATATGCGGGTCTTTATAGAAATCTTCTTACTGAAGACGAGGCAGATAGCGAGGAAGAAACAAGGGGAAGCAGTGATGACGCGGGCTGGACAGTTGCGTGCAATGATCGGGTAGTAATATGGAAAGATAAATCGCGTCTAACCGGCTGGGGCGAGGCATCTGTTCCAAACTACCACGGCCAATTTATTGCTATAACGGGCATAGTCCTGCTCAAGTCAAAAGATCCGAAAAAACTTCCGCTTACCACCACAAAACGCGGCATCGATGCGGCTTCTAACGTTTACTCGGAAGCTAAGGATCTGATGCGAGATGCAACCAAAAGCCTTACTGCGTTTACGAATAAATGGAAGAAGTTCCCGCAAGAACTAGAAACAATATACAGATCAAGCACTTATGTTGATTTGCCATCCCTTCGAGCTCTACCAGCAAATTTAAGCATGGCGAGCAGCAGAAAGAGCGAGGGAATAAAGAAGTACGAACCAAAATATCCTGAGCCGAAGCAAGAGAAGACTAGTGTAAGAGTTAGTTTTGTTGCCCTAAAGGACGACGTAGCAACTTTGTCCGCTCACTTTTTTGCCGACGAAAAGGTTAAGCCAGGCCAAGTTGGTGAGGCAGCTTTTAACGACACTCTAAAAAACCTCAACGGTTCGAAAAAATGAGTGGCGCTTCCATCCCGTACCACCTCCGCCCGCACAAAGCCGTTGACCGGAGATTGTTTCTTGACTTGCTAAACCGAATTGAAAGGTGGAGCCCTCTCAAGGATTTCGTTTACGCAAGCATGGGCGCATATCCGCTCGAAGACCACAAGCTTGTACACCGACTTCTTGGCGTCACTCGGTTGATAGCTTTCGACATGGACGATGAGGTCGTCCTAAGACAGAACTTTAATCGGCCAGTTGAAACATGCCGGTGCATGACCAAAAAGTCCACCGACCTTATTAGCGATTTCGACAATATTCTCTCCGAATGCGGATTTGCCGATGCTAACGGTGCAATCATTTGGCTTGACTATACGAACCCTCGCCAGCTTGGCCATCAGATCAGAGAATTCGAATCTCTTTTGAATAAGCTGGCGCCCGGCGATATTGTGCGTGTTACCGTGAATGCCCATGCCAATGACTTTTCCGACCCGCAAGCTCCTGGAGCCAAACCGCCACTTGCTTCAGAGAAGATGCAAACGCAATTCAACAATTTGAAAAGCCGCATCGGCGAATTCCTTCCATCATCGGCCTCTCCAAACGACATGACGCCCGAGGGCCTTGCGAGGACTATCTCTTTATCATTCGCCGGCGCAGCACTGAAAGCACTGCCGGTATCGGGTAAGAACGAATTTTGCCCCTTGTCGATAATCAGATACGCGGACGGCGAACAAATGCTCTCGATCACGGGAATCATCATCGCCCGAGAAAAACGTCAACAGCTTCTTGAGAACATAGACTTAGCCTCTTGGCCTTTCTCATCAAACGGGTGGGAGGATATCCACCGCTTGGTAGTACCTGCTCTTACATTACGAGAAAGATTGTTTTTTGAACGAGGTATCGTGAGCAAAACCCATCAAGAAATGATTTCTGAGGTGGGTTTCAAATCCGCTGCCGGCGTCGCAGTCGAAGAGTTTTTAGATAGCTATAAAAAGTATTATCGGTTCTATCCGACGCTTATGGCAGCGGAGATCTAAGCGCCGACCTCCTGCTGCTTACGCAGTATCCTCTCATAAAACTCACGCTGACTTTCGTTGAACGCAGCTTGCAACGGCTCACTCAGCTCCGCCGTCTTTTGAAAAGCAGCATAGAATTTCTCCGTGTCGGAAAACTCACCTTTGAAGTGCCGGCGCAATGCTTCTGCACAGAACCATGTCAAGCTGACCTGGTCGCTTAATATCCTCGAGATGTGGCCAGCTTCAAGTAGCAGCAATTCGTCTTTAGGGCGCAATGCTCGATCAGCCATCAGATCCATAGCCGCGCTATCTGCGTGAGCGAGATGGCTGCAGACGCCATAGATGTGAAGAACGCTCTTCATACCAACGAGCGGCTTGCCGCCGACCACCCGGCCGTCGAGCGCTTCGATAATCTCGGAGAAGGACCATTTCTGCTCCAATCGCTTTCGCTCGGCTTTGTTTCCCTTGGCGTCGAGATCGAAAAGGCGCTCATCGCTCAAGGCTTCGAATATGGAGCTGGAGACATCGTCTTCCTCTTTCATTTGAACCGAAAACTCAGCCTTTCTCGCTCTTCGTCTGTCGTTTATCGAGCCAAGCTTGTTCCAGAATTCGTCCATCAGCCCCGGCTTATCTTCGTCCTCGGCAAAACATATGAACAATATCTTTGCGGCGGTCTCGTAGAAGGATCT
Source organism: Neorhizobium puerariae (assembly GCF_042429745.1). Taxonomy (NCBI): domain Bacteria; kingdom Pseudomonadati; phylum Pseudomonadota; class Alphaproteobacteria; order Hyphomicrobiales; family Rhizobiaceae; genus Neorhizobium; species Neorhizobium puerariae. The sequence continues at coordinate 149,281 of NZ_JBHMAA010000015.1, read as the reverse complement.
CAATATGATCTCGGCATCCCAAGAGTAGCCCCAGCTTACGAGAAAGGTGACGGCCTGGTTTCTGGCCGATAGGTACCAAAAGAGCTGTTTTAATGTCGGGGTAACGTCGGGGGTCGTTTCTCCGTAGCGTTCGAAGAGACCTGCAATCTCGTCCCTGATAACGGCATGGGCCTGTAAGCTGGCCTCCTGCAGAATCCTCAACGGCGATTCGTCAGACATCTCTGAAGTCCCTGAAAGCAGCGATAACCGGTTCGCCTTAGAGGCGATTGCCGACATTAAATCGTTCGATTGCAGGAAGCTATAAGCCGATGATCCGGTGTTTATTCGGTACTCACCGGAACGAAGACGGACGCCCAGAAAAAATGGCCTTATAAGGATATGATTTCGTTAAGAAAAATGGCGCACCCGAAGAGATTCGAACTCCTGACCCCCAGATTCGTAGTCTGGTGCTCTATCCAGCTGAGCTACGGGTGCGTGGGCAAGCAGTGCGTTCACCGCTTGCGTGGCGATCCTCTACTGGGTGCTGCGAAGGATTGCAAGCGATTTTACCGAAGGACACGTCATTTTACTGTCACTTCTCGCTCAAGCCGTTGAGAAGCAACATTTTTTGCATCAGGCCCGGGCCCGGTAATCCTCCAGGGAGACCGGGCGGTCGGGAATCTCGATCCTGAACTGCGTTCCGGGACCGGGTTTTTCCACAAGCGCGATCGTGCCGCCATGCGCCAGGACCAGTTCGCGGGCGATCACCAGGCCAAGGCCGGTGCCCCCGGAACGCGCCGAGCCGCGGAAGGCCGAGAACAGATTCTCGCGTGCCTTGCGCGGCATGCCGGGGCCGGTATCGTCGATCGTGATGCCCACGACGCTTCCGACCCGATGCGCCGAAACCGTGATCCGGCGGACCATGGAGGCATCGTCGGGGTCGAAGGTGGTGAGCGCCTGCAAGGCGTTGCGGCACAGATTATGGATGATCCGGAAAAGCTGCTCGCTGTCGCCGTCCACCTCCAGATCGTCGGCGACCTGCTCCAGGAACTCGACACCGGCATCCGGATCGATGGCAAGGATATCGCGCACTTCCTGGCAAAGATCCGCGAGACGGATGCGCCTGCGGCGCGGCGCGGCTTCGGACGCCTGGCCATAGGCCAGCACTTCGCTCGTGTAGCCCACGGCGCGGTCGATCGTCCGCAGCAGTTTCGGCGCGAAACTCCGCACCATGGGATCGTCGACATCCGTCAGGCGGTCGGACATCAGCTGCGCCGACGCCAGGATGTTGCGCATGTCGTGGTTGATCTTCGAAACGGCAAGGCCGAGATCGGCGAGGTTCTTCTGCTGCTTGAGGGTGCGCTGCAGCTGCGCCTGCATCGCCGTCAGGTGACGTCCGGCAACCGCAAGCTCGCCGCGCGAGCGATCGGGCGAGAAGACGCGGGAGGGATCTTCCGGCTGCTCGGAGAAAACCTGCATGCTGTGCGTCAGCCGGCGGATCGGCATGATCATCATGCGGTTGATGGCGAGGAAGATCAGCACCGCCGTGATGAGCGAGATCAGCAGCGACAGCAGGAACATCATCTTGGAATATTTGAGCATGTCCTTGCGAAGAGCGTTGTCGGTCATCACAAGTTCGATGATCATGTCGCTTTCGCCGATCGGCCCATAGACGCGCATCACGCGGCCACCGCCGAATACCAGCGTGTCGAGCGCATCGCACATGGATGAAAGCATCGGCACGTTGGCGAGATCGAAGACCTGGTCCACCTGCGGCGGCATATCGGTCGCGGCAAGCAGCCGCGACGTGCCGTCCTTCCGCAGCGCGATGACCTTGGTACCGGTCGCAAGCAGCGTGTCGTCCTGCACCGCGCGGGGAAGCTCGGCCGGCTGCAGGCCGTCGATGACGATGCCCGCCGCCGCCGCCGTATCCAGCCGGTCGCGCAGCCAGTTCATGCGCATGCTGGCGATGGAAGGCACGAAAATCAGGACTTCGGCCAGCATGACGAAGATGACGGTGAGCCAGAGAAGCCTGCCGGAAAGGCCGCGGAAAAGGCGCGGCATCGGCTCCGGACCTGCGCCACCCGGCGAGGCCCCCGAGCGTCCCGAGGTGTGAACCTCGTCGTCCATGCAGGTCTCCATTCCCGAATTCGGCCCCGGCGGCACGGATATCGGCCAGCCGGGGACATCGGGTTATTTTATAGCTTCGGCCCCAATTTACCAGCCCCTTTGCCGCGGTGCAAAAAGAGAACGGGGACGGTCTCCCGTCCCCGCTTCCCTGTCCGACCGAACGGGCGGATCAGAATTCTTCCCAATCCGCCGCCGATGCCGGCGCCGCGGCGGCGGCCGCACCGCCTCCGAAGGCGCGCGAGATGGCGCCGGTCATCGCCTTGACGGGAGAGAAACGGGGGCGATGGCCCGGTGCCGCCACCATCGGCCGGGACGTCCTGGCGCCCGCGGTCGTCGTTTGCGCCTCATCGCCGATATTGAACTGGGATACGAGGACAAAGAGGCTGTCGGCCTCCGAGGAAAGCTTCTGCGTCGCGGCGGACGTCTCCTCCACCATGGCGGCATTCTGCTGCGTCACCTGGTCCATCTGGTTGACGGCCGTATTGACTTCCGCAAGGCCGGTGGCCTGCTCGCCCGAGGCAACTGCGATCGAATGGATATGGTCGTTGATCCGCAGGACCCGCGCCTCGATTTCGGAAAGGGCCTCGCCGGTCTTCTGGACGAGTTCCACCCCGCCGGCGACCTCCTCGCCCGACTTGCTGATCAGGGCCTTGATATCCTTCGCTGCGCTTGCCGACCGTTGCGCAAGCTCGCGAACCTCCTGCGCCACGACGGCAAACCCCTTGCCAGCCTCGCCCGCGCGCGCGGCCTCGACACCGGCATTGAGCGCGAGGAGATTGGTCTGGAAGGCGATTTCGTCGATGACGTTGGTGATCTGGGCGATCTCGCGGGACGCCTGCTCGATGCGGCCCATGGCCTCGACGGCATTGCGGACGACTTCGCCCGACTGCACGGCGCTCTGCTTGGCTTCGCCGACCATGGCCGTCGCTTCCTGAGCCCGCTGGGTGGAGGTGCGCACCACGTCGGTGATCTCGTTGAGCGCGGCCGAGGTCTGCTCGAGCGCCGCGGCCTGCTGCTCGGTGCGCTTGGAAAGATCGTTGGTGGCGTTGCTGAGCTCCGCCGCGCTGCCGTTGATGGAGCCCGTGGCAACACGGACATTGCGCATCGTCGCGCGCAGCTTTTCCATGGTGCTGTTCACGTCCCGCTGCAGGTCCGCGAAGGCGCCCTTGAAATTGCCGTTCATGCTGTCGGCGAGATCGCCGTCCGCAAGGCTCTTCACGACCCGGCACGTCTCCGAAATGCCAGCATCGACGCTTCCAAGCAGCTGATCGACATTCCGGGCGAAGTGATCGAGGCTCTCCTCGCCCCATTGCCTGTCGATCCGGCGGCTGAAGTCGCCTTCGACCGCAGCAGCCACGACTGCCGACATGCGCGCCTGCAGGTCGTCGCTCTTGGCGCGCAGGGCTGATTCCGACGCATTCATGCGGGCGACTTCCATGCCATTCCGTTTGAAGACCTCGACGGCGGCCGCCATGTCGCCGATCTCGTCCTTGCGGCCGGCGGAAGGCACCGCCGCATTGTAATCGCCATCCGCCAGCAGTTTCATCGACGAGGTCAGATTGAGGATCGGCTGGCTGAGTTGCTTGCGGCCGAGATAAAGCCCGAACGCCATGCCTCCGGCGACACCGACAAGGGTCGCGGCCAGCACGCTGTAGAACACCATGCTTCCGAAGGCTTCCATGCCGGCGCTCAGGTTGTCGAGCTCTGCCTGGTCCATCTTCACCACGGCATCGATTTCCGCCTGGTAAGCCTTGCGGTTCGCGCGGTTTGCCTCGTTGTTGCCCTGGGCGTTGGCGGCCTGCGGCCCCTCCGCCTGGCTGAGACGCGCGGTTTCGGTCCGGAACGCCTTGAATTCCCTGGAGCGCGCGACCAGCTTGTCGAATATCTCCCTCTGCCCGGCGGGCACTTTCGGCTGCCATTCGGCAAGCAGCCTGTCCATGTCGTCGAGCGACTTGGCTATCCCGTCCCCGAACTGCTTGGCGGCGGCGGAATCCTTGGCAGCATAGATGCCGCGGGCATCCATGACGACGGCGGTGACAAGCCTGTTCAGATGCTCGCCCTTGTACGCCCGGTCGGCGACTTCGGCATATTCCTGCGCCTGATCGTGATATTTTTCGACAGCAAAAAGCGAAAGACCGCCAATGATACAGGCCACAAGGCTCATCAAGCCGACGAGGAGATTGATTTTTGCTCTGATCTTCACTGCAAGTCCCTCTACGAATACACGGCAGCACGGCCGGATGGCGAGGTAAATGCGCGGGTTTCCGTGCCGACAAGCCGAAATTAGCAGTCAGAAATTAATAATGTTTGAGCGAAACCAACCGGGGCGCGAGGCATTCCGAAGTAGATTTTGTCAACCGAAGCACACAAGACAAAAATTTTTGGAAGAAACCCGGCCATCTCAACCGGCTTCCGGATTTTTATCCCTCTTTTTACATGCGCCACCGTTCCGCGCATGATCGTCAGGATCTTTAACCAATCCGTTCGGGTTTTATCGTTCGCTCCGCCCGGACACGGCGTGCCCCACCGAACAACGGCCGCCGAGCAATTGACTTTTCCTTGAAAGTCCTCTTATAAGCCGCCCACGTTCAGCTCCGGCGGACTTGCACGCATGCAGCCGCCTGCGCGGATCGTTTTTTCCGAAACGCTCTTGCTCCTCTTTTCACAAGGGGGCAAAATCCAAGAAGGGCCGCACACCGCGGTATTAAATAAATGAAGCGTACCTACCAACCGTCCAAGCTTGTTCGCAAGCGCCGCCACGGATTCCGCGCCCGCATGGCCACCAAGGGTGGTCGCAAGGTTCTTTCCGCACGCCGCGCCCGTGGCCGCAAGCGTCTCTCGGCCTAAGGCCGGGATGCCCGAGACAACCGGGCGATGACGATTGAAACGAAGAACAAGAAGACTGTCGGGCGGCTGAAGAGCCGGCCGCAGTTTCTCGCTGTCCGGCAGGGCGAAAGCCGCCGGGGTCGCACTTTCCTTCTGGAAGTGCTGGACCGAAATGCAACGGACGAGGCGCCGCGTGTCGGCTTTACCGTCACCAAGAAGCATGGCAACGCGGTGGAACGCAACCGCATGCGCCGGCGGCTGAAGGAAGCCGTGAGGCAATCTGCCGGATTTGCAATGAAGAACGGACACGACTATGTGATTGTCGCGCGGCGGGAGGTGCTGACGGCTCCCTTCGCTGATATGACGGCTCAGCTCATCGAGCGCATTGAAAGCAGGCCGAAACCGAAGCGGTCCGAGGAGACCCGTTCCAGGAAAGCATGATGGAAAAAAACCGTAACTACTTCATCGCGATCGCGCTCTCTGTCGTGATCGTCCTTGCCTGGCAGTTCCTCTACATGAACCCGAGGATGGAAGCGCAGCAGCGTGCCGAAGAGGCCCGCCGCGCCCTCCAGGGTCAGACCGCTCAGACCACTTCTCCCGAAAACCCCGGCGCCCAGAGCACGCCCACGGGAAACCTGCCGGGCGCAAACCCGGCCCAGACGACCGTCACCCGCGAGCAGGCGCTTGCCAGATCGCAGCGCATCCAGATCGAAACGCCGGCCGTCATCGGCTCCATCAACCTGACCGGCGCCCGTTTCGATGACCTGAAGCTGCGTGAATATCACGAGACCGTGGACGACAGCAGCCCGATCATCACGCTCTTCTCGCCGTCCGACGCGAAGGACGGCTATTTCACCGAGATCGGTTACATCCCCAACGATTCCATCGGCGCGGTGCCCGGCACCGGCACGCAGTGGACGGTTGCAGGCGGCGACAAGCTGACCCAGCAGACGCCGGTGACGCTCACCTTCACCAACGACAAGGGCGTGACCTTCACCCGCACGATCACGATCGACGACCACTACATGCTGACGGTCGCCGACAAGATCGACAACAAGACGGCTTCCCCGGTGACGCTGACGCCTTACGGCCGCGTCATCCGCAACAACAAGCCGGCGACGCCCGCCATCTGGGTCATCCACGAGGGCTTCATCGGCGTGATGGGCGAAAGCGGCAGCCTCAACGAGCACACCTACGCCAATATCGAGAAAGAGCAGTATACCAACGAGAAGGCCACGACGGGCTGGCTCGGCATCACCGACAAATACTGGGCCGCGACGATCGTTCCGCCCCAGACGCTTCCCTATGTCGCGCGCTTCTCGCATTTCAGCGGCGGCCAGACGAGCTACCAGGCCGACTACAAGGGCGACGACCTGACGGTCCAGCCCGGACAGTCGACCGAGCTCAAGAACCTGGTCTTCGCGGGCGCGAAGGAAGTGCCGCTGATCTCGCGCTACGAGACCGATTATTCGGTCCCGCAGTTCAACCGCCTGATCGACTGGGGCTGGTTCTACTTCATCACCAAGCCGATGTTCCAGCTGATGGACTTCTTCTTCCGTCATGTCGGCAATTTCGGCGTCGCGATCCTGCTGACGACCGTGGTGGTCAAGGCCATCTTCTTCCCGCTCGCCAGCAAGCAATATGCTTCGATGGCCAACATGAAGCGCGTGCAGCCCAAAATGGAGGAGCTGAAGCAGAAGTTCGGCGACGACCGCATGGGCATGCAGCAGGCGATGATGCAGCTCTACAAGGAGGAGAAGATCAATCCGATCGCCGGTTGCTGGCCGGTGCTCCTGCAGATTCCGGTCTTCTTCGCGCTCTACAAGGTCATCTACGTGACCATCGAGATGCGGCATGCCCCCTTCTTCGGCTGGATTCAGGACCTCTCCGCCCCGGACCCGACCTCGCTCTTCAACCTGTTCGGCCTGCTTCCCTACGACGTGCCGCATTTCCTGCTGATCGGCGTCTGGCCGCTCGTCATGGGCGTTACGATGTTCCTGCAGATGCGCATGAACCCGACCCCGCCGGACCCGACCCAGGCGATGATCTTCACCTGGATGCCGCTCATCTTCACCTTCATGCTGGCATCCTTCCCGGCCGGCTTGGTGATCTACTGGGCCTGGAACAACACGCTGTCGATCACCCAGCAGGCGGTCATCATGAAACGCCACGGCGCCAAGATCGAGCTCTTCGACAATCTGAAGGGCCTCTTCCGACGAAAACCGGCGGCATCGAAATAGCAGATACCGGCCCCGCTTCGGCGGGGCTTTTCTTTTCCGGAACCCCTGGAAAGGCCGCAAAGCTTGACATTGGCGACCAAAACCGTGAAGCCGTGCCCTTCCAGACGAAGAGGATATCGATGCCGGCAGACATGACGGACGAAAAACCGCTTTTCGGCCGCCCCTGGATTTTCATCCGCGGCGTGCCTTCGATGAAATTCCTGCCGCCGGAAGGCCCGCTGGAAGTGGCATTTGCCGGCCGTTCGAATGTCGGCAAGTCGTCGCTGATCAACGCGCTGGTCGGCCAGAAGGGACTTGCCCGCACGTCCAACACGCCGGGCCGCACGCAGGAGCTCAATTACTTCGTGCCGGACGGCTATTCGGGCGAAGGCGCCGACCTGCCCCCCATGGCGCTGGTCGACATGCCGGGTTACGGCTATGCGCAGGCCCCGAAGGAGCAGGTCGACGCCTGGACGAAACTCGTCTTCGATTATCTGCGCGGACGGGCGACCTTGAAGCGCGTCTATGTGCTGATCGACAGCCGACACGGCATCAAGAAGAACGACGAGGAGGTCCTGGGCCTGCTCGACAAGGCGGCCGTCTCCTATCAGATCGTGCTGACCAAGACCGACAAGATCAAGGAACCGGCCGTCCCCAAGCTGATGGCGGAAACGACGGAGAAGATCCGCAAGCGGCCCGCCGCCTATCCCCTCGTCCTTTCCACCTCGTCCGAGAAGGGTCGGGGTCTTGAGGAACTGCGCCAGGCGATCGCCGAAACCGTCGGCCAGCCTTGAGACCGTGAATGCAAAGCCGGCCGCCTTCCGAAAAGGCGACCGGCTTTTCCATGTGCCGAAGCGGCCTGCGACCGCTTCACATCTTCGGCAGCAAGACCTTGTCCACGACATGGATGACGCCGTTCGACTGCCGGACATCGGCAATCGTCACATGCGCGACATTGCCGTTCTCGTCGGTCAGCGTGATCTTGCCCATGCTTTCCCTGGCCTTGAGAACGCAGCCGCCGACCGTCTTGACGTCATGGGCGCCCTTGTCGTCCTTGATCATCTTCCCGATGGCGGTGGAGAGCGCGTTCGCGGCCACCACATGGCAGGTCAGCACCTTGGTGAGCTGCGCCTTGTTTTCCGGCTTCAGAAGATCGTCGACGGCGCCCTTCGGCAGGGCCGAGAACGCTTCGTTGGTGGGAGCGAACACCGTGAACGGGCCTTTGCCCTCAAGCGTCCCGACCAGGCCGGCGGCCTTGACGGCGGCGACGAGGGTCGTGTGATCCTTGGAGTTCACGGCGTTTTCGACGATATTCCTGGTTTCGTACATGGGCGCGCCGCCGACCTTGGGATTGGCGGCGTAGGCGGTTACGGCAATGGCCGGCAGAGCGGCTGCGAGGGCGATGACACGAATTGCGGATTTCGACATGGTACTTTCCTCTTTCTCTCGGATGTTCGAAGGCCCCGGACGCGGATGCGCCGCCAGAGGCATGGGCGTCCCACCGTCTGCGGGAACATCACAAGGGACGGAAAGCGGGCGAAAAGAGTTTCAGCCGGCCCCGGAAGCCGGCGGAAAAAATCACAAGCAACTGATTGGAAAGCTCTATTTCCTCATGGACGGCGAATGTGGCCCGCCGCGAGAACCTGCCCGGTCGGCTGGCCGGTGGGCGAACCCCCATAGGGTTCCAGGCTGACGGCAAGCGTCACGCCCTCTCCGAGCCGCGGCCTCAGGTCCGCCGGTATCTCGATGGCGCCATCGCCGGCATCCGGCAGGACCCCGAGGGAGATCGCCGGATCGTTGCTGCCCGGCACCAGCCAGAGCTGCAGCGAATGCCGGTCGGCGGCATCGGCCGCGACCGGGGTGATCTGCAGGCGGCCGCTGCCGGCGTCGTAACGCGCCAGAAGGCTGATGGCATTGCCTTCGCCGGCCATCTCCGCCACGAGCGGCCTGGCGGAACCCTGTCCCCCCAGCCAGCCCGTCTCGAGCGAGACATAGGTGATGAGGACGGCCAGCGAGGCGAAGGCGAGGCTTCGCCAGAGAAGCAGGGAATTCCACCAGCCGCCGCCGGCCAGTTCCTGCGCGAACGATCGCTGCGGAAAGAGCCGCGCCTCGATGCCCGCATAAACGCGGGCGGAAGGCATCTGCCCTTCATATTCGTCGTTGAAGCCCGAAAGGTTTTCCTGCCAGCGGGCGACTATCGCGGCGAAAGCCTTGTCGCGCCCGATTCGCGCTTCGATGCGCTTGCGGTCCTCCAGCGACAGAACGCCCAGCACGTATTCGCCGGCGAGCAGTTCGTCGCGGGAACGGTCTCCTTCGCTTTGCTCGGGCGTCGTCATCGGTCGAGGCACTCTCTCAGCTTCAAAAGGCTGCGCCGGAGCCAGGTACGCATTGTGTTCAGAGGAACGCCGTAACGCTCCGCCAGTTCCTGGTAACTCAAACCTTCCACGTATGCGCTTCGCACCGCGCCGGCCCGTTCAGAATCCAACTCTTCCATACACCTGTCAATGCGCCTGACCTCACCTTTGAGAACACTTTCCGCTTCCGGGTCGCGGCCGGTATCCGCGATATCCCAGCTTTCATCGAGAACGTCGGCTACCGGCTTGCGCGCCCTCAGGAGATCGATGGCATGATTGCGGGCGATCACCACCAGCCATCCCAGAGGGCTTGCTCCTGTGGCGGCGAACCGCTCCGCCCGCTGCCAGACCTTGACATATATCTCCTGCAACGCATCTTCCGCATCGGTCCTGTCCTTCAGGATACGGAGGCAGACGGAAAAGAGTTTCGCGGATGTCCCGGCGTAAAGCGTCGCGAAGGCCGCGCGGTCCCGCAGCACCACGCGGCCGATCAATGCGGCGAGATCCTGGTCGCTTGCCAAGCCTGGCACCTCCGGCTGCGGGCGCGGCGCCCGGCATCGTTCATTCACCTTACCCTTTCAATACGCATGAATCTTCCCCGCGGATTATTTCCTCTGTCAAAAACATGCGCTAAAAGGCCCAACTCAAATCACGAGGACTTCGATGAGCGCTTCCGACAGCGAACTTCAGGCCAAGCTTCTGGCCCAGGCACTGCCCTACATGCAGCGGTACGAGAACAAGACGATCGTCGTGAAATACGGCGGTCACGCCATGGGCGACGCGGAACTCGGCAAGGCATTCGCCGCGGATATCGCGCTTCTGAAGCAATCGGGCGTCAACCCGATCGTCGTCCACGGCGGCGGCCCGCAGATCGGCGCGATGCTGACCAAGATGGGCATCGAATCCAAGTTCGAAGGCGGCCTGCGCGTCACCGACCAGAAGACCGTCGAGATCGTCGAAATGGTGCTCGCAGGCTCGATCAACAAGGAGATCGTCGCGCTGATCAACCAGACCGGCGAATGGGCGATCGGCCTTTGCGGCAAGGACGGCAACATGGTCTTCGCCGAGAAGGCCAAGAAGACCGTCATCGATCCGGACAGCAATATCGAGCGGGTACTCGACCTCGGCTTCGTCGGCGAAGTGGTGGAAGTGGACCGCACGCTGCTCGACCTGCTCGCCAAATCGGAGATGATCCCCGTCATCGCACCGGTCGCGCCCGGCCGCGACGGCGCCACCTACAACATCAATGCCGATACGTTCGCAGGCGCCATCGCCGGCGCATTGAACGCCACGCGCCTGCTCTTCCTCACCGACGTTCCGGGCGTGCTGGACAAGGACAAGAACCTCATCAAGGAGCTGACGGTCGCTCAGGCCCAGGCGCTCATCAAGGACGGCACGATCTCCGGCGGCATGATCCCGAAGGTCGAGACCTGCATCGATGCGATCCGGGCCGGGGTCCAGGGCGTCGTCATCCTGAACGGCAAGACGGCCCATTCGGTGCTGCTCGAAATCTTCACCGAGCGCGGCGCCGGCACGCTGATCGTGCCCTGATCCCGGAATACCGCAGGGTCCGGCTCAGCCGGCGGCGGCAAAGACCGCCGCGGCATCCTCCTTCAGCTTCGCCATCATGGCCCGGTAGGGACCGGGACCATAGCTCACGCGGCCGACGCCGAGTTCGCCGAGACGCTTCGGCGCGGAAACGCCCTGCATCATCATGATATTGACCGGCACCGGCGAAGCCTCGCAAAGCCTGGCGATCAGGTCGTCATCGGCAAGACCGGGCGCGAAGAAGCCGCTGCCCCCTGCCCCGGCATAGGCTCGGGCGCGTTCGATCGCCTGATCGAGCAGCCCGGCATGAGCCGCACGGTCGCTTTCCTTCAGGAAGAGATCAGTGCGGGCATTGATGAAGAAGGGCAGGCCGCGATCGTCGGCCATCCTGCGAATGGCGCGAATGCGCTCCGCCTGCACGGTGACGGCGTAGATGCCGCTGCCGCCGACGACCTGATCCTCGAAATTGATGCCGACGGCACCCGCGTCGACGACCTTGGCGACATTGTCCGCAAGTGCCGCCGGGTCCTCCGCATAACCGCCCTCGAAATCGACCGACAGCGGCAATTCGACGGAGGCCGTGATGGACTTCACCGTGGCGAGCAATGCCTCTATCGGCAGGTTCTCGCCGTCGGCATAACCTTGCGATGCGGCAACCGACCAGCTTCCCGTGCCGAGCGCCTTCGCACCGGCGTCCGCCACGGCCTTCGCCGTGCCGGCATCCCAGATATTGTAGATGACGACCGGATTGCCCTTCCGGTGAAGCGCGCCGAACGCGATTGCCTTGTCCTTCTGAGACATGCGTGATCCTCCCTTTTCGCGAGCGCCATCCTATCCGGTTTCCGCGTCCGGCGCCGCCGCAAATCGGGCGCCGATCAGGAGAATATCAGCCCCAGGATGCCGCAGACGATCAACAGGCAGCCGGCGATCTCCATGCGGTTCACCCGTTCATGGAACAGGAAGTAGGAAGCCATGAAGGTGAAGACGAGTTCGATCTGGCCCAGCGCGCGGACATAGGCCACCTGCTGCAGCGTCATCGCCGTGAACCAGCCGGCCGAACCCAGAACGCCGGCCAGGCCCACGAGAGCCGACGAACGCCAGGTGAGAAGCGCCTGGACGATCTCGCGCTTGTCCTTCCAGAGCATCCAGACGAGCATGAAAGCCGTCTGGAACGTCGTGACGCAGGCAAGCGTCACCGCCGCCTCCATGACCGGCCCCGGCCCGCCGAGCGAAAGCGACGCGCTGCGGTACGCCACCGCCGAAATGCCGAAGACCGCTCCGGACGCGATGCCGATCAGCGCCGTGCGGCTGGTCAGGGCAACGAGCAGATTGCGCCACGAGAGCGGCATGCGCGCCATGGAGATCATCATCACGCCGATAACCCCGACGACGATCGCCACGCCCGCGCCGGGCGTCAGCCTTTCGCCGAGCAGGATGAAGCCGAACAGCGCCGCCTGCACCGGTTCCGTCTTGGAATAGGCCGTGCCGACGGCAAAGTTCCGCAGCGAGAAGAGATGTACGAGCATGATCGTCGCGAAGATCTGCGCCAGCCCTCCCACGGCCGCCCAGGCCGCGAAGGTCCAGTTCAGCGCGGGAAACGGATAACCGACGACATGGTGCAGGGCCAGGACATAGAGGATCGCCACGGGAAACCCGTAGCCGAAGCGCACGAAGCTTGCTCCCCGCGTGCCGAGCGCACCCTGCAGATGTTTCTGCAATGCGGAACGCAGGTTCTGCAGGAAGGCGGCGGCGATGGTGATGGGAATCCAGAGTTCCATGTGGTGGCGGTATCATGCGTCCCGATCGGCCGCCAAGGCCGGATTCGCCCCGAACCGGTCGTCTTTTCGATTTTCTTTCGGGCGCAAGGCGTGCATAAGACCGATATGGACAAGAAACCCAGCACCTCTGCCGAGCCCTCCGATTTCGCCCATGTCCGCGACTGGGTGTTCGATCTCGACAACACGCTCTACCCGCATCACGTCAACCTGTTCGCGCAGATCGACAGGAACATGACCGCCTATGTGCAGGAGCTGCTGCAGCTGGAGCCGGAAGAGGCGCGGGTGCTGCAGAAGCGCTATTACCACGAACATGGCACGACCCTGCAGGGGTTGATGCTCAACTACGGCATCGATCCGGACGCCTTCCTGGAACGGGCGCATGCCATCGACTATTCCGCGCTCCTGCCCAACCCGGAACTCGGCGAGGCGATCAAGGCTCTTCCCGGCCGCAAGTTCATCTTCACCAACGGCAGCGTGCCGCATGCGGAGGCCGCCGCCCGGGCGCTTGGCATTCTCGACCATTTCGACGACATCTTCGATATCGTCGCAGCCGGTTACGTTCCGAAGCCGGCCGGGGCCACCTACGACAAGTTCGCCAGCCTGCATCGGGTCGATACGAGCAATGCAGCGATGTTCGAGGACCTGCCGCGCAATCTGCAGGTGCCGAAGACGCTCGGCATGCGCACCGTCCTTCTGGTGCCGCGCAATCTCGACACGGTGCTGATGGAGCGCTGGGAGAAGCTGACCGACGAGGACGATCACATCGACTATGTGACGGACGATCTCGCCAGCTTCCTCGGCCGCCTGCGCGGCAGCTTCTAGCGCCCGCCCGACGTTAAATCAGCCTTACCAAAAGTTCATCCACATTACGGATGTTTAAGTGGTTTTGATCCTTCCCGGCGCTTAGCTTCAGGCTATCGAAACAACCGGAAAGGACCTTCGATGACCGCGAAGAAGATCGTTTTGGCGACCCTCAGTGCCGTTTTGGTCGCAGGAGCAGCTCTCCCGGCATTGGCCGCGCCAGGACGTGACGGACCAGGCAGGCCTGACGGCCCGGGCCGGGCGATGATGCAGGACGTCATGTTCGTCCGCCTGTTGAAGAACGCCGACACCGACAAGGACGGCAAGATCTCCAAGGACGAGCTGACCGCCTATCAGGACAGGCTGTTTACCGAGATCGACGCCAACAAGGACGGAACGATTACCCGCGGCGAGCTGGTCGATTTCCGCCAGGCCAGGCTCGACGAGTTCCGCAAGAACAACCCGCCCCCGGAACAGGCCGAAAACCGCGACAACGATCGCCGCGACCGGGACCGCCACGGATGGGGCCATCATCAGGGCCGGGATCGCCAGGAGGCTCGCTGGGACGGGCCGCGGCATGGCGGCATGATGCGCGGCGGCTTCTTCCGCATGGTCGACGAGGACCGCGACGGCAAGATCACCAAGGCGGAGGCCACCACGGCCACCGACAAGCTGTTCGCCCGCATGGACGCCAACAAAGACGGAACGATTTCCATCGACGACCTGCCGGACCGCCCCCTCTAGTTCCCCGCCCCCTTTGGAACTAGTACCGGCTGTCGTCTCAAAGGACCCGCCCCTTTACCAGGGGGGCGGGTTCTTTCTTTCATCGTCCTGTTCCGCGTCAGTGCTCGTAGAAGTCTGAAATGATCTTCCAGGCCTGATCGGCGGTTTCCACGAAGTTGATCAGGTTCACGTCATCGGGCGCAATGGTGCCGAATTCCGCAAGCGCCTCGAAATTGATGATGCCCCGCCAGAAGGCTTCGCTGAACAGGATCAGTGGAATGCGCTCCATGCGCTTGGTCTGGATGAGGGTCAGCGCCTCGAACATCTCGTCCAGCGTGCCGAAACCGCCGGGGAAGACCGCCACGGCCTTGGCGCGCATCATGAAGTGCATCTTGCGGATGGCGAAATAGTGAAAGTTGAAGCTGAGCTCCGGCGTCACGAAGCGGTTCGGCGCCTGCTCGTGCGGCAGCATGATGTTGAGGCCGATGCTGGGGGCGCCGGCTTCGGCGGCTCCACGGTTCCCAGCCTCCATCACGCCCGGACCGCCGCCCGTCACCACCACGTATTCCTGATGATTGTAGCCCGCCGAATGCTTGCCGCAGAGGGCCGCGAATTTCCGCGCCTCCTCGTAATAGACGGAAGCGGCTTCCAGGCTCCTGCGCTGGCTCTCGTTGCGGGCCGCCCAGGCGCTCTGGCCGGGAGCCGGGATGCGCGCGCCGCCGAAAAGCACCACGGTCGACCTGATGCCGCGTTCGGCAAGCGCCATCTCGGCCTTCAGCAGCTCCAGCTGCAGGCGAACCGGACGCAGTTCCTCGCGGCACAGGAAGTCGTCATCCACATAGGCCAGCCGATAGGAGGGCGATTCGGTCTGCGGCGTCTTCGGCAGGCCCGCGGCCGCCCGCTTGTCCGCGACATTGTCCTTCAGCGGGTCCCAGACCCCGTCCTTGCGCCTCGGTCCATCTTTCCTCGCCCTTGCCATTTTCCATGATCCTTCCGGCGTCAGCATCGGTTGACGCCAATTCACATTGACGCTTGAGTGGCGGTCGCTTAGAGCAAATGATACCAGTTGGCCACCTCTCCCATCATCACGATATAGAGTGACGTTTAAGGATTACCCATGAGCAGCCCCGACTTCTCTTCCCTCGAAAAGACTATCGAGACCGCTTTCGACAACCGCGACAGCGTCACCGTTTCGACCAAAGGAGAAGTGCGCGACGCCGTCGAGGAAGCGCTCTCCCTGCTCGACGGCGGCAAGGCCCGCGTCGCGAGCCGGGGCGCGGACGGCACCTGGACGGTGAATCAGTGGCTCAAGAAGGCCGTACTGCTCTCCTTCCGCCTCAACGACATGGAAGTGGTCAAGAACGGCCCCGGCAATTCCACCTGGTGGGACAAGGTGCCTTCCAAGTTCGAGAACTGGGGAGAAGCCGAATTCCGCGACGCCGGCTTCCGCGCCGTGCCGAACGCCGTCGTCCGCCGCTCGGCCCACATCGCCCGGAACGTCGTCCTCATGCCTTCGTTCGTGAACCTCGGCGCCTATGTGGATGAAGGCACGATGGTCGATACCTGGGCAACCGTCGGCTCCTGCGCGCAGATCGGCAAGCACGTACATCTTTCCGGCGGCGTCGGCATCGGCGGCGTGCTGGAGCCCATGCAGGCCGGCCCGACCATCATCGAAGACAACTGCTTCATCGGCGCCCGTTCGGAAGTCGTCGAAGGCTGCATCATCCGCGAGGGCTCCGTGCTCGGCATGGGCGTCTTCATCGGCAAGTCGACCAAGATCGTCGACCGCACCACCGGTGAAGTCATGTATGGCGAAGTGCCGCCCTATTCCGTCGTGGTGGCCGGCACGATGCCGGGCAAGCCGTTGCCGAACGGCGAGCCGGGCCCGAACCTCTATTGCGCCGTGATCGTCAAGCGCGTCGACGAGAAGACCCGCTCGAAGACCGGCATCAATGAACTGCTCCGCGACTGATCCGACAATGTCCGCCACCAACCCCGTCGCCAATCTCCAGACCCTTGTCCGCTGCCCTTCGGTGACGCCCGCCGAAGGCGGTGCGCTTTCCGCCCTTGAAGCCATGCTTCTGCCGCTCGGCTTCAAGGTGGAGCGCATGGTGGCGACGGAACCCGGCATGCCGGATATCGAGAACCTCTATGCGCGGCTCGGAACCGAAGGGCCGCATCTGATGTTCGCCGGCCATACGGATGTCGTGCCGCCCGGCGATGAAGCCTCCTGGCGGCATCCGCCTTTCGCGGCCGAAATCGCCGACGGCGAGCTTTTCGGCCGCGGCGCCGTGGACATGAAGGGCGGCATCGCCTGTTTCGTGGCGGCCATCGCCCGCCATATCGAGAAGCATGGCGCTCCGAAAGGCTCGATCTCCTTCCTGATCACCGGCGACGAAGAGGGGCCGGCCGTCAACGGCACCGAAAAACTGCTCAAATGGGCAGCGGAGAAGGGCGAGCGCTGGGACGCCTGCCTCGTCGGGGAGCCGACCAATCCCGATGCGCTCGGCGACATGATCAAGATCGGCCGGCGCGGCTCGGTTTCCGGCAGGGTGACGGTGCTCGGCATCCAGGGGCATGCAGCCTATCCGCATCTCGCCGACAATCCGGTACGCGGCCTGCTGCCGCTCGCATCCGCCCTGATGGCCCCGCCTTTCGATACCGGAACGAACGATTTTCCGCCCTCCAATCTGGAAGTGACGTCGGTGGATGTGGGCAATCCCGCCACCAACGTCATTCCGGCAAGAGCGAGCTTCGCCTTCAACATCCGTTTCAACGACGTCTGGACCGCCGACGCGGTGAAGGCCGAAATCCTGCGGCGGCTCGACGCGGCCACCGCCGATGGGCTGCTTCGTCCCGACCGCAAGCCGGTCCGCTACGACATCGCCTGGGCGGAGCGTCCGAGCCACGTCTTCCTGACGCGCAACAACGCGCTGATCGCCTCGCTTTCCGAAGCGGTGGAAAGCGTCACGGCCAGGGTGCCGCAGCTTTCAACGACCGGCGGCACGTCCGACGCCCGGTTCATCAAGGATTATTGCCCGGTGGTGGAATTCGGCCTCGTCGGCCAGACCATGCACATGGTGGATGAACGGGTCGCCCTTGCCGATCTGGAGACGCTCACCCAAATCTATGGGACCTTTATCTCCCGCTGGTTCGATAATGCCCTCCTACCATGAAGTCAGGCTCTATCTCAGCGGTCTCTGGCTGCTGATCAAGGGCGATGCCCAAGGATTCCGGCTGCTCGACATTTCCGATCGCGGGATGCTACGCTCGTTCTGGGCCTTCATCTGGTGCCTGCCGGCTGCCGTGGTCTCGTGGTTCTGGTGGCGGTCCTACCTGCTGGAAGGCATGCCCTCGGGCGCGCGGATCGGCGGGCTCTTCTTCGTGCGCATGGGCATGCTGGAGGTTTTCAACTGGCTGATGCCGCTCGTTCTCGCAGGCCTGCTTTGCGCCATACTGGGCATCGGCCGGAAGTTCGTGCCGATTGTCGTGACCGTCAACTGGCTTTCGGTTCCCTTCGCCTATCTCTACGGCCTGCTGAGCCTGCGCTTCCTCATGCCCTCCGGCCTGGATGCCTTGCTTGCCCTCATCCACTTCGTATTGCTGATCGTCATGGTCGTTTCGGTATCGCGGGTGATGCGGATGATTTGCGGGCCGCAGCCGCTGACGGTGACCGGCCTCGTCCTGGTGCTGATCGTGCCGGGCATGCTGGCGACGGAGGCGTTGCAGCGCTTTCTCGGCATCTATCCGTTCTGAGACGCCGGAAAACGCAGCCGGGCGTCACGGATCGCCCGGGTAATCCACCTTCATGAAATAGAGGCCCGCAGGCGGCGCCACCGGCCCGCAGGCCGCGCGATCGCGCGCATCCAGCGCCGCACGCACATCGGCCGGCGTCATCTTGCCTTCACCCGCCAGCTTCAGCGTGCCCGCAAAGGAGCGTATCTGGTTGTGCAGGAAGCTCTGGGCGCCGGCCCGGATCTCGATCAGATCGCCGACCCGCGTGACATCCAGCCGGTCGAGCGTGCGCATCGGGCTCGCCGCCTGGCAATGGGCGGAGCGGAACGTCGTGAAATCGTGATGCCCGACCAGGGTCTGCGCCGCCGCGTGCATGGCTTCGTGATCGAGATCTCGCGGCACCCACCAGGCGCGCTTCGCCTCCAGCGCCAGCGGCGAGGGCCGGTTGAGGATGCGGTAGAGATAATGCCGGCGAAGCGCGGAGAAACGGGCGTCGAATTCCGCATCGACCGCCTGGACATCGAGCACGGAAACCTTCTCGCTCGCCATCATCAGATGCGCGTTGAGCGCATTGCGCAGCTTGTGGGGTTTCCACTCGCGCGACAGATCCACATGGATGACCTGCCCCATGGCATGCACGCCGGAATCCGTGCGGCCGGCGCCGCGTATGGACACGGTTTCGCTGGTGAGGGAAAGCACCCCGCCTTCCAGCGCCGCCTGCACCGAATGGCCGTTTTCCTGCCTTTGCCATCCGACATAGGGCGTGCCGTCATATTCGACGGTCATGCGGTATCGCGGCATCAGGACGGCCTCGCCGGCGATGCCAGGACGGTTCCTTCGGCAATCGGACTGCCGCGCAGGAATTCGCGCGCGTTGAGGGGCTTTCCGCCGGCCCTCTGCATCGTGACCAAGCCGATGGCGCCGCTGCCGCATGCGACCGTCAACTGGTCCGCCAGAGCGGCAACCACGGGCGGATGCAACACCTCTCCCGGCGCGCCCTGCCCTTCCGCAACCCTCGACTCCAGCACCTTGATCCGCTCCGGCCTGCCGTTGATTTCCGCCTCGAACCAGGCGCCCGGGAAAGGCGAAAGGCCGCGGACATGGTTGTGCACATCCTGCGCGGGCTTCGAGAAATCGATGCGCGTCTCGCCCTTGTCGATCTTGGCGGCGTAAAGCACGCCGTCTTCCGGCTGCGGCGTCAGGGGGAGTTCGCCGGCCTCCAGCTTCGCCATCGCCTCGACGATCGCGCCGGCGCCCGCATCCTTGAGTTCGTCGTGCAGCTCGCCGGCCGTCATGTCCTCACCGATCCTCACTTCGCGGACGAGCGCGACCGGGCCGGTATCGAGCCCCTTCTCCATCTTCATGACCATCATGCCGGTCTTGTCGTCGCCCGCCATGATCGCGCGCTGGATGGGTGCCGCACCGCGCCAGCGAGGCAGCAGCGACGCGTGGCCGTTATAGCAGCCGAGCCGCGTGCCGGTCAGAACCGCTTCCGGGAGCAGAAGGCCATAAGCGACCACCACGCCGACATCGGCCTTGAGGGCGCGAAATCTCTGCCGCTCCTCGGGGTCCTTGAAGTTGAGCGGCGTGAAGACGCGGATGCCCAGGCCTTCGGCCGCCTGGTGCACCGGCGATTTCACCAGATCGAGGCCTCGCCGCCCGCCGGGGCGCGGCGGCTGCGTATAGACCGCGACGATCTCGTGACCGGCCTTTTTCAGGTTCTCCAGCGTCGGCACCGAAAATTCCGGCGTGCCCATGAAGATGATGCGAAGAGACATGAACGTTCCGCGTCCAACTGCAACGCGCCCTCAGCTACGATTCGGCTGGCCGCCGGCGTCAGTCCGCCTTGCCCTTGGCGGCCTTGGTGAATTTCTTGATGACCATATCCCGTTTCAGGCGGGAAATGTGATCGATGAAGAGCACGCCGTTCAGGTGGTCGATCTCGTGCTGCAGGCAGGTGGCAAGCAGGCCATCGGCCTCGACCACATGCTCCTTGCCGTCCCGGCCGACATGCCTGACGGTGACGGCCGCAGGGCGCTCCACCTCGGCATAATATTCGGGGATCGAAAGGCAACCCTCCTCGTAGACCGACCGCTCGTCGGAGGACCTGACGATTTCGGGGTTGATGAAGACCTGCGGGTTCTTCTCCTCGCCTTCCCGCGCCACGTCCACGACGAGAAGCCGGCGCGGCACGCCGATCTGAATCGCCGCAAGGCCTATGCCCGGCGCGTCGTACATCGTCTCCAACATGTCGTCCGCAAGCCTCAGGATTTCGGCATCCACCTGTTCGATGGGCATGGAAACCTGGCGCAGGATCGGGTTCGGCAGAATAATCAGCGGCTTGATCGTCATGGTTTCCCCATAACGCAACTTTTTTTCGGAAGAAACAGGAATCGCTCGTTCTTTTTATATGATGTTCACGTTTTGATCTTTTCAAGTGACAGAATTCTGCTAGCTTTCCCCGCATGGATGATCTTCTCGCCCGCCTCTCCGCGCTTCCGGCCGCCCGGCACGCCATGGCCATCGCAGCCGCAGCAGCCGTTCTGCTGGCGCTGGCGGCCATCCTTTTCCTGAGGGGGGCCGCGCGTCGTCAGCAGGAAAACGCCCGGCGCGCCTCCGAGGCGGAAGCCCGGCTTTCCGAGCTCATCCGCGCTCAAAGCGAGATGCAAGGGCGCATGGCCTCGATGGCGGAAACGCTGTCGGCCCGGCAATCGGAACTCAACCAGGCCGTCAGCCAGCGGCTCGACGGCATGACGCACCGGATCGGCGCGACGATCACGGAACAGACCAGATCGACGCATGAGAATCTCCGGCGGCTTCAGGAGAGGCTCGCCGTCATCGACGCGGCCCAGAACAACATACAGACGCTCGCCAAGGATGTCGTCGGCCTACAGGCGATCCTGTCCAACAAGCAGACCCGCGGCGCTTTCGGCCAGGGGCGGATGGAAGCGATCGTCGCGGATGGCCTGCCGATTGGCGCCTATTCGTTCCAGACCCCGCTTTCCAACGGCACGCGGCCCGACTGCACGATCAGGATGCCGAACGGCGCGCCGCCGCTGGTGGTGGACGCCAAATTCCCCCTGGAGGCCTGGAACGCCTTCCGGGAGGCCGCCGCTCCGGAAGCCCGGCGGGTGGCGGCGCAGCAATTCCGCCGCGACCTCGACGTGCATATCCAGGACATTTCCGAAAAATACCTGCTTCCCGGCGAGACACAGGAAATGGCCTTTCTCTTCGTGCCGTCGGAATCGATCTTCGCCGAGATCCACGAGCATTTCGAGGCGGTGGTGCAGAAGGCGCAACGCTCCCGCGTCGTCATCGTCTCGCCCTCCCTGCTCATGCTGTCGATCCAGGTCATCCAGGCCGTCCTGAAGGACCAGCGGATGCGCGAGCAGGCGCATCTCATCCAGGGGGAAGTGGCCCTTCTGATGGAAGACCTGGTCAGGCTCGACGACAGGACCCGCAAGCTGCAGGCGCATTTCCTCGCCGCCCAGAAGGACGTCGAACAGATCGTCACGTCCGCCGACAAGCTCAATCGCCGCGGGCTCAGGATCGGTGCCCTGGAGCTGGAAGCACCGGCCGAAGCGGAATCCGCCCGCGGCGCGGCACAAGCCAAGGTCGTCGAAAGCCGGACCGGACTTCTCAAGCTGCGGGTGGTTGACGAAGAGTGACGCTCTCGGGCAGTGTCGCGCAATTTAAAACCAGCAGACAGGCCCGACCATGATCACCGTCTTCGGTTCCATCAACATGGATCTCATCGCAATGACCGAACGGCTTCCGCAGCCGGGCGAAACGGTTGCCGGAACCAGCTTCGCGACGGCAGCCGGCGGCAAGGGCGCGAACCAGGCGCTTGCGGCGCGGCGCGCCGGAAGCGCGGTGAGGATGGCCGGCACCGTCGGCGAGGACGGTTTCGCCGGCCCGGCACTCGCCCTTCTCGATGAAGCCAAGGTCGATCTTTCGGCGGTCGCGCGCGTGGGCGAGCCGACCGGCACCGCCCTCATCCTTGTCGGCGACACGGGCGAGAACATGATCGCGGTCGTGCCCGGCGCCAACGGCACCGTCAGCGAAGCACAGGCGCGCGCGGCGGTCCAATCCATGCAGACCGGCGATATCCTGATGCTGCAGCTCGAAGTTCCCGCCGCAGCGGTCGAGGCGGCGCTCGTCGCGGCGCGCGAGAAAGGCATCCGGACGGTGATCAACACCGCGCCGCTGACGGATAACGCTGCACGGCTTGCGAAGCTCGCCGATATCGTCGTCGCCAACGAGACGGAATTCGAACTGCTGGCTGCAAGCCCGATTCCCGACGCCGAGACACGCAAGGCCGCGCTGAAGACGCTGCATTCGGAGACCGGCCAGACCTTCGTCGTGACGCTTGGCGGCGAGGGCGTGGTGGCCATTCGCGGCGGCGATTTCTTCTCAGCCCAGGGCCTCAGGATCGAGCCGGTCGATACGGTCGGCGCCGGAGACACGTTCTGCGGTTACCTGGCCGCGAGCCTGGAGCAGGGGCTCGAATTCGCAGCGGCACTTCGCCGGGCGGCAGTGGCGGGCTCGCTCGCCTGCCTCACTCGCGGCGCCCAGCCCTCCATTCCGCTCGCCCAGGCGGTAGACACACGGATCTGATCATCCGGCTCGCAAAAGAAGTTCCTGCTACGATACAGGAGCAATCGATCCGACTTTAGTCAAAGTTAAGATATGCCTCTTAGGGTCGTGGTCGATATCCCTGCGGGGCAGGATTCGTCCGTGATCCCTGTGTCTCGCAACGGCCCCATGAGGGGGCATTTCCCCACCCCCATGCGAGGCAATCCATGTTTCCGCTGAAGATCAAGTCGCTTTCGACGAAACTCATACTGGTGACGAGCATGGCGATCGCCGTCGTCCTCGTCATCTCGAACCTCTTCCTGATCTCCCAGACCCGCGGCCGCGTTTCGGCGCTGACCCTGGCGCAGGCCGAGGCCGAGGCACGTTCGATCGCCAACGAGGTCGCCGTCGACATGGGCCAGCTCGCGGGAGCGGCCCGCTCGATCGCCGGGGTGATCGGCCGCGGCCATGCCGGAGGCTACCTTGACCGCAAGGGCGTGGCGACGCGCTGAAAGCCAATCTGGAACAGAACGCATTCGCCTACGGAAGCTGGTTCGCGGAAGCTCCGGGCACGTTCGACGGGAAAAATGCCGAACTCGTCGGCAACAAGGACATGGGCGCCAACAAGAAGGGCGAACTGGCACCCTACTGGACCAAGAGCCGAGCCGGCGACATCGCCTACAGCGTCTTCGACATCGATACCCAGGCTGCATGGTATTCGCTCGCCGCCAACTCCAGGAAGGGTTCGCTGACCCCGCCCTACGTGGAAAGCACGACGGGTGACGCGACGGCGATGAGCTCGGTCGCCTATCCGGTCTTCTCCGGATCGAAATTCATCGGCGTCGCCGGCCTCGATGTCTCGCTCGCCACGCTTTCGAAGAAACTGCAGGCCATGCGCCCCTTCGGCTCCGGCCGCGTCCTTCTCGTCTCGCAGGGCGGCAACTGGATCGTGCCGGTCCATCCCGACAAGCTGATGAAGCCGGTGGAAGGCGAGAAGGCCGGCGAACTGCTTGCCGCCTTGACCGCCAACAAGCCCAAGCGGATCGAGAATCTCACGGCCGATGCCCCGGAGCCCTATGAACGCGTCGTCTATCCATTCACGGTGCCGGACCTCAACGCCACCTGGGCAATCGTCCTCGACGTGCCGCAGAGCGTGATCGCCGCGCCGGTCCAGGACCAGACCCTGCTGATGGTGCTCGGCGGCATCATCGTGCTCGGCGCCTGCATCGCGACCCTCTATTTCGGCAGCAGCGCCTTCGTGCGCCGTCCCCTCGGCGCGCTGCTCGGCAATGTCGACCTGCTGGGCCAGGGCCGCTTCGAGCAGCCGGTCCAGGGCCAGGACCGTTCGGACGAGATCGGATCGCTCGCCAAGTCGCTGGAGGGTTTCCGCCATACGCTTGCGGATAGCCGCCGCCTGGAGTCGGAGGCCGCGGCTCATCGCAGCGCCGCCGAGACCGAGCGCGGCCGCTCCGAAAGCGAGCGTGAAGCCAATGCCCGGCAGCAGCAGCGGATCGTCGTTTCTCTCGCCAGGGGCCTAGCGGAGCTTTCCAACGGCAATCTCGACTACCGACTGCAGGAAGAGTTCCCCGGCGAATACGCCAAGCTGAAAGTCGACTTCAACAGGGCGCTGGAAAGCCTGGAAGATACGATCGCGATAGTCAATTCGACCGTCCACAACATCGGCAACGGCACCCGTGAAATCACCACAAGCGCGCAGGATCTGTCCCGCCGCACCGAACAGCAGGCGTCAAGCCTGGAAGAGACCGCGGCGGCGCTCAACGAGCTTACCGCCCAGGTGAATTCGAGCGCCGAGAACGCAGGCTCGGCGGCCTCCACAGTCAACCTCGCCTGCGACGATGCGGAAAAATCCGGCGAGGTGGTTCAGAAGGCCGTCGCCTCCATGCAGGGCATCGCCCGGTCCTCGCAGGAGATTTCCCGCATCATCGGCGTGATCGACGAGATTGCCTTCCAGACCAATCTCCTGGCGCTGAATGCCGGCGTCGAGGCGGCCCGCGCCGGCGAGGCCGGCAAGGGGTTTGCGGTCGTCGCCCAGGAGGTCCGCGAACTCGCCCAGCGCTCCGCCAATGCCGCCAAGGAGATCAAGACCCTCATCAACACCTCGTCCACGCAGGTCGACGAAGGCGTGGAACTGGTCGGCAAGGCGGGCGATACGCTGCGGAAGATCGCCGTGCAGGTCATGCAGATCAACGGCCTTATCCGCCAGATCTCGGCCTCGGCCGGCGAACAGGCCGTGGGCCTGAAGGAGATCAACTCCGCCGTCAACCAGATGGATCAGGTCACCCAGCAGAACGCCGCGATGGTGGAGGAAACCACGGCCGCCAGCTCCGTCCTGAGCACGGAGGCGGAAACGCTGAAATCGCTCGTCGCCCGCTTCCGCGTTTCAGCCCATGCCTCCGGTTCAGCCCATATTTCTGGTTCAGCCCATGCCTCCGGTCATGCGCAGAACGCCCCGCAGGCACTGCGCCAGACCGCCCGGGCCATGCGGACATCGCGTCCCGCAGAGCCGGCGCCGCGCGCCGCAAGGCCGCTTCCCAGGGTGCCGGCCTCCAATGGCTCGGCCGCCGTCGCCGCGGACGACTGGCAGGAATTCTGATCGGCCGCTCACGCGATGAATATGGAAAGCCGCCGGAACCCCGGCGGCTTTTTCGCTTGTGCGCGCTTACCGATCAAAGGCGGGCGACACGCTCGGTCAGCAGCTCGAAGAAACCGTCCGCATCCACGTCGCGCATGACCTTGGCATTCGCCTTGCGGCCGGAAACCCGCCACCAGTCGACGACGGTCATGCCCGCCGTCAGTTCCGATTGCGTCTCGATCTCGACATTGCAGTCCCGCCCCGAGAAGAGTTCGGGTTTCAGGAGATAGGCGATCACCGTCGGATCGTGCAGCGGTCCGCCATCGGAACCGTATTTCTCGACGTCGAAACGCTCGAAGAAAGCGAGCCAATCGACCAGGACGTGGGCCGGGCGCGTGCCGAGCGCCGCGATCTTTCCGACACGCGCCCTGGTGGTCAGCAGCTTGTGCGTGACGTCGAGCGGCATCATGACGATCGGCATGCCGGAGGCCAAGACGGTTTGGGCCGCCTCGGGGTCGACATAGATGTTGAATTCAGCGGCCGGCGTGATGTTGCCGCCCTCGAAGAAACCGCCGCCCATCATCACCAGTTCCTTCACGCGCGGCGTTATGTCCGGCGCCTTGCGAAGCGCCAGCGCCACGTTGGTCAGCGGGCCGAGGGTGCAGAGCGTCACCGTTCCCGCCGGCTGCGAACGAAGCGTCTCGATGATGAAATCCACCGCATGCATGCCTTGCGCCGGCATTGCCGGTTCGGGCAATTCGGCGCCATCGAGGCCGGTGCGGCCATGAACGTGCTCGGCGGTCACCTGCGGCCGCACGATGGGCTTTTCGGCCCCTTCGTAGACCGCCGCATCCGGCCTGCCGCAGAGCTCGCAGACAATCCGCAGGTTGCGGCTGGTGAAGGACAGCGGCACGTTGCCGGCGACCGCGCAAAGGCCGAGCACTTCCAGCTCGGCGGGGCTCGCGAACGCCAGCATGATCGCAGCGGCATCATCCTGGCCCGGGTCGGTATCGATGATGATCTTCCTGCGTTCCATGACATAGGCTCCAATTTCTGCGAGGTTTGTTGGCCTTCCACCGCGGCTCTTGTCAAGCCGGGTCCATATCGATCGATCGCGAACCTCCCTGCCGCGATCGTCCTTGCGGTCGTTGCCGCAACTCCCCATATAGGTTTTCGAGTTGGCGGGCCGATTGCGGGCGCCGGCAGGGTCGCTTGTTGCAAGGACTGCATGATGAGCCGAATAACGCCGTTTGCGAGCCCGCTGCTGCTGGGCTTCGACGCAATGGAAAAGACCCTCGAACGCCTCGCCAAGGCGAACGACGGCTACCCTCCCTACAATATCGAACGCATTCGCGCAGACGAATCCGGCGCGCCGGAGCGCCTGCGGATCACGCTTGCCGTGGCAGGCTTTTCCGAAGCGGAACTCGACGTGATGACCGAGGAAAACCAGCTCGTCATCCGCGGGCGGCAGGCGGAACAGAGCGAGCGGGATTATCTCTACCGCGGCATCGCCGCCCGTCAGTTCCAGCGCGTCTTCGTGCTTGCCGACGGAATGCAGGTTTCCGGCGCCCTGCTCAGGAACGGCCTCCTCTCGATCGACCTCGTCCGCCCGGAGCCGGAGCGCATGGTGCGAAAAATTAACATTTCCGTCTCAGAGTAGATCAACGGCGTTAATGCCGTTGCGTCCTCAATACTGGAGGCTGGAATGCTCCTGAAAGAAGCGAATACGCGTTTGACGCAGTCCGAACTTGCTCATCTGGGTACTGGAGAGGTCGGATATATTCGCAAGATGCGGTCGGACGAAGTGTCCCGCTGCTTCCCCGAAGCTCCCGATATCGATCCAAATCTCGACCTGTGGGCCCTGTTCGGCGCCGATGGTACGCCGATCCTTCTGACCGACAACCGCTCCAGCACCTTTTTCAAGGCTGCTGAAGACGACCTGAAGACCGTCAGCCTGCACTGAGGCTTCGAGGTCCTATATCTTCCTGAACGTCAGGTAGGCCGAGGAGCGGCCTTCGCGGCGGGCCTTGTTTTCGTATCGCGTACCCGGCCAGCCGGCGAAGGGGGTCAGCCAGTGGGACGATTGCTCCGCCAGCCAGCTGAAACCGCCATGGTCCCGGCAATGGATCAGCGTCCAGTTGACATAGGTGTCGATGTCGGACGCGAAGAGGAAGAGGCCGCCCGGCTTCAGCACGCGGTGAAAGCGGTCGAGATTGACCTGCGAGACGAACCGCCTTTTCCAGTGTTTCCGCTTCGGCCACGGGTCCGGATAAAGAAGGTCGATGCGATCGAGCGATGCGTCCGGCAGCCAGTCCAGCACCTGGGTCGCGTCGTCGTCATAGACGCGGATATTCGTCAGTTTCAGCTCGTCGACGCGCGACAGGAGCTTCGCCATGGAATTGACGAAGGGCTCGACGCCGATGAACCCCGTCTCCGGGCTTTCCTGGGCGCGGTGAATCAGGTGCTCGCCGCCGCCGAAACCGATTTCCAGCCGCACTTCCTCCAGCGGAACGGGGAATAGCCCGGACAGCTCTGCGGGCGCCGGGGGCTGAAGATCGAGCTTCAGCGCCGGCAGCAGCGTCGCCATGCCCTCCGCCTGCCGTTCGCGCAGCGGCTTGCCCTTGCGGCGTCCGAAAAAGGCTTCGGTGGCGCGGTTCGGATGCTGCTGTTCGGTCATCGGCGGCTCTTCCATGATAAAAGCGGGCGTCTCCTTCAGGAGGCACCCGCTTTACAGTCTTCCTGCGTGATCCGTAAAGGCCGATCAGGCGGCCTTCAGCGTCTCTTCCTTCAGCGCGTCCTTCAGCGGCTTCACGAGATCGGTCTTCTCCCAGGAGAAGGAACCGTCGCGGCCAGCCTTGCGGCCGAAATGGCCGTAGGCGGAAGTCTTCGCATAGATCGGCTTGTTCAGGTCGAGATGACGACGGATGCCCGACGGCGAGAGGTCCATGACCTTGCGGATCGCGGCCTCGACCTGGTCTTCCGTCACGCCCTTGCCGGTGCCGTGCAGGTCGACATAGATCGACAGGGGCTGCGCGATGCCGATCGCATAGGAAATCTGGATCGTGCAGCGGTCGGCGAGACCGGCAGCCACGACGTTCTTCGCCAGATAACGGGCGGCATAAGCGGCCGAGCGGTCCACCTTGGTCGTGTCCTTGCCGGAGAAGGCGCCGCCGCCGTGGGGAGCCGCACCGCCATAGGTGTCGACGATGATCTTGCGGCCGGTGAGGCCCGCGTCACCATCCGGGCCGCCGATGACGAACTTGCCGGTCGGGTTGATGTACCACTTGCAATCCTTGGCGACCGGCAGGTCGCCGAGTGCTTCGACGATGTAGGGTTCGACGACGGCGCGGACCTTCTTGGAGTCCCAGCTTTCGTCAAGATGCTGGGTGGAAAGCACGATCGAGTCGACGGCGGACGGCTTGCCGTTTTCGTAACGGACCGTGACCTGGCTCTTGGCATCGGGGCCGAGCTTGGCGACTTCGCCCTCGCCCTTCTTGCGGGCTTCGGCCAGAAGCCGGAGGATCTTGTGGGAATAGTAGATCGGAGCCGGCATGAGATCCGGCGTTTCCTTGCAGGCGTAACCGAACATGATGCCCTGGTCGCCGGCGCCTTCGTCACCCTGCTGGTCGGCGGCGCTGTCGACGCCCTGGGCGATGTCGGCCGACTGCGAGTGCAGCAGCACGTCGATCTTCGCCGTCTTCCAGTGGAAACCGTCCTGCTCGTATCCGATGTCGCGGATCGCCTTGCGGGCGGCCGACTTGAACTTCGAAGGATTGATGACGTCCTTGCCGTCCTTGTCCTTCTTCATCAGGCTCGGCGGCAAGCGCACCTCGCCGGCGATGACGACGCGGTTGGTGGTGGCGAGCGTCTCGCAGGCAATGCGCACCGTCCACGGATCGATCCCGGTCTTGGCCGCTTCGCGGTACACAAGATCCACGATTTCATCGGAAATACGGTCACAAACCTTGTCCGGATGGCCTTCGGCGACGGACTCGCTGGTGAACAGATAACTTGCGCGCATTACGGGATTCCCCTCAAAGAAACGAACGAGCCTGTGTTAGTGTCTTCCATAGACAAAAACAAGCACACAACGACATAAATATATCTTTATGTGTACAATCTCAACATTCCCGCGCCGTCCGATCATCAGAAAAATGCAATAAAAAAGCGGCCCCGAGGGCCGCTTTGGAAATTGCGCTGATTTTTCTCGCTATTCCACTTCGGCGTCTGCCGCCAGGGCCTTGACGAGATCGACCACGCGGCGACGCACCTTCGGATCGGAAATCTTCACGAAAGCCCGGTTGAGCTGCAGGCCTTCGGAAGACGAGAGGAAGTCGACCACATAGTTCGAGCTCGAGGCCTCCGCCATGCCGCCCGGGCCACCGGACTGCTCGCCGGGAGCGTCCTCGAAGAAGAAGGAAACCGGCACGTTGAGAATGCTGGAAATGTTCTGCAAACGGCTCGCGCCGACGCGGTTCGTGCCCTTCTCGTATTTCTGGATCTGCTGGAAGGTGATGCCAAGGCTTTCGCCCAATTTTTCCTGGCTCATTCCCAACATGGTCCTGCGAAGGCGAATCCGGCTCCCGACATGAATGTCTATCGGGTTCGGCTTCTTCTTGTTTTCAATCATAACGACGTCCTGACGAAGTTTGGTGGTTTGATCTTCACAACCCGGTCTGCGTGTCAGATACACTTCGTGCGTTTGATCACAACAGCACAACGTGTGAAGCATGTGGCGAGACGAAAGGCTAAAGCCACTATGCAATTTTAGGGGTTTTTGGTCAATTCGTCCGAAAATTAAAACCAACACGCGAGATCGCTGCAATCAAAAACATAGATGCCAGCACCAACCAGAAGTAATTTTTACGTGCATCCCTGTCCCAATGTGGCACAGAAACGCCGCCGACAGTTGAGTCCATCACACCTTTTTGATTGTAGCCTATACCCTTTATTAGCCTTCCGTAGGGGTCGACAACGGCCGAGATGCCGGTGTTCGCCGCGCGAATCAGTGGAAGTCCATTTTCGATGGCCCGGATGCGGGCCTGCTGGAAATGCTGGTAGGGGCCGGGTGTCGCGCCGAACCAGCCGTCATTGGTGACGTTCAGAAGCGCGCCCGTCCGTTCCACGTCATCGCCGATCTCATCCGGGAAGATCGCCTCGTAGCAGACCAGCGGATAGAATGCCCTGCCGCCCGGCAGCGTCAGCAGGGCTCTGCCCGGCGCCGCGGTGAAGCCGCCCGGCATGGCGATCGCATCCGTGATGCCGAGCCGGCGCAGCAGATCCTCGTAGGGCACATATTCCCCGAACGGGACGAGGTGTACCTTGTCCGAGGCCGAAACGATCTGGCCCTCGCTGTCGATCACGTAGATCGAATTGTAGAAACGCGGCGCAAGACCCGCACCGGCATCTTCCGAGCGCACTGCGCCGGTGACGAGCACCTGTCCGTCCTGCAGCACCTCGGCGATGCGGGCCAGGGCATCCGGGTTCTGGGTCAGGATGAACGGGATCGAGGTCTCCGGCCAGACGATGATGTCCGGCCGCTTGCCGTCACCGTCCGGCGGCAGGGCGGAAAGCGCCAGATGCTCCTCGAAAATCTCGACCCGGTCGGAATTTTCGAGCTTCCGCGCCTGGTCGATCACCGGCTGGACGATACGGACCGCCATCCTGTTCTCCGCCGTCGCGGCCAGTGCCGAATCGGCCAGATGGAGCCGCCAGGCACCGAAACCGACATGGGTGCAAAACAGCGCCGTCGCAAGCGCCAGACCGGTCCGCATGCCTTTTTTCGTTCCGACCAGCGCCGGCGCCGAGAACACGAAGACGGCGAGCACCGTGACACCGGATATGCCGAGCACGGCGGCCGATTGCATCATCAGGGGCATGGGCATCGCGCCGTACCCGATGGCGTTCCAGGGGAAACCGGTGGCGACGAAGCTGCGCAGCCATTCGGCAAGACCGAAACCGAAGGCAAGCGCGGCAAGCCGCCCGACGCCATCCGACCAGAAGAGCCGGGCCAGCGCCGTCGCAAGACCGTAGAAGATGGCGAGATAGGCGGGCAGACCGAGAACCGCGAGCGGCAGCGCCCAGGCGAACTCGTCCGCCTCGACCAGAAGCGCGTTGCCGAGCCACCAGAGGCCCGCCACGAAGTAACCGAAGCCGAAAAACCAGCCGAGCCAGAAGGCCGAGCGGAAACGCGCGAACAGACCGCCGCCCGGGCTGCCGGTCGAACCGTCCATCAGCCAGACGAGCAGGGTGAAGGAGACGAACAGCGTCGCGAAAAAGCCGAAGGGCGGTAGGGCCAGCGCACCGATCGCTCCCGCCAGGAAGGCCACGACCACGCGCGGAAGGCCCCAGAGAAGCATGATCCTGCCCGCCAGCCGCTCCATGGATTTCCCCTTCTTCCCCGAATCAGCCGCCGCAGTCTTTCAAAAAACGGAGGCCTTGTCGTGAGGTCAAAGGGCCATGCGTCCCGGAATTATCCGGGCTACGGATTGGGCCGGTCCGCATCCGGGACCGAAGGGGGTGGCAGCAACGGCGGTGAAGCCTGATCGGCAAGCAGCATCTCGCCGTCGCCCTTCTGGCGGCGGCGGGCAAGCGCCCGCTTGCGCATGATGCGCACCCGCTTGATGCGGCGGGGATCGGCCTCCAGGATCTGGAATTCGAAGCCCGGAACCGCCTGCACCACTTCGCCGCGCACGGGAATGCGACCTAGGGCCGAGAAGATCAGGCCACCCAGCGTATCGACGTCCTCGAGGCGATCCCTGACGTCGAAATCCGGGCCGATCGCCTCCGCGATCTCCTCGAGTTCGATGCGCGCATCCGCGACGAAGACGTCGTCGCCGGTGCGGGAGAACATGACTTCCTCGTCGTCATGCTCGTCCTCGACGTCGCCGATCACCATTTCGACGATATCCTCATGGGTGACGAGACCATCGGTCCCGCCGTATTCATCGATGACAAGCGCAAGCTGGGTGCGTGCCGCCTGCATGCTCTGCAACAGGTCGGACGCCAGCATCGACGGCGGCACGAACAGGATCTTGCGGATGAGGCCCGCTTCGGCAACCGTCTGCTCCAGATCGACGCGGCCGAGATCGAAGGCCGGCCTCGGCGTGCGGACCGGCTTTTCCGGCTTTTCCACCTTCTCCGGCTTGTCGGCGGCAAGCGGCATCGGCTGGGTGGGCGCGGCGCGCGAATTCGTCCTGCGCTTGTTGCGGGCCTGCTTGGCGAGATAGGAAAGGAGATCGCGGATATGCACCATGCCACGCGGATCGTCGAGCGTATCGCTATAGACGGGCATGCGGGAACGGCCGGTTTCCTCGAAATGGATCAGCAGCTCGCCGATCGTCATGTTCATGTCGACCGCCTCGATATCGGCGCGCGGCACCATGATATCCTCGACGCGGACTTCGCGAAACCGCAGGATGTTGTGCAGCATCGCCCGCTCTTCGGGCGAGAACGCGCCGCTGACATTGGCGTCGGTCATCAGCGCGTCGGCGAGGTCCTCGCGCAGCTTTTCGCCCTGCGAGGGCCGGAGCAGCCTCAGGGCGCGCGACCAGAAAGAATTATGGGATTTGGATTGCTGTTCGGATCGTAACGGACTACTGCCCTCGTCCGACGAGGAGGAGTCCGAACTGTCCTTGCCCTCGCGGGCAACATTGTTCGATAAATCGTTCATGAAATCCACACTACACTATCGGGTCCTGCCCCGCATAGGGGTCAGATAGGCCGAGCATCGCCAAAATGCGAGTCTCCAGCCCTTCCATTTCTTCCGCTTCGTCCGTTTCCATGTGGTCGTAACCGAACAGATGCAGGAAACCATGGACCAGCAGATGGGTCAGATGATCCTCGAAAGTCTTTTCAAGATCAACCGCCTCGCGCTCCACCGTCTCGCGGGCGATGACGATATCACCGAGCATGGGACCCGGCATTCCGCCGGGTTCCAGCGGGAAGGCCGGGAAGGAGAGGACATTCGTCGGCTTGTCCTTGCCGCGCCATTCCGCATTGATTTCCCGGATCGACGCGTCGTTCGTGAAAACCAGCGACAGTTCCGGGGCCATGTCCGGAAAAGGCTGCCCCTCCTCCTTCGCGAGGAAACCGGCCGCCGCGCCGAGCACCCGTTCACCCAGGGCGAGAAGGGCCGGCCCGTCCGGCCAGCCCTCGTCTTCCACGCTGATCTGTATGTCCAGTTTCGGCATGTGCTCCGGTCCCGATCTCAACGATCGAGATCCTCGCTTTCCTCATGGACCGCGTATTGCGCGTCATAGGCCCGCACGATGCGGCCGACCAGCGGATGGCGGACGACATCCGTATCCTTGAAGCGGATGACCGAGATGCCCTCCACGCCCTTCAATATCTGCAGGGCCTCGACCAGCCCGGACTTCACGCCGCGCGGCAGGTCGACCTGGCTCGGATCGCCGGTGATGATCATGCGGGCATTCTCGCCGAGGCGGGTGAGGAACATCTTCATCTGCATCGACGTCGTGTTCTGCGCCTCATCGAGGATGACGGCGGCGTTCGCGAGCGTACGGCCACGCATGAAGGCGAGCGGCGCGATCTCGATGACGCCGGCGGTGATCGCCCGCTCCACCTTGTCGCCCGGGATCATGTCGTAGAGCGCGTCGTAAAGCGGACGCAGGTAGGGATCGACCTTTTCCTTCATGTCGCCCGGCAGGAAGCCAAGACGTTCGCCCGCCTCGACGGCCGGCCGCGACAGGATGATGCGGTCGACCGCGCCGCGCTCCAGAAGCTGGGCGGCGTGGGCAACGGCGAGATAGGTCTTGCCGGTACCGGCCGGCCCGACGCCGAACACAAGCTCCGACCGCTCCAGCGCCCGCATGTAGGCGTCCTGCGTTGGCGTGCGGGCCTGGACCGTCTTCTTGCGGGTGGAAATCTGGGCCATCGACAATTTCGACTTTCTCTCAAGCGTCGGCAGGGTCAGCTGATCGTCGGCCGCCTGGGCCATGCGGATCGCGCCCTCCACGTCGGAAACTTCGATGGAGCCACCCTTCTGCAGCCGCTCGTAGAGGAAATCCAGCGCCCTGCGCGCCTGGTTGGTCGCCGTCACGTCGCCGGAGATCGCAACCGAATTGCCGCGCGGGCGCGCGTCGATATGGAGCCGCTCCTCGAGCAGCTTCAGATTCTGATCGAACTGGCCGAAAAGCTCGCTGGCGAACCGATTGTTCTCGAACGTCAGGACGAAGTGATTGGCGTCGGTCGCGGCGGATCGGGGTTGTCGCGCAGATGAAGAAACCAATTCACGTCCGTTCAAGCAGGCTCGCTCCCAGTAATTAGCAATCCATTAAACTCTGTACCGGCTCGGAGAACAAGCTGTTCGGGCCGTTCCCGATGATTCGCACTTGGATAATGTCACCGATTTGCGATGTTTTTGCATCAACATTCACAGACTGCAGCCAAGGAGAACGCCCGATGAGCTGTCCCGGATTGCGGCCGGGCTTTTCGAGCAGGATGTCGATGACCTTTCCGATGCAGGATTTGGCGAAGTCCGCCTGCTGTTTCAAGAGCAGCGCCTGTAATCTTTCGAGCCGCTCCGCCTTCACGTCCTCGGGTACCTGATCGGAAAGGTCGGCGCCGGGCGTTCCCGGACGGGACGAATATTTGAACGAGAAGGCCTGTGCGTAGTTCACCTCCTCGACGATACGCATCGTATCCTCGAAATCCCTGTCCGTCTCGCCGGGGAAACCCACGATGAAATCGCCGGACATGGCGATATCCGGCCGGACACCGCGGATACGCTCGACGAGGCGCAGATATTCGGCGGCCGTATGGCGGCGGTTCATCGCCTTCAGGATACGGTCGGAGCCCGCCTGTACCGGCAGATGCAGGTAGGGCATCAGGGCGCGCAGATCGCGATGCGCCTCGATCAGCCGGTCGTCCATGTCGCGCGGATGGCTGGTCGTATAGCGCAGCCGGGCAAGGCCGGGGATTTCCGCCAGCCGGTAAAGCAGGTCGCCAAGCCCCCACTCGCCGCCACTCGGACCGGCCGCCCGCCAGGCATTGACGTTCTGGCCGAGCAGCGTGATTTCCCGGGCGCCGCCATCAACCAGGCGCCGGGCTTCATCGAGGATCTGTTCGACGGGGCGCGACACTTCCGAGCCACGCGTATAGGGCACCACGCAGAACGTGCAGAACTTGTCGCAGCCTTCCTGCACCGTCAGGAACGCGGTCACGCCGCGGGCGCGGACCTTGGCCTTCTCAAGCGCCGGCAGATGCTCGAACTTGTCCTCGACAGCATATTCGGTATCGACCACGCGGGTTCCGGCCCGGGCACGCTGCAGGGCCTCCGGCAGGCGATGGTAGGTCTGCGGACCGATGACCACGTCGACCGCCGGCGACCGGCGCAGGATCTCCTCGCCTTCCGCCTGGGCGACGCAGCCCGCGACGCCGATCATCAGCTCTTTCCCTTCGGCCGCGCGGTTCTTCTTCATCTCGCGCAGGCGGCCGAGCGCCGAATAGACCTTGTCCGCCGCCTTCTCGCGGATATGGCAGGTGTTGAGCAGGATAAGGTCCGCCTCGCCCATGTCCTCCGTCGTGACATAGCCGTCGCTCGCCAGAGCATCGCCCATCCGGGTCGAGTCGTAGACGTTCATCTGGCAGCCGTAGGTCTTGATGAAGACCTTGCGGCTGTTGGCGCGCTGAACCGGCTCTTCGGCCGGGACGGAAAGGGAGACGTGTTCGTTCATGGGCTGCTCCATACCGCAAGAATGCCCGCAATTGAAGCGTTTCCTAGGCCTCTTCGTATTCGCGGTCGCGCAGGTGCCGGATCAGCATCCGCCGGATGCGGCTGGTGACCGCCTGGCTCAGGTGCTTGCGGTTGTCGCCGGTGCGGAAGTCGATCGTCTCGCCGAACGCCACGTCCACATCGATCGCCCCTTCCTTCAGGACGCCCAGAAGATGCGGGCCGAGTTCGATATCGCCGGGCCAGGCGGCGATCGGCCTGTGGTAGCGGCCCATCGCCATGCCGTGCACCCGCGTATAGGCGATCGCCACCGGCTGGACGTGGACGAGGCCCCCGCTGGTATGGGGAGCGGCCGCGGCGGCCGCGCCGAACAGTGAGGATTTCACCTCCAGAAGCCGGTTGCCGTCGGACGTGGTGCCTTCCGGGAAGAGCACGACGATTTCGCCCGCCCCCATGCGCTCGGCGATCTCGTTCACCTGGTCGCCGGTGCGGCGCTTCTGCTCGCGGACGATGAAGATGCTCTTCTGCAACTTGGCGAGCGTGCCGAAGATGGGCCATTCCGACACCTCCATCTTGGCGATGAAAACCACGTCGGCGATCGCCCCGAGGACCAGGATGTCCTTCCACGAGACGTGGTTGGAGGCGAGCATCAGCGGCCGGCGACGCTCGATCGTTCCATGCACGCGAATGCGGATGCCCAGAAGAAAGCAGGCGGTGCGGTGCCAGTAGCGCGGAATGTACCGGCGGATCTTCAGGTCAAAGGCAAGGCCGGCAAGCTGAAACGGCAAAAGGATCAGCGTGACTGCGAAAAGCACGACAAAAACGACGCCGATCCGGACCCAAGTGATCACTTATCGTCCTTATCCAGCGGGATGCCGTAAAGCTCCAGCCGGTGGCCGACGAGACGGAAGCCATGCTCGCGGGCGATGCGTTCCTGCAGCGCCTCGATTTCCGCCGAGCGGAACTCGATGACATTGCCGGTGTTGAGATCGATCATGTGGTCGTGATGTTCTTCCGGCACGGTCTCGTAACGAGAGCGGCCGTCGCGGAAATCGTGCCGCTCGATGATTCCCTCGTCCTCGAACAGTTTCACCGTGCGGTAGACGGTGGAGATCGAGATGCGCGGATCGACTTTCGAGGACCGGCGATAGAGTTCCTCGACATCCGGATGGTCGTCGGATTCCTGCAGGATGCGGGCGATGACGCGGCGCTGGTCCGTCATTCGCATGCCCTTTTCGGCACACAGCTCCTCCAGGGTTTTGGAAAGGTCTGTCATGTCGTTTTGGCCTTCGAAACGTTCCAGTACAAGGTTAGGGACTAGCGAAGAACGCGGCTCATGACAAGCGCCGTGGAACGCTTGCCGTCCGGCCCGGCATAATAGGCCGGCCGCTCGCCCACCTTCTGGAAGCCAAGCTTGCGGTACAGTTCGACCGCGGCGCGATTCGCCGCCTCCACCTCCAGGAACATGCTTTCCGCCCCCCGCGCCGCCGCCTCCCGCAAGGCAGCCTGCATCAGCCGCCAGCCGAGCCCCTGCCGGCCGGATTTCTCGCTGACGGCGACCGTCAGGATTTCAGCCTCGCCGCCCGCCTCCCGGCAAAGGACAAAGCCCCCGAGCGGCCTGGAGAAGAAGGCATTGGTCTGACGCGCGACGAAGCCGAAAACGCTGTGCTGCAGGAGAAGGTTCTGGAATTCGCCATCGCTCCACCGGCGCGAAAAACGCGTGCCATGGAGTTCGGAGATTTCGGGGCAGTCTGAAACCTCCATCGGAACGACTTCGAAAAACGGCTTCCAGCTTAGGTAATCGTCGAACATCGGGCATTCACGAACGGGTATATGCATGACCCGGAGGGTTATGCGCTGCTTCAAGAATCCGGCTGCATCCCCGGCGCGCCATTCACGGCGCCCGTCGCTGCAACGCGAATCCGGCCTGCGGTTTCGCATCCGGTCCACGAAGATACAACGGTTTCGGGCGCAGCGCATCTGCGGGTTTTCCCGCACCGATCCGCGCGACCATGCCGATGGCGAAACGGTCCGATCCCGCGCCGCCGGCGGCGGACGCCGCCGCTCCGGAGCCCGTCACGACCGCCGAATGGGATTTCACGAGGTCCGCGACACCGTCCGGCGAAAGCGCCATGGCCTCGCTCAAGGGATTGCCGTCGGCGGAAAACGCCTGGGCGTAGACCTCGTTGCGCCTGGCATCCATGGCGGCCACGACCGGCCGGCCGGGATGTTCGGCAAGATAGCTGCCGGCAAGGGTTTCCAGCGTCGTGACGCCGACCGAACCGATGCCGAGGGCCAGAGCCAGACCGCGGGCGGCGGCCACGCCGACACGGATGCCGGTGAACGAGCCGGGGCCGATCACCACCGCAACACGCTCCACGGCATCGAGAGCAAGGCCGGCTTCGGCGAGCGCCCCGTCGATCACCGCCATCAGCCGCTCGGCATGGCCCTTGCCGATCGTCTCGGTGACGGCCGACAGGACCTCGCCTGTCGCGCTGTCATAAAGCGCGGCGGAACAATCCACCCCGGCGGTATCGATGGCCAAGACGATCATGACGGAATGCCGGCGAAGCGCTCAGAGAGCTTCGACAGCCTGAACCTCGGGCACGAAATGACGCAGCAGGTTCTGCACGCCGTGCTTCAGCGTCGCCGTGGACGACGGGCAGCCGGAGCAGGCGCCCTTCATGTTGAGATAGACCGTGCCGTCGCGGAAACCCTTGAAGGTGATGTCGCCGCCGTCCTGGGCGACCGCCGGGCGGACGCGGGTCTCCAGCAGTTCCTTGATGGTCACGACCACGGTTTCGTCGTCCTCGTCGAAGAATTCGCCTTCCTCGTCCACGGCCTCGGCAAGCGTCGAAGCACCGCCCATGACCGGCTGGCCGGACATGAAATGCTCCATGATCGAGCCGAGGATCGCCGGCTTCAGGTGCTGCCACTCGGCGTCTTCCTTGGAGACCGTGATGAAATCATAGCCGAAATAGACGCCGGTGACGCCGGTGATCGCAAAGAGACGCGAAGCGAGCGGAGAGGCTTCCGCCTCGCCCGCATTGCGGAAATCAGCGGTTCCGCGCTCCATGACCACCTTGCCGGGCAAAAACTTGAGCGTCGCCGGATTGGGCGTGGCTTCCGTCTGAATGAACATCTCGTTTCTCCCGGGCCGACATGCCCTTCAATTTAGAATTCTTCAAAAGAAGATAAGCCGGATCAGCTTTTCATTCAAGTGCGCCTTTGCCCTTTGAAGGTCAAGGGCGGCATCAGGCCAGCGCGTCGATTTCCTCGTCCGTCAGCGTATCCGGCAGGACGGTGACGGGGATGGGGAAGGCCGCGCCCCGGCCGGCGACCGAGGAAACCAGCGGTCCCGGCCCTTCCTTGGCGGAACCGGCGGCCAGAACCAGGATCGCGATATCCCGGTCCTCCTCGACAAGCTGGTTGATCTGCTCGGTGGCGCTGCCCTCGCGGATGACGATCTCCGGGTCGATGCCGATCGTCTCGCGCACTTTCTGGGCCGCCTTGGCCATGATCGCCTCGGCCTCCTCGCGGGCCTCGGCGCGCATGATCTGCTCGACCCCCAGCCATTGCTGGAAATCGCCTTCGGGGATCACGAAAAGAAGGACGAGACCGCCGTTGGAGTTCTTGGCGCGGCGGCCGGCGTAATGGACCGCCTTTTCACATTCCGGCGTGGCGTCGATGACCGCCATGAACTTGCGCCTGTGTCCTTCAAGCCGCGAAAGCCTTTTCGAAACCATGGCCGCCCTCACTTCGCATCTACTCGACCGACGCAGTCGTGATGGCGAACTTATACCAATAGCGAAAAATGAAAACCCGCCACGAAGCCGTGGCGGGTATGCGGCATTCCGCCCTAGCGCAGGAATCCGACGATATCGAAGACGTCGCCCATGACCTTTTCGGCCCGGGCGCGCGCCCTTTCGCCGCCGTCGCGGAGGATCGCGTCGATATGGGACGTGTCGCCCAGCAGACGGCGCATCTCCGCCGAGATCGGCGAAAGCACGTTGACCGCGAGATCGGCCAGCGCCGGCTTGAAGACCGAGAACTGCTGCCCGCCGAATTCGGCGAGCACATCGGCCTTCGACCTGTCGGCGAGCGCGGCATAGATGCCGACGAGGTTGTCGGCCTCCGGCCGGCCCTTGAGCCCTTCGGCCTCGCTCGGCAGGCCCTCCGGATCGGTCTTGGCCTTGCGGATCTTCCGGGCGATCTCGTCCGCGTCATCCATCAGGTTGATGCGCGAAAGGTCCGACGGATCGGATTTCGACATCTTCTTCGTGCCGTCCCTGAGCGACATGACGCGCGGCGCGGGGCCGTCGATCAGCGGCTCCACCAGCGGGAAGTAGCCATGGATCGGCTCCTCGCCGACGACCATGTCGACACCCTTTCCGGTGGCGCGGATCTTTTCCTGGAAGTCGATGTTGAACTTCTGGGCGATGTCGCGGGCAAGCTCCAGGTGCTGCTTCTGGTCGTCGCCGACCGGAACATGGGTCGCCCGGTAGACGAGGATGTCGGCAGCCATCAGGCTCGGATAGGCGAGCAGGCCGAGCGAGGCATTCTCGCGGTCCTTGCCGGCCTTGTCCTTGAACTGGGTCATGCGGTTCATCCAGCCGATGCGGGCGACGCAATTGAAGATCCAGGCAAGTTCCGCATGCTGCGGCACGGCCGACTGGTTGAAGACGATATGCTTCTTCGGGTCGATGCCCGAAGCGAT
Organism: Neorhizobium puerariae; assembly: GCF_042429745.1. Taxonomy (NCBI): domain Bacteria; kingdom Pseudomonadati; phylum Pseudomonadota; class Alphaproteobacteria; order Hyphomicrobiales; family Rhizobiaceae; genus Neorhizobium; species Neorhizobium puerariae. The sequence goes on along the minus strand of NZ_JBHMAA010000015.1, from coordinate 108,610 downwards.
GAAGGCGGCGGCAATCGAGCGGATCTGGCCGCGCAGGTCGTCATGCACGAGCTGGGCGGTGATCGCATGCAGGTCCACGACGCAATAGATGCAGTCGTTGTTCTCCTGCAGCGCCACGAACTTGCGGATCGCACCGAGATAGTTGCCGAGATGGAGATTGCCGGTCGGCTGCACGCCGGAAAAGACAAGCGGCTGGAAAGTATTCGTCATATCGTCCTCGAACAGGCTGTTGGAAGGCCCCAGGCCCTGGATTCCGCGATCCCGGAAGGTGTGAACGTCTCCGGTTATCGCGCCCCGCGGGCCATGTAGCTAACGGGCGGGCTTATGCACGGGCGGCGAGGCGCAATCAAGGCCTCAGTTTGTTTCGACGCAACTCCGGACGGAAAACCGCTCCCGCTTTTCCTGGAATTGCTCAGGCCGCATGCTCGATCAGATCCCAGGTGTTGCCGTAGGGATCGCGGAACACCGCGACCGTGCCATAGGCTTCATGCCGCGGCGCTTCCAGAAACCGCACGCCTCTCGCCAGCATCGCCGCGTGGTCGCGGGAAAAATCGTCGGTCTTCAGGAAGAAGCCGACGCGGCCGCCCGTCTGGTTTCCGATCGCCGCCCGTTGCTCCTCCGTCGCGGCCTTCGCCAGCAGCAATGCCGCGCCGTCACCGCCCTTTGGCCGCACCACGACCCAGCGCTTGCCATCCGGCAGAAGGGTATCCTCGCGGCATTCGAAACCGAGCGAACCGCAATAGAAATCCCTGGCGCGATCATAGTCATCGATGACGAGGGTTACGAGAAAGAGCGACTGATCGGGCATGGCGGCTTCCTGTGAAAAGGGTGAGGGTAGCGATAGATACACGACCCCTTGGTGCATGGCGCTTTTTCTTTTTCGCTCCCCGGATCAGGGGCGAGGATCGGACGGGGCGCTGAAAGCTGCCTCGTAAGTTTTAGTTTGGGTGACACCTCCCAGCGCCCCGTTCGGCGGTTTGTGCCCGCGACTGCGGCCCCTCTGCCTTGGCCCTTCCGGACGGTTTTTCTTCCGCCAGGCTTTCGATTGGATCGACGGACAAAAATCCGGCGAAACCATCCGTCGGGCCACCATGTGTGCCGCACAGGCACGCCCGGCGCGCTCTTCGGGCATCAAGAGATGAGGGCCGGTCCGTTTGCCTTCACCTCTCCCCGTGTCGCCGGAGGGAGACCATTTTCCGCGGACCCGGACGATGAGGTTCTGCGTCCTACCCTCACCGCCCGCGCCGGCCCCGCCTCGCCAGAACGCCTCCTGGTGTATCCGAGAGCGGGACGGGCAGATTGTAGGCATGGGGTGAGGAGGCGGGGATGAGACAAGGCGCACAGCCGGTCTTTCCCCTGCAGAGGAAACATAAAAATCAATAATTTAGACCGTAATCCAGGCGCCGGAACTTTCGGGAGGGACGCAAATCGTCCCCGCCCGGAGCCGACCCGTCCATCGGATGTCCAACACCCCTCCCGGGGCCGGAAAAACAGCCGCCTTTTATACCTCGAAAGGCAAAATTCTTCTCCGCCCTACTTCGAAAGTGTTAATGGATATTAGCCTTTTAGGCAGACGATTTCCCATTTTTGAGCATAATCCTCCTTATTCACGCCTTTTTTAGAAAAGAAACACCCGCCGAACACCACGGTTAACCGGTCATGAAGACCGGTCTCTTTTCGGGGGATAAAACCCATGCGCATGATTTTCCGCGTCGCGCTGGCCTGCCTTCTGACGCTCGGCCTCAGCATCGATGCCGAGGCTGGCCAAGGCCAAAAACGCCGGGGCAACGTCTTCAAGCACGACTACACCGCCTTCTACACCGTTCAGCGGATCAGTGTCCGGACGAGCTGCTTTCCGGAAAAGCTCGGCGCGATCCTCGCCCATATCGCCAGGGAAACGGGCCGCAAGCCCATGGTGACATCCGGCCACCGGCCGCATTCCGGCAGATCGCAGCACACCCGCTGTTATGCGGCCGATATCCGCGTTCCTGGCGTTTCGGAAAAAGCGATCCTCGCCGCGGCCGCCACCGCGCCCGGGATCGGCGGCATCGGCCGCTATTGCAACGGCATCGTCCATGTGGACATCGGCCCGAAACGCCGCTGGGCGTATTGCGGCAAGGGAAAAGGCCTGGCCAGCCTCAAGCGAAGCAGCCGTTCCTGATGCCGGTCGCGCGAAAGCGTGTGACGGTTTTGCGGCAACGACATGCACAAAAACAAAAAGCTGAAGCCGTCAGCCGCCGAACTACCGCGAAACTCGAAGGATCGCCGGGGAGGCTTGCATTTTCCCGCATATCACTGCTGCGCCTTCGATGTGGCCTTCCGTTTCAGGTTTCGCCGGATCATGCCCATGTCGGCGCCGCCGATCAGGAAGGCTGAAGCGAAATAGACGACCATTGCGAGCGCCAGCAGACAGCCGAGCGCCGCGACCTGCCGGAGAAGCGAGATCTCGGGCTGCAGCCACGGGCCGGCATAGGGCAGCGCATAAACGAGCGCCGCCGACATCATGCCGGCCGAAACGAGAAGCAAGCCGACGCGTTTTGCAAGCGCCCATTCCCAGACGAGATCGCCGCGCCAGAGCAGCGTCGAAAAGAGCAGGACCGTATTGGTCCAGCCGGCGGTGGCTTCCGCCGTCGCGATGCCGCGTTCGGCGATCAGCGGAAAGAGCGAGATCGCCAGTCCCGAATTGATGACGACCGAGATCATGGTGAAGCGCATCGGCGTCCTGGTGTCCTCGCGGGCGTAAAAGCCCGGCTGCAGCGCCTTGATCAGCACGAAGCCCGGAAGGCCGATGCCGTAGATCGCCAGGATCGAGGCCACTACCGCGGTGTTTTCCGCCGAGAAGGCGCCGCGCTCGTAAAGCACGCGGATGATCGCATCGGACAAAATCCAGAGGCCGGCGGCGGCCGGCAGCGTCAGGAACAGCACGAATTCGATCGAGCGGTTCTGGATATTGGCGGCCTCGCGCATGTGGCCGCCCTTGAGCGCCCTTGAAAGCTCCGGCAGGAGCACGACGCCCACCGCGACGCCGACGACGCCGAGCGGAAGCTGGTAGATGCGGTCCGCATATTGCAGGGCCGCGATCGCTCCTTCCTTGCCCGACGCGATCGCCTGGCCGATGATCTGGTTGATCTGGGTGATGCCGCCGGTGACGGCGGCCGGGATCGCCAGAACCAGCAGGCGCTTGACGTTCGGCGTCATGCGCGGGCGGCGGAAGCCGATATTGATGCCGGCATGACGCACGCCCGCATAAACGACGGCAAGCTGCAGGACGCCGGCCGCCAGCACGCTCCAGGAAAGATACCAGGCGATCGTCAGCGGATCGGCACCGACCCAGAGGCCGTAAAACAGCGCGCCGATCATCACCAGGTTGAGGAAGACCGGCGCGACGGCCGCGGCGAAGAAATGGTGCAGCGAATTGAGCATGCCGCTCAGCATCGCCGTCAGCGACATGCACATGAGATAGGGGAACATCACCGCCGCCATGCGGATGGTGATGGAGGTCTTTTCCGCGTCGCCCGCGAAACCCGGCGCGATGATCCATTCCACCAGCCAGGGCATCATCAGTTCCATGACGATGGTGATCAGCATCAGCGCGGAGAACAGGACGCCGAAAACCTCCTCGGAAAAACGCCTGGCGCCCTCGACGCCGTTCGCCTCGATCTCCTTGGAGAACAGCGGCACGAAGGCGGCATTGAACGCGCCTTCGGCAAAGAGCCGGCGGAAGAGGTTGGGGAAACGGAAGGCGGCGTAGAAGACGTCGGCCATCGGGCCGGTGCCGAGCGCGGCCGCCATCAGCGTCTCGCGCGCGAAGCCGAAGACGCGGCTGCCGAGCGTCGCGCCGCCGACGGTCGCGAATTTCTTGACGAGGCTCATGGGAGGGTGCTCACTGGATTGCATGAAGTCATGTCGGCGTTTGCGATCATACCCCCTCTGGCCTGCCGGGCATCTCCCTCCTTGTGGGGGAGATGCCCGGCAGGCCAGAGGGGGGTAAGGAAGCTCGCTCCTGATCTGTAACGTCTCATGACCAAGCTCACGCGCTGGCCTTGGTCCTGCGCGGCGGGGCAGGAGCGGGTTCCGGACTCGGGGCCGGCGCGATGATGCCGGCCGGCATGCCGCTGCGCAGCTCGTCCTCCTGCTCGGCCATGACGGCCTTCAGCCGCGCGGAAATATTGCCCTGCCGGTTTTCGTTGACGACCTTCTGGCCGACGAGGTCGGTGACGTAGAACGTGTCGATGACCTTTTCGCCGAATGTGGTGATGCGCGCCGAATGGATGTCGAGCGAGAGGTCGGCAAGCACGGCGGTGATATCGGCAAGCAGGCCGGTGCGGTCGAGGCATTCCACCTCGATGACCGTGAACTTGTTCGACAGGCCGTTCGAGATGATGACCGAGGGCGGGATGGTGAAGGTCTTGTTGCGCTTGCGGGACCTGGCGCGCGTCGCGATGACTTCCGGCAGCCGTTTCTTGCCCGAGAGCACGTCCTCGATCATGCGGCTGATCGTGCCGGCGCGGCGCAGCTCGTCCTCGTCCACCTGGAATTCGCGGCTGACCATGATCGTATCGAGCGCGCGGCCGTCCGATGTCGTGAAGATCTGCGCGTCGGCGATGTTGGCGCCGGCCGCCGCGCAGGCGCCGGCAATGATCGACAGGAGGCGCGGATGGTCGGGCGCGAGCACCGTGATCTCGGTGATGGCGTGGAAACTGTCGGTGCGCACCATGGTGGCAAGCGCCTGGCCGGCCTTGTCCGCATCGCGGATGAATTTCGCATGCCGGACCTGGTCTTCCAGCGAGACCGAGAGCAGGTAGGGCTGGTAATGCAGCTTGGAATAGGTGCGGCGATCCTTCTGGCTCCAGTCGGAAAGGGCCTTGAACAGCTCCTCCTCCGCCACCTTGGCGCGCTCCTTGCGGGAGACTTCCGAGAAGCCGCCGGAGAGCAGGAGCTCGGTCTCGTAATAGAGCGTGCGCAGCAACTGGCCCTTCCAGCCGTTCCAGACCCCGGGGCCGACCGCGCGGATATCGCAGATCGTCAGGACCAGAAGCAGCTTCAGCCGGTCCATCGACTGGACCTTCTCGGCGAAGTCGGTGATCGTCTTGCGGTCGTGCAGGTCGCGGGTCTGGGCCGTCATCGACATCAGGAGATGCTGCTCGATCAGCCAGACGACCAGTTCCGTCTGCTTGGCGCTGAGGCCGAGGCGCGGGCAGAGCTTGCGCGCGATCCGCGCGCCGGCGACCGAGTGATCCTCCTGGCGGCCCTTGGCTATGTCATGCAGCAGCACGGCGACATAGAGCACCGTGCGGTCCTCGATGCCCGGCATCAGCTTGTTGGAGAGCGGGTGGATGTCCGCGGCCTTGCCCTGGTCCACCTCGGAGAGCGCCTCGACGGAGCGGATCAGGTGCTCGTCCACCGTATAGTGATGATACATGTTGAACTGCATCATCGCGACGACCTTGCCGAATTCGGGAATGAAGCGGCCGAGCACGCCCGCCTCGTTCATCCGGCGCAGCATCAGCGCCGGATCGCGGCGCGAGGTCAGCATGGAAACGAAGAGCCGGTTCGCCTCCTCGTTCTCGCGCACGTCGTTGTCGATCAGCGAGAGCGAGCGCGTCATGCGCTTCAGCGCATCGGGATGCAGTTCCAGCCCGTTGATGTCCGCCACATGGAAGAAGCGGATGATATTGACCGGGTCGCGCTTGAAGACATCCGGGTCGGCGAGCGTGATGCGGCCGCGATCCTCGACGAAATCGAGCGTGCCGGGGATCTTGTGGAGCCGTTTGGTGAAGCGGGAAATGACGCGCTTGGTCAGGCCCGGAGCGGCTTTCGCCTGCTGTTCCTCCAGCGCGGCGCAGAAGATGCGGGTCAGGTCGCCGACATCCTTGGCGACCAGGAAGTAATGCTTCATGAAGCGCTCGACGGCGGAAAGGCCGGGGCGCGAATGATAACCCAGGCTTTCGGCGATCTCGCGCTGGATATCGAAGGAAAGCCGTTCCTCCGCCTTGCCGGTGAGGAAATGCATGTGGCAGCGCACCGCCCACAGGAAGTCGTCCGCCTTTTCGAACAGCAGCCATTCCTTGCGTGACAGCACGCCGAGCTTGACCAGTTCCTCGGTATCGCGGACCCGGTAATAATATTTGGCGATCCAGAAGAGCGTGTGGAGATCGCGAAGGCCGCCCTTGCCCTCCTTGACGTTCGGCTCGACGAGATAACGGGTATCGCCCGCCTTCTCGTGCCGCTGGTCGCGCTCGGCAAGCTTGGCGGCGATGAATTCGGGGCCGGTATCGGCAACGATTTCCCTGTCGAAACGGGTCTGCAGGGTCTCCACCAGCGTCTCGCTGCCGCAGATGTAGCGGGTTTCGAGAATGGCGGTGCGGATCGTCATGTCCGTTCTGGCAAGGCGGATGCATTCCTCGACGGTGCGCGTCGCATGGCCCACCTTGAAGCCCATGTCCCAGAGCACGTAGAGCAGGAATTCGACGGCCTTGCGCATGTTGTCGGAATTCTTTTCCGGCAGCAGGAAAAGAAGGTCGATATCCGACCCCGGCGCCAGCGTGCCGCGCCCGTAGCCCCCGACCGCGACCACGGCGATATGGCCGCCTTCCGGATAAAGGCTTTCTCCGATCATCGCGTGCAGGGCGCGGATGAGCTCGTCCTGAAGCCAGGAAATGCGGCGCGCGCAGTTCAGCCCGCTGCCGTCCCTTGCCAGCAGTTCCCGCACCTTCTGGCGGCCCTCGACGCTGGCGCGCCGCAGGATCGGCAAGAGCGCCGCACGCACTTCGAGCTGCGGCCGGTCCTTTTCCGTGATGATCGTGCGGCAATCGGCCCGGAGGCGGGCCACGTCGAGAAGTTCGGAGAAATCTATGTCGTGTCTGGCCATGTTATCCTGCCGGCGCCGGCCTGCCGAGGGGAGGCTATAACGATTTTGGGACGCCTTGACCAACGATTATCGTCGTCAGCCGTTTCAAAGTTGTTTCTTCCGGCCGCGAAGTTCAAGCCCGCGCCTTGCCTCCGCCCTGCCCCGCCCTCGCCTCCGCCCGGTATTGCGCCGGGCTCATGCCGGTGACGCGGCGGAATTCGCGGTTGAAGTTCGATTTCGTCGAAAAGCCGGCGTCGAACATGATCCGGGTGACCGTCGCCTCGCTTTCCCGCAGCAGGCGGCAGGCTTCCGCGATGCGGCGGTTGTTGACGAATTGCGAGACGTTGAGGCCGGTTGCGCGGTTGACCGCGGCGGACACGTCGCGGGCGGGAAACCCCGCCCTGCGGGCAAGCTTCGCGAGGCTGAGGTCCTCGCTCTTGTAAAGGTCCCGCTCGTCAAGGGCGGCTTCCACGCGGGCAAGCATGGCGCGGTCCTCTTCCGTCGCCTGCGTCGCGGGCGCTACCGGCTCCCGCGCGGCCGAAAAATCCGGCGCGAAATAATAGACGAGCACGGCGGCGAGCGCGGCGAGATTCATGACCGCGACCGCCCGGGGCACATCCCCCGGTCCGTAGAGGTCCGAATAGACGGCGAGCGCCGCATCGCTCACCGCGAAGAACAGCATCAGCCCGGCCGTCAACCGGGCCGCGCGAAGCGCCGGGCGCATGCGCTGCAGCGAGGCCTCCGCCATCACCTCGTCTCCGTCCGCGACCGTCAGTCGCCACAGGGCGAAGCCATAGGCGAGGAAAACGGCAAGCAGCAGCAGATCGACGGCGTCGCGGAAGAACGCCACGGAGACGGCGACCGCCAGAGGCGGCAGGACATGCAGCCAGGGCCTTGGAAGCGGCTTCGCCGTCAACCCGCGAAAGGCCAGGAAGGCAAGCGGCGCCATCGCGGAGGCGGAGACGGGCAGGAACGGCGCCAGTCTTTCCACCCCGTAACCGAAGCGCAGTCCGATGCCGACGCCCTGCAGCGCGTAGAGAACGAGGAAAGCATGGAAATAGCGACGGGTGCCGGAGACTTCGACGCCCTTCAGGCTGCGATAGAGCGCCAGCGCGAAGACGAGGCCTGCGATGAAGGGCAAGGGAACGGAGAGCAACGCGGATATCCGGTGAAAGCGGTCTCGATCATGATTTCCGAAGGCCTTTACCATGTCCGGCGCGGAAAGACATGGGGCGATTGAGAACACGGCGCACTACATGAAACGTTTGAGAATTCTCCCTCTCATCCCAAAAAGCGCAGACTTAACTTCCGAGCTGCTTCTTCAGCGCGTAGAGCGCATCGAGCGCATCGCGCGGGGTCATGTCATCCGGATTGATCGCCTTCAGCGCCTCCTCCACCTTCGACGGGCCGGCGCGCCTTGTTTCCTCGCGGCGCACGGCCACCTGGAAGAGCGGCAGGTCGTCGATGAGCTGGCTCGCCGGGTTCTTGCGGTCGGAATCCTCAAGCTTGGTCAGCACGTCACGGGCGCGGGCAACCACGGAATCGGGAAGACCGGCGAGCCGGGCGACCTGAATGCCGTAGGAGCGGTCGGCCGCACCCGGCCCGACCTCGTGCAGGAAGATCACCTCGCCGTCCCATTCCTTGACCCGCATCGTGGCGTTGGAAAGCCGGTTCAGCTTTTCCGAGAGCACGGTGAGTTCATGGAAATGGGTGGCGAAAAGGCCGCGGCAGCGGTTCGCCTCATGCAGGTGCTCCACCGCCGCCCAGGCGATCGACAGGCCGTCGAACGTCGCCGTGCCGCGGCCGATCTCGTCGAGGATGACCAGCGAACGGTCGCTCGCCTGGTTGAGGATCGCCGCCGTCTCGACCATCTCGACCATGAAGGTGGAGCGGCCGCGCGCAAGGTCGTCCGACGCGCCGACGCGGGAGAAGAGCCGGTCGACGATACCGATATGCGCCGAGGCCGCCGGCACGAAGGAGCCCATCTGGGCAAGGATGGCGATCAGCGCGTTCTGGCGCAGGAAGGTCGACTTACCGCCCATGTTCGGGCCGGTCAGCAGCCAGAGCGCCCCGAATTCGCCGCCACCGCTCGGCGAAAGATCGCAATCGTTGGCGATGAACGGGCCGGAGGACTGGCGGCGCAGCGCCTGCTCGACCACCGGATGGCGGCCGCCCTCGATCGAGAACATGCGGGAATCGTCCACCACCGGACGGCGGTAATCCCATTCCTCGGCCAGCATCGCGAGGCCGGCCGCGACATCGATGACGGCGAGCGCCCGCGCGCCGGCCTTGATCGTCTCGGCCTCGGAGGTGACGGCCTCCACCATCCTGTCGAAGGCTTCCAGCTCGATCGTCAGCGCCCGGTCGGCGGCGTTGGCAATGCGGCTTTCCAGATCGGCAAGCTCGGTCGTGGTGAAGCGCATGGCATTCGCCATGGTCTGGCGGTGAATGAAGCGCGCCTTGCCTTCCGGCGTGTCGGTCATCGTGCCGGCATTGCCGGCCGTCACCTCGATGAAATAGCCCAGCACATTGTTGTGCTTGATCTTCAGCGACCTGATGCCGGTCTCCTCGGCATATTGAAGCTGAAGGCCGGCGATCACCTTGCGCGACTGGTCGCGCAGCGCCCGCACCTCGTCCAGTTCGGAATGGGCGCCTTCGGCCAGGAAGCCGCCATCGCGTTTCAGGAGCGGCAATTCCCCGGCCAGCATGTTGCCGAGCATGGATTCGAGATGCAGCGGCAGGGCCTTCAGGCCCGCGAGCGCCTCGCCCAGTTCCTCCGGCAGCATGGCCGCGTCCATGAAGGCCGCGACGCCGCGCGCCGCTTCCAGGCCCTGCAGGATGGAGCCGAGATCGCGCGGACCGCCGCGGTCGAGCGCCAGCCGCGACAGGGCGCGCGGCATGTCCGGCACATGTTTCAACGCCGAACGCAGATCGCCGCAGAGGCCCGGCTCCTCCAGCAGGAAGGAAACCGAGTCGAGGCGGCGGTTGATGCGGTCCGGATCGGTCAGCGGCGACATCAGCCGCTCGGCGAGCAGCCGTGCGCCGCCGCCGGTGACCGTGCGGTCGATCGCTTTCAAAAGCGTGCCGTCGCGCTCCCCCGAAAGCGTCTTCACAAGCTCCAGATTGCCCCGGGTCGCAGGGTCGATGAAGAGCGTGGAGACGCCGCTTTCCCGTTCCGGCCGGCCGAGCGGCGGCCGTTCGGAAATCTGCGTCTTCTCGACATAGGCGATCGCGGCCGCAGCGGCTGCGAGTTCGGAGCGGGAAAACGTGCCGAAACCATCGAGCGTGCCGACCCCGAAATAACGCGCGATGCGGCCTTCCGCCGTGGCGCTGTCGAACAGCACGGAAGGCTGCGGCGTCGCGACCTTGCCCAGCACGTCGAAGACCGGCTTCAGCTCCGCGTCATGGAAGATCGTATCGGGCAGGATCAGCTCGCGCGGATCGATGCGCAGGATATCGGCGAGCAGGCGCGACTGATCCGTCTCGGCAAGCCGGAAAACGCCGGTGGAGATATCGATCCAGGCAAGCGCCATCTGCGCCTCGGCCGTTCCCCGGATGCGGGCGAGCGTCATCAGGTAATTCGATTCGGAGGCGACGAGCAGCTTTTCCTCGGTGATCGTGCCGGGCGTGACGAGGCGCACGACGTCGCGCTTCACCACCGATTTCGAGCCGCGCTTCTTGGCCTCCGCCGGGTCTTCCACCTGTTCGCAGACGGCGACGCGGAAACCGAGCGCGATGAGCTTCTGGAGATAGTCGTCGGCGGCATGCACCGGAACGCCGCACATCGGAATATCCAGCCCCATGTGCTGGCCGCGCTTCGTGAGCGTGATGCCGAGCGCACGCGACGCATCAACCGCATCCTCGAAGAAGAGCTCGTAGAAATCGCCCATGCGATAGAAGAGCAGCGAACCCGGATTGTTCGCCTTGATCTCGATATATTGCTCCATCATCGGCGTCGCGGATGCGCGGCTTTCCTCCGAGGCGAGCTCGGCGGCATTCAGGGGTTCGCCCCTTTGGACGTCGATGGGGAATCTTTCAAACTGGGTCACGGAACCGAATTTTTGTTGCGCAAGGGAACTGACGACACTATCGATGTTGGCCCCTGAAAGACAACATCTGCCGCGGCCTCAAGAACGGCTGCCCACAAAAAGCTGAAGCTGGAGGAGACATGCCCGTCAACGACAATGGTGGACACGGGGCTGGACACGGGACTACCCGCACGCGCGCTTCCGTGACCGAGCAGGAAGCGCTGGATTTCCACGCCGAGGGCCGACCCGGCAAGCTGGAAATCAATCCGACCAAGCCGATGGCGACGCAGCGCGACCTTTCGCTCGCCTATTCGCCGGGCGTGGCCGTGCCGGTCAAGGCGATCGCGGCCGATCCCGCCACCGCCTACGACTATACGACCCGTGGCAACATGGTGGCCGTGATCTCCAACGGAACCGCGATCCTCGGCCTCGGCAATCTCGGGGCGCTCGCCTCGAAACCGGTGATGGAAGGCAAGTCGGTGCTGTTCAAGCGCTTCGCCGACGTCGATTCCATCGATCTCGAAGTCGACACCGAAAATGTCGACGAATTCATCAACTGCGTGCGCTTTCTCGGCCCCTCATTCGGCGGCATCAATCTCGAGGACATCAAGGCGCCGGAATGCTTCATCATCGAAAGCCGCCTGCGCGAGCTGATGGACATCCCGGTCTTCCACGACGACCAGCACGGCACGGCGATCATCGCCGCCGCGGGCCTGATCAACGCGCTGGAGCTGACCGGCCGCGACCTGAAGAGCGCCAAACTCGTCTGCAACGGCGCCGGCGCTGCCGCGATCGCCTGCGTGGAGCTGATCAAGGCGATGGGCTTCAACCCCGACAACATCATCCTCTGCGACACCAAGGGCGTCATCTACCAGGGCCGCACCGAGGGCATGAACCAGTGGAAATCGGCGCATGCGGTCAAGACCGACCGGCGGACGCTGGCGGAAGCCATGAAGGGAGCCGACGTGGTGCTCGGCCTCTCCCAGAAGGGCGCCTTCACGGAAGACATGATCCGCTCCATGGCGGACAAGCCGATCATCTTCGCCATGGCCAACCCGGACCCGGAAATCACGCCGGAAGAGGTCGCCCGCATCCGTGACGACGCGATCATGGCGACCGGCCGGTCCGACTATCCGAACCAGGTCAACAACGTTCTCGGCTTCCCCTACATCTTCCGCGGCGCGCTCGACGTGCGCGCCAGCCAGATCAACGACGCGATGAAGATCGCCGCCGTCAGGGCGCTGGCAAACCTCGCCCGCGAGGACGTGCCGGATGACGTCGCCGCCGCCTACCAGGGCAACCGGCCGCGTTTCGGCGCGCAATACATCATCCCCGTGCCCTTCGACCCGCGGCTGATCTCGGCGATCCCCGTCGCGGTCGCGGAAGCGGCCATGGAAAGCGGCGTCGCCCGCAGGAACATCACCGACCTTGCCGCCTATGGCCGCGAACTCTCCGCCCGCCGCGACCCGATCGCCGCGACGACGCAGAGCATCTACGAGCGCGTCCGCCGCTTTCCCAAACGCGTCGTGTTCGCCGAGGCGGAAGAGGAACAGGTCATGCGCGCGGCGATCTCCTTCTGCCAGCAGGGGCTCGGCACCGCAATCCTGCTCGGCCGCGACGACGTGATCCGCGCCACCGCGGAAAAAGCCGGCATCGACCTCGAGCGGCCGGGAATCGAGATCGTCAATGCGCGCCTCTCGACCCGTGTCGATGCCTATATCGACCATCTCTACGCCCGCCTGCAGCGCCAGGGCTTCCTCCATCGCGACGTCCAGCGCCTGATCCATAACGACCGCAACCATTTCGCGGCGACCATGGTGGCGGTCGGCGACGCGGACGCGATGGTGACGGGGGCGACCCGCAACTATGCGACCGCGCTGCAGGATGTGCGCCGCTGCGTCGACGCCAAGCCCGGGCACAGGGTCATCGGCGTCTCGCTCGTGGTCGCCCGGGGCCGGACGATCTTCGTGGCCGACACCGCCGTCCACGACATGCCGGGCGCCGAGGACCTCGCCGACATCGCCGTCGAAGCCGCCCGGCTCGCGCGCCGCATGGGTTACGAGCCGCGCGTGGCGATGCTCGCCTATTCCACCTTCGGGCAGCCGATCGGCGAGCGCTCGGAACGGGTACGCGAGGCAGTGAAGATCCTCGACCAGCGGCGCGTCGATTTCGAATTCGACGGCGAGATGGCGGCCGACGTGGCGCTCAATCCGCACCGCATGGAACAGTATCCGTTCTGCCGCCTTTCCGGCACCGCCAACGTGCTCGTCATGCCGGCGATCCATTCCGCCTCGATCTCGACGCGGATGCTGCAGGAACTCGGCGCCTCGACGGTCATCGGCCCGCTGCTCGTCGGCCTCGACAAGTCCGTCCAGATCACCTCGATGGGCGCGAAGGACACCGACATCGTCAACATGGCGGCGATCGCGGCCTACAACGCCGGCTCCTGAACCCGGAACGGGAGCGCGTTCGGCGCTCCCGCCTTCCGTCCGGGCCGCCGGATCTCATCCTTCCGGCTTTCGCGATCCTGCCTGCGGAACCTGCCGCTTTCGCGGGACGCCCTTCGCCTTCAGCCACGTCCGCAGGCGGCCGCGCGCATTGTCGTAGGGCGACGCGGTATTGAACTGGATCATCCGCCCCATCGTCCATTTCCCATACCATGGGCGTCCGTAAAGGCCGTCGTTGTCGCAGCTCTCGATGACGGAGACGATCCGCGCCCTTGCCGCGCCGAGACGTTCAAGCAGGCCGTCGAAGGCGATGCCCCGGTAATCGCGGTAGAATTTCTGCGCGAGCCTGCCGAGTTCGTTCCACTTGAAACCCGTTTCGGGGAAATCGACCGGCTGTCCGGCGGCATCCCTTTCCAGCCATTTCAGGACGAGTTCGTTCCATCCGATCAGGTAGGCGACCAGATCGGAAACGCTCATCCGCGTTCCCTGCGCATGGCCTTCCATGCCGGGCTCTTCGACCAAATCCGGCGGAACCGCCTCCAGCTCTTTCAGGAGTCTGGCGAAACTCGAATCGATAGCCTTGAGCAGTTCGTCTTTGTTCTGAGGGACGGCCATGGTCTTTTTTCTGCGGTCGCCTTTGCCCGCGTCGCCCGGACGCGGCTGGCCCCGGAATGAATGGCCTACAGCATCGGCCCGAAAACCGGAACCGATTTTCGGAAAGCACGATGCGTGGATTCAAAAGGCTGGCATGCGCGGTTCAGGAGGCGAGCGGCCTGCTTCCGTCGACAGGCCCCGGATAACCCTCAGCTCGCGAAACGGCCCGCGTCGGCGCCGTAGTAGTTGACGTAGCGGCTGGAGATCGAGGCGATCGGCAGCACGACCAGAACGTCGGTCGTATTGAAAGCGTGGTCCACCACCGCACCGTCGCCGATCATCGCGCCGAGACGCAGGTAGCCCTTGATCAGCGGCGGCAGCGTGGTCAGCGCCTTGCGGGCGTTGACGGCCTCGGGCGGCATCAGATCCATCTGGCAATGGAGTTCCGGACGGGCGGACACGGCCCAGTCACCCTTTGCCAGAACGGTATGGTGCAGGAAGGAAAGCGCCAGCGCATGCTCTTCCGGTTGGGTGCCCGCGAAGGATGCGCAGCCGAACATGGCGTGCATGCCGTGCTTCAGCGAATAGGCCCAGTTGCCCTGCCAGAGCAGTTCCACCGTCCGCTTGGTGCGATAATCCGGCAGCACGCAGGAGCGGCCGAGCTCCATGAACTGCTTGTCCGGATGGCGGGCGAGCAGCGGTTCGATATCGAACTCGGATGCCGAATAGAAGCCGCCGTTGGCGAGCGCCACTTCCTGCCTCAGCAGGCGGTAGGTGCCGACGATCTGGTCTTCGATATCGCCTTCGATGGCGTTGTCGACGACCAGAAGGTGGTCGCAGATCGCGTCGTAGGCGTCGATGTCGCGATGGCTGCGCATCGCGTCCGGGTTCAGGGTCGCATTCATCTCGTCGACGAATACGCGATAACGAACCGCCTGTGCGGCATCGATCTCCCGATCGTTGCGCGCCAGACGGGTTTCGAGCGTGCCTATACGGCCCAGCACATCGCCGCTCAGTGTGGGTGCCGCTGCCTGGTTTGTTTCAGGGGTCAATTCACGGTTCAGGAGTTCAATTGTCACGGTGATTCTTCCCGTACCGGTTGGATCACCGCCATAAATCACGTCTCTGCGACAAGAACGTGACAGCTGTTGTCACAATATGTTCCGCGGATGATCCCGTCAACGGACCTGTTGACGTTCCGTGTCGGGAAGAAGACCCAGGGCGCGGATTTCCTCAAGAAGTTTTAGCGGATCGACCGGCTTGCCGAGCACGCGGCAGGCGCCGCCGAGAAGCGCCTCGCGATGGACCGCTTCGCTGCTCTCGCCGGTCAGCACGATCACCGGAACGGCCAGGCCCGTATCCGGGCTGCTCTCGTCACGTATCGCCGAAAGGAGATCGAAAATGCTGCCGCCGGGCATGTGCATGTCGGAAATGATGAGATCCGGCCGGATATCCTGCTTCGATGCGGCGTCGATCATCGCCGGAAAATCCTCGGAAAGGCGGACGCGATGCCCCGCCTTTCCGAGGATGGCGCGAATCAGCATCGCGCTGACGGGATCATCCTCGCCGAGGAGCACGTCGAGCCCCGCGGCATTTCGCGCCTCGGCGGACGGCGGGGGCGGCTGGACGTCGCTGAGCACGTCGCGCGTGCGGAACCCCCTCAGCCGGCCGCTCAGCACGTCGATCAGCGATTTCTCCCGAAGCGGCCGGATCAGCCAGGCGTCGAAGAAATCCTGCGGCTGGGAGGCTCTTTCCTCCGGGTTGACGAGCAGGATGCGATGGAGCGGCGCATGCGCCTTCTCGTTGGCGTAGTCCGATGCGAGCCGGTGGTCGACGATCAGATCGGTATACGGCATGGAACCGCCCGCCTCCCGGTCGATCAGCGCCTGCGCGTCGGCGGTGCTGGACACATGGCGGCAACGGCCGCCGAGCGTCTGGATCGTCGAGACGGTCGCGGTGGCGGCGGGTCCTTCCGGCGCCAGAAGCAGGACGCGCGAGCGGGCCAGCAACTGGTTCCTTTCGATCGCCCCCGACTGGGCCGCTTCCGCCAGGTGCAGCGGAAAGCGGATGGTGAAGGTCGTGCCGGTTCCCTTGCGGCTGGCGACGGAAAGCGAGCCGCCGAATTCGGTGAGGATGCGCGATGCGATGGCGAGCCCGAGGCCGGTGCCGCCGCTGCGCGCTTCCGCGGTGCCGGCCTGCTCGAATTCCCCGAAGATCCGGGCCTGTTCCTCGGCGGTCATGCCGGGACCGGTATCGGCGACGGCGATGGCGACCACGCCGCTCTCGATGAAGGCCCGCACCAGCACGCCGCCCTCAATGGTGAACTTCACCGCGTTGCCGATGACGTTGAAAAGCACCTGCCGCATGCGCGCCGGGTCGAAATCGAGAAGATCGGGCAGGTCGGCCGCGACGGTGGCGGCGATCTCGATGCGCTTTTCATGCGCGCGGGGCGCCAGCATCTCGACGACGCTCTCGATCAGGTGGCGCAGGTTTTCCGCGCGGTTATTCAGCCGGAAGCGGCCGGCCTCCAGCGTCGAATAGTCGAGAAGGTCTTCCACGAGCTGGGCGAGCGCGTGGCCCGACTGGCGGATGCCGCTCAGGTAATTCTGCTGTTCCGCCGTCAGCTTCGTCTGGCCGAGCAGATGGGTCATGCCGAGGATGCCGTTCAGTGGCGTGCGGATTTCATGGACGACGGTGGCGATCTGGCGGGATTTGGCCGCGCTGGCGGCCTCCGCCTCCTGCCAGGCGTGATGGAGCCGGGCGACGGTGCGCCGGCGGAACCATCCAGACGCGCGGGAAAAGAGAGCGGTTATCGCGCCTGAGGACCGGTTTCGGTCGTCCGTCAGGCGCAGCCCCAACGCGGGCACGACCTGTTCGGCCGCCGATTCGGCTGTATCGGCCGAGGCAGGAGACGCGAACGCTTTGGTAATACGGTCATGTATTTCGGCAATGTCGCGCATGCGGGAAAGACTACCGGCGTTTCTTTCCCATTCCTTAGATCAATCCGGTAAAAATTTACTGATCAATCTTTTTTGGCCCCAGAAGTTCGTCAAGGATGACCAGCCCGGCCCCGATGGTGATGAAGCTGTCCGCCAGATTGAAGACCGCGAACGACCAGGTCGCCGTGTGAAACAGGATATAATCGATCACATGGCCGTAGACGAACCCATCGATGAGGTTGCCGATCGCGCCTGCGATGATCAGCGCGAAGCCGGCATGGGCAAAGGGCCGGTCCTTCGGGGTCCTGCGCCAGAGCCAGAGCACGAATGCGACGATGAGGACCCGCATGCCGACGATGAATTCGCGCTCCATGCCGGAGAGCAGCGAAAAGGCGACGCCGAGATTGTAGGTGCGGTAGAGAGCCAGGACCGGAAGCAGCGGCACGGCCTCTTCCATGGGAAGATAGGCTTCGACGGCGATCTTCACCGCCTGGTCGAGGACCACCGCAACGACGATGACGATCAGGGCCACCAGCGGTCTTGAGAGAAAGGCTGCGCGTTCGGTCATTTCTTCTCGTCCAGGGTCAGCAGATGGCGGCGCGCCTCGAAAAGCATGACAGCGGTGGCGACCGCGAGATTGAGCGAATCGGCCCTGCCCTGCTGCGGGATGCGCACGGTGCGGTCGGCCGCGCCGGCGAGATTGTCCGGCAGGCCGGACTGTTCGTTGCCCATCAGCAGGACGACCGGCTTCCTCGCGTAGTCGACGGTGCGGTAATCGACGGCGCCTGCGAGATGGGTCGCCACGACCTGCGCGTCGGACCTCTTCTGCCAGGCGAGAAACTCCCCGGCCGAGCATTTGACGACCGACATGGCGAAGATCGAGCCCATGGTGGCGCGCACGGTTTCCAGCGAAAAGGGATCGGTGCATTCGCCGACCAGCAGGACGGCCGACGCGCCGGCGGCATCCGCCGTGCGGATGATCGTGCCGAGATTGCCGGGATCGCGCACCCGGTCGAGCGCCACGAGGGTCTCGCCGCTTGCCGGCTTCAGGTCATCGAGCCGTTTCCAGCGCTGTTCGAAAATCCCGACCACCATCTGCGGATTGTCGCGGCGGGTGATCGATGACAGCACCTTCTCGCTGACCTCCAGCACCAGCCCGCCCTGCGCCACGGTCCTTGCCGCGACCTGCTCGACCAGCGGCTTGCCCTTGGCGGCCTTGGCGTAGACAAGGGTACGGATCGACCAGCCGAGCTCCAGCGCATCGATGACGAGCTTCAGGCCCTCGGCCATGAAGGTTCCGCTTTCCTCGCGGTCCTTCTTGTTGCCAAGCGCCTTGATATCCTTGATGATCGGGTTGGCGAGCGAGGTGACTTCCTTCACCTGCCCCACCCGCCTTGGCCCCGATTTCTGGAAATCGTCGATCATGCAGGCACCCAACGGCTGAAGAGAGAGGTGGAAAGCGCACGGCCGCGGCCCTTGCCGTCAAGCCCCGCCTCGCGGATGACGAGTTCGCCCGATTCCACCGCGCCGCCTGCCCCGCGCATCGTCTCGCGCATCAGTTCGTGGATGGAATAGAAGCTCGCCCGGATGGAATAGGCGGTGAGGACAAGGCCGATCGCCTTCGCAGACAGCAGCTCCCGGCAGATATCCAGCATCAGCGGCAGGTGATCGAAGAGCTGCCAGACCTCGCCGTTCGGGCCACGGCCGAATTTCGGCGGGTCGGTCAGGATGATGTCGTAGCGGTTGCCGCGGCGTTCCTCGCGCAGGATGAATTTCATGGCATCCTCGCAGATCCAGCGGATCGGCGCCCTGTCGAGCCGGGCGAGCGCCTGGTTCTCGCGCGCCCAGCCGATCGCCTTCTTCGAGGCGTCGACATGGGTGACCTCGGCGCCGGCCGCCGCAGCGACAAGCGAAGCAACGCCGGTATAGCCGAAAAGGTTGAGCACCTTGACCGGCCGCCCCGCCCCGCCCCGGGCCTCCTCGATGCGCGCCTTCATCCAGTCCCAGTGGACGATCTGTTCCGGGAAGACGCCGACATGGCGGAAGGCCGTGAAGCGGCCGAGGAAATCGACGCCGAGCAGCGAAAGCGGCCAGCTCTCGCCAAGCGCCTCCCTTGGAAAACGCCAGCGTCCCATGCCGTCCTCGTCGGTGTCGCCGGTGAAGACGGCATCCGCCTTTTCCCAGACATGGGCAGGCAGGGACGGCTGCCAGAGCGCCTGCGCCTCGGGACGGACGATGCGGTATGGCCCGTATTGCTCGAGCTTGAGGCCCTTTCCGCTGTCGATCAGATGAAAATCGCCCGCGCCCGAGGATTCCAGGATAACCGGCACGCGCTCGGCCGGCAGCTCGCCGGTGCGCGCGATCAGCGGCCGGTTTTCGGCCGGCGTCGTCGCGGCGGGTTTTGCGGCCTTCTCCTGCGGCCGGACCGCCGGCCTCGACGGGGCGGCATGCCCCCGCCCCTGCCGGTTGCCGGCCTCCGGCCGGGTCTTCTCACCCGGCCGCCGTTCCTTGTTCTTCAATGCGTTCATCCGCCTGGGTTCTTCTTCGTGAGGCAGCAGATAGCATCTGCCGCGCATTCTTCAAAGCCATGCGCCGGTGACGCCCGGGGTTTTCTTGGCGGACGGCCTGTCCGCCTCACGTCCCCCTTGGCAAAAACATCCGCCGCTGCAATATGATTGCCGACGTGTTCCAGGGAGGATCAGCACATGGATATGGGCGGTGAAGAACGTATCGCGGCGCCCCGCGAAGTGGTCTGGCAGGCACTGAACGACCCGGAAATCCTCCGCCAGTGTATTCCGGGCTGCCAGAGCCTGGAGCAGAAATCCCCGACCGAACTCGCCGCCACCGTGAAGCTGAAGATCGGCCCGGTCTCGGCGAGCTTCACCGGCGAGGTGACCCTTTCCGACATCAACCCGCCGGAAAGCTACACGATCTCCGGCGAGGGAAAGGGCGGCATCGCCGGTTTCGCCAAGGGTTCGGCAAGCGTGACGCTGGTGGAAGACGGCGCCGACACGCTGCTGCGTTATGCGACCAAGGCGCAGGTCGGCGGAAAGATCGCCCAGCTCGGCTCACGGCTGATCGATTCGACCTCGCAGAAGCTCGCGACGCAATTCTTCGCGGATTTCAGCAAGGCCGTCGTCGCCAGGGCCGACGGCCAGGCCTGAGCTTTCCGGTTTCGCAGGCCGTTATTTCGCGGGCAATTGCGACGGGGCGGCCCGGCCGGCCAGGGCCGCCTTGTGCTCGCTCTGCCATCTGACGGCCTCTTTCGCCTCGACACGCGCCTGCTTGCGGTATTTGCCCTGGCTGAGCCATGTGGCCGCTGCGCCGACCAGCATGCCGAGCAGGACGGCGAGGAAGAGGAACAGGAAGAACGGACCGCTGACCGCAAGGACCCCGTCTTCCGGGCGGAAAGGATTGAGCGCCAGCGTGACGGTCTGGCGGTTGGCCACCGCAAGTACGATCAGCACGATGCCGAGCGGCACGAAGATCACAAGGCTGACGATCCTTTTGAGCTTATCCATCGGCATCTCCCGGCAGCAGCCATTCCGCCGTTCGAACGGCGTCTGTTGCAGAATAGGTACGGTTTACGGGCTTTCAAGGGCGGCGGAAGGCCGCGGCCGGGAGGATCAATCGTCCTCATCCGCAAGGCCGGGATTCAGGCGCTCGCGCAATTCCTTGCCGGTCTTGAAGAAGGGAACCCATTTCTCCTCGACGAAAACGCTTTCTCCGGTGCGGGGATTGCGACCGGAGCGCGAGGGGCGGTTCTTGACCGAAAAGGCGCCGAAACCGCGCAATTCGACGCGATTTCCGCCCGCCAGGGCATCTGTGATCTCATCAAGCACAGCATTGACGATGTTCTCGACATCGCGGTGGTAGAGATGCGGATTGCGAGCTGCAACGATCTGTACCAATTCAGACTTGATCACGGTTGCCCCCTGAAAAGTTTAGATTTTCAACCGCGCCCAACCTGCCAAACCGAGACCAGACCGTCAAGAAACAACTTGTCCGCGCCGAATGCGCGAAATGTCTCGGGCGCGATCGCCTGGCCGAGACCGGTCTGCCTCACGAATTCGGCAAGGGCGCCTGCGAGCCAGAAGGACGAGGAGGAAGAACGCTGCTTCCACTCCACGACGGGCAGATCCTTCGAAACGCCGCGCGACTCCAGATAGGCGCGGATATCGTCGTCGCCGCCGAGCTTGTCGACGAGCTTGACGCCGAGGGCCTGGCGCCCGGTGAAGATCGTGCCGTCGGCAAGCTTCAGCACGTCCTCGCGCGGCAGCTTGCGGCGGTCGGCGACGAGATCGACGAACCAGCCGTAGCTGTCCATCACCATGTTGCGGATCATCGTCCTGGCGTCCTCGCTCGCCGGATGGAAGGGCGAGGGCTCGGCCTTCAGCGGCGCCGACTTGATCTCCTCCAGCGAGACGCCGATCTTCTTCATCATCTCGTCGATCTGCGGATACTGGAAGATCACGCCGATCGAACCGGTGATCGAACTTTCGCCCGCGACGATCTGGTCGCCGGCGGTCGCGATCATATAGCCGGCGGACGCCGCAAGCGTGCGGATATCGGAGACGACCGGCTTTTTCGCAGCCACGTTGCGGATCGCCTTGAAGATGCGCTCTCCGCCGTAGGTGGTGCCGCCGGGCGAGGAGATCGAGACGACGAGCGCCCTGGCCTGGCTGCTGTCGGCAATCCGCTCCAGCCGTTCCAGGAGTTCCTTGTCATCGGTGATCATGCCGGAGATCTCGATGCGGGCGACATGCGGCACGGCCGCGCCGGCGCCGTCTCCGAGAGCGACCCGGTAGAACGCAAACCCGATGCCGATCAGCAGGAGGAGGGCGACGACACGCCAGAAGCTGAGCTTGCGGCGCAGCGAGCGCCGGTCGGCAATTGCCATTTGATCCATGAAACACCTTCCCGATACGCGGGCCCGATGCGCGGGCGATTTGCTGGGTCGAGCACCCTCGATAGGCTCTCTAGCGCGTTTTGTAGGAGGGCACATCACGTTTTTATGTTGTCCGTTATTGTTTGTTGATGAATAAAAACCATATTGGCGGGCAAAGCACGGCCTGCGCGCGCCGGTCTCCTTTCCGGAGACGGCCCGGGAACGGCGTGCGGAAGGGCCAAGATCTAAGGAAAAGTCCGGCATCCATGCTGCAGCACATTCGAAAGACGGCAGGCCTTGTGGCGGCGTTCGAGCCAAATCTCGACGCCTATCAGGCGGCGCTTGCCCATTCCGCTCTGGTGCGGAAGCTGAAAATCCTGCTGCCCATCGCCGCGCTCGTCATCTCGGCGCTCTTCATCGGCGTCTCGATCATCCGCGCCTACCTGCCGGAGAACCTCTCGATCGAGAACGCCCGCATCGAGAACGGCAAGATCGTCATGGAGCGCCCGGCCATCTCCGGCCGCAACAAGGACGGCATCAACTATTCGATGACCGCGACCCGGGCGCTGCAGGATATCGAGAACCCGAACAAGATCACGCTCGAGGACGTGAAGGCCGCCGTGCCGATCAACGACGACGTGATCGCGCGGGTGACCGCAACCGGAGCCGATTTCGACCGCGGCGCCGACATGCTCGATCTCACCGCGCCCTTCGACGTCAACCTCAGCAACGGCATCACCGCCCGCTTCAAGTCCGCGCATCTCGACGTCAATGCCGGCCTGATGGACACGCGCGACCCGGTCGACATTTCGATGAATGAAGGTTCGATTGTTGCAGACTCTTTAAAGATAACAGATAAGGGACGCACCATCACGTTCACAGGCCAGGTTCGCCTCCATCTCGACCCTGCCACCATCCGCAACCAAGGCAAATAGGCCCCGCCGCCATGACGCATCGCCGCCTTCCTATCCGGAATACCGCAGTTCTGTTCGCGGCAGGATTGTTCTCCTGTCTTGCCGCCACCGCCCACGCCCAGTCGACCACCAGCCAGATGGAGGGCCTCAAGCTTTCCAACGACAAGCCGATCCAGATCCAGAGCGACCAGTTCGAGATCAAGGAACAGGAAAAGAAGGCCTTCTTCACCGGCAACGTGCAGGTCGTGCAGGGCACGACCACGATGAAGGCCGGCAAGATGACGGTGCTCTACACCGGCGAAGGCGCATCCGTGACCTCGGGCAATGCCAATATCGACAAGATCTTCCTCGACGATACCGTTTTCCTGAGCTCCGGCACGCAGCAGGCCACCGCCGAAAAGGGCGAGTTCGACATGGCGAGCCAGACTTTCGTGTTGTCGGGCAAGCAGGTCGTGCTGTCCGAAGGACCGAACGTCTTCAAGGGCTGCAAGCTGACGGTGCTGATGGAAACCGGACAGGCCAAGCTCGACGCCTGCGGCGGACGCGTCGAGATCATGCTCGACCCGAAATCGCGGCAGCAGCAGCAACCGAAGCAATAATAGACGTCAAACGTGAAAATACCGCTGCTTTCCAGTCTGTCGGCAAGGAAGCCGTCCGCGCCAGAACCCTTCGTTGCACGCGACAAAGCGCGATACGAGGGAACGCTGGTCGCGCACGGCCTTTCCAAGACCTATGACACGCGCCGTGTCGTCAACGGAGTGTCGCTCGTCGTGCGCCGCGGCGAGGCCGTCGGGCTGCTGGGGCCGAACGGCGCCGGCAAGACCACCTGCTTCTACATGATCACCGGCCTCGTCCCGGTCGACGAGGGCATGATCGCCATCAACGGCAACGAGGTCACCCACATGCCGATGTACCGGCGGGCGCGCCTCGGCGTCGGCTACCTGCCGCAGGAGGCCTCGATCTTCCGCGGCCTGACGGTGGAGGAGAACATCCGCGCCGTGCTGGAAGTACACCAACCCGACAAGGACAAGCGGGAGAAGAAGCTCGACGAGCTTCTCGAGGAATTCCACATCGGCCAGCTTCGCAAGTCCGCCGCCGTGGCGCTTTCCGGCGGCGAACGCCGGCGTCTGGAAATCGCCCGCGCGCTCGCCACCG
Source organism: Neorhizobium puerariae (assembly GCF_042429745.1). Classification (NCBI taxonomy): domain Bacteria; kingdom Pseudomonadati; phylum Pseudomonadota; class Alphaproteobacteria; order Hyphomicrobiales; family Rhizobiaceae; genus Neorhizobium; species Neorhizobium puerariae. The sequence continues at coordinate 84,795 of NZ_JBHMAA010000015.1, read as the reverse complement.
ACCCGGCCTTCATGCTGCTGGACGAACCGTTTGCCGGCGTCGACCCGATTTCCGTCTCCGACATCCAGAACCTCGTTCGCCACTTGACGGCACGCGGGATCGGAGTTCTGATAACGGACCACAACGTCCGCGAGACACTGGGCCTCATCGACCGGGCCTATATCATCCATGCGGGCGAGGTGCTGACGCATGGCCGGGCCGACGATATCGTCAACAATCCGGATGTCCGCCGCCTCTATCTCGGCGACAAGTTCAGCCTCTAGACAACCCCGGTGCGGCAAAGAAGTTTACTTCCCCGCACCGCGGCGCTTGACCAAACCCATTAAAAAAGCAATTCTCGTGCCAGATGCAAATTCAGCCATCTGAGCGGCGTGACTGAAGGCGTGTCCGTTTCCTCGCGAAGGGGTGCCACAAGGGGATTGCAAGGAGTTTCGCGTCCGCCATGGGTTTATCCGCCAGCCTTTTCCTGAAGCAGACCCAGTCGCTGGTGATGACGCCGCAGCTGATGCAGTCGATTCAGCTGCTGCAGATGACGCATTTCGAGCTCAACCAGTTCATCGCGCAGGAAGTGGAAAAGAACCCGCTGCTCGAATTTGCATCAGGCGATGCCGAAAACGGCGCCGAAACAGGCTTCGAGAGCGACATCTCCTTCGCGGCCGGCGACGGCAACGATGCGGCGGTCTCCACGGCGAACGACGGCGACTGGTACGAAAGCTCCTCGCCGGTCACCGCCGAACGGCTCGGCGAAGGCCTGGATACGGGCTTCGAGAACGTCTTTCCCGATGACGGCCCGGCCCGGCGGGCCGATGCGCCGGAACTGCTCAGCCAGTGGAAATCAATGCCGGGCGGGGAAGCGGGAGAGGATTACGATCTCGACGACTTCGTCGCGGGCCAGGTGACCCTGCGCGACCACCTGAACCAGCAGATTCCCTTCCTGATCACCAGTCCGGGAGACCGGCTGGTCGCCCAGCATCTCGTCGACCAGCTCGACGAGGCCGGCTACCTGCAGGGCGGCACGCAGGAGATCGCCGACCGGCTCGGCAAGCATTCCGAGGAGGTGGAGGCGATCCTTCGCAAGCTGCAGACGCTCGATCCTCCCGGTGTCTTCGCCCGCTCGCTCAGCGAATGTCTCATGATCCAGCTTCGCCTCAAGGACCGGCTGGACCCGGCCATGGAGGCGCTCGTCAGGCATCTCGAACTGCTCGCCAAGCGCGATTTCGCCTCGCTCCGGAAGATCTGCGGTGTCGACGACGAGGACCTGATCGACATGCTGGCGGAAATCCGCGGGCTCAACCCGAAGCCGGGCGCCGGCTTCGAAAGCGGCGTCTCGGAGACGATCTCGCCGGATATCGTCGTGCGCGCGGCACTCGACGGAAGCTGGATGGTCGAGCTCAATCCCGACACGCTGCCGCGGGTCCTGGTGAACCAGGCCTATTTCCAGACGGTTTCGAAGAATTGCCCGAAGAACGGCGAGGACCACAATTTCCTTTCCGAATGCCTGCAGAACGCCAACTGGCTGACGCGCAGCCTCGACCAGCGGGCCAAGACGATCATGAAGGTGGCGGCCGAGATCGTCCGCCAGCAGGACGCGTTCCTGATGCACGGCGTCGACCACCTGCGGCCGCTCAACCTGAAGACCGTCGCCGAAGCGATCAAGATGCATGAATCGACGGTGAGCCGCGTCACGTCCAACAAATACATGCTAACGCCGCGGGGCCTGTTCGAGCTGAAATATTTCTTCACCGTGTCGATCGGCTCGGCGGAGGAAGGCGGCGACAGCCATTCGGCGGAGGCCGTGCGCCATCGCATCCGCCAGCTCATCGCCCAGGAAACGCCGGATGCAGTGCTTTCCGACGATGACATCGTCATCAGCCTGAAGCGGGGCGGCGTGGAACTTGCCCGCCGCACCGTGGCGAAATACCGCGAGGCGATGAACATCCCCTCCTCGGTCCAGCGCCGCAGGGAAAAGCGGGCGATTGCCAAGGTCGCGGCTTTCTGAGGCAGGCACCGGCAGACATGCAGAACGAAGACGCAGCCTTCTGGGAAACGCTCGAGGCGCTGATCGCGACGACGGAGCTTACGATCGACCGGCCGGCCGGAAGCCGCCATCCCCGCTATCCCGATCTCGTCTATCCCCTGGACTACGGTTTCCTGGACGGGACGACGTCGATGGACGGCGGAGGCATCGACGTATGGCGCGGTTCGCTCAGGCCGGCGGCTCTGGTTGCGATCGCCCTGACCGTCGATCTCGCCAAGAAGGACAGCGAGATCAAGCTCCTGCTCGGCTGCACGGCCGGGGAGATCGAGACCGTCCGCCGCTTCCACAACGAACATGCGGCCATGAAGGCGATCGTACTGAGAGCGCCATGCGCCCGAATGGACACATGAAGGACGCTCCAACCTCCTGAACCGGCGCATCGTGCTTTCCGAAAACCGATTCCGATCCTCTGGCCGATGCTGTAGCCGGGCGGCCTGAGCATCCGACAAACTACGTAGAAATCCCGGGTCCAGCAGCCGTTGACATTCCCGGCACCGAAGGTTAGAAGCCCGCCGCAACTGCACGGGACGCGGCAAAAGCATGTCCCGCCATCCAGCAGGCATTGATTGCAGCAATTTGGTTTTGTCGCATGCGAACGGCTTGGATGAGGGGTCGGCTTGGCGTAGACTGAAACACGCAAGTCACGACAAGAAGGAAAAATTCCATGAGTGTGCGCGTATCCGGTAAGCATATGGAAATTGGCGAATCGTTCCGTCAGAGGATCGAGGAGCAGATCGGTGAGGCGGTTACAAAGTACTTCGACGGGGGGTACGCAGGCCAGGTCATCGTGGAAAAATCCGGTTCACGCTTTTCTGCCGACTGCAAGGTGCATCTCGATACCGGGATCGTGCTGCATGCGGCTGGAGAAGCGAATGATCCGCAGGGAAGTTTCGATGCCGCCGCAGAGCGGATCGAAAAGCGCCTGCGCCGCTACAAAAGGCGGCTCAAGGATCATCATGCCGGCAACCACATGAACGGCTATGCTGAAGTCGCCTATACCGTCATGGACGGCGTACCGGATGAAGCCGAGGAACTGCCCGAGGATTTCGCGCCGACCATCGTCGCGGAAAGCTCCAAGCAATTGAAAACGATGACTGTGGCAAGCGCAGTCATGGCGCTCGACATGACCGACGAGCCCGTTCTCCTGTTCCGCAGCCCCGGCAAGGAGCAGTTGAACATCGTTTACCGCCGCAACGACGGCAATATTGGCTGGATCGATTCCACCAATATCAAGAACTGAACAATCTCCAGGAGAGCGTCGGAAACGGCGCTCCTCTTCGCATGGAGCGAAAGCGCTCTTGCGGCACAAAGGATGACGAGAATGGCATTGGCAGATTTGCTGCAGCAAGATGCGATTATTCCTGCCCTCAAGGTGAACTCCAAAAAGCAGCTTTTGCAGGAACTGGCGGCCAAGGCTTCCAAGCTCACCGGTGTTGCCGAACGGGAGATTTTCGACGTCATCCTGCAGCGGGAAAGGCTCGGCTCCACGGGCGTCGGCCATGGCATCGCCATTCCGCACGGCAAGCTCGGCAGCATTTCCTCGATCAAGGGCATTTTTGCGCGCCTTGAAGCGCCTGTGGATTTCGAGGCTCTCGACGACGAGCCGGTCGACCTCGTCTTCCTGCTACTCGCACCGGAAGGCGCCGGCGCGGACCACCTGAAGGCGCTGTCGCGCATCGCCCGCGTGCTTCGCGACCAGGAACTGGTGGCGAAGCTGCGCAAGACCGATTCCGCATCGGCGATCTATGCCTTCCTCAACGAGGAACAGGCCAACCACGCCGCATGACGGCAGACACGATTTCGTGGGGACGGAAGCGAAACCGCCCGGCAGCCTAAAAGGCTCCGGGCGGTTTTGTCATTCGGACCTGATGCCGCTTGCGCGACATGCATCGGGTAAGGCAGGGAGCGAGGCGCATTGCCCGCTCCCGGCATTTTCCCGGGCCTTCTTGCCTCAGGCCTTCTTTTCGCCGGCCGTCTCGGCGGCAGGCGCTTCCGACCTGGGGCCACCCTTGGCGACGCCGACCATGGCGGGGCGCAGCACGCGCTCGCCAATGGTGAAACCGGCCTGAACCACCTGGACGACCGTGTTGTTCGGCACATTGGAGTTCGGGATCTCGAACATCGCCTGGTGGAAGTTCGGATCGAACTTCTCGCCTTCCGCCTCGATCCTCCGCACGCCGTGACGTTCCAGCGCCGAAAGCATCGAACGCTCGGTCATCTCGACGCCTTCGAGAAGCGTGGTCAAGGTCGCATCGGCGCCGGCGCGCATCTCGGTCGGCACGGCATCCAGCGCCCGACGCAGATTGTCCGACACGGCCAGCATGTCGCGGGCGAAGCTTGCGACGGCATAGGACTTGGTGTCCTTCACGTCGCGTTCGGTGCGGCGGCGCAGGTTGTCCATCTCGGCGGCGAGCCGCAGGAAGCGGTCGCGCAGCTCGGCATTTTCCGCCTTCAACGCGTCGAGGGGATCGAGCTCGACGGCCGGCGTTTCTGCAGCATTCTGATCGGCCGCGTCCTCAAGAGCAGACGCTACGGCTTCCGCCGAGCTTTCGGCGGCAGCTGCGTCAGGTCCGTTCTTCTTGGTTTCGTCGGTCATGACGGTCTCCGGTTATTCCTACTTGGATTTCTGGGCTTCGATTTGTGCCCGATATCGAGGTTTGGGGTGAAAAAATCAAGGCTTGGCCGGAAAGTTGGATGCCGGCACCCTGCCGCGCTCAACGCGACAGCCTTGCGAGGAGCTGGGCCGTATAGTCCACCATCGGCACGATGCGGGAATAATTGAGCCGGGTCGGACCGATGACGCCGACGGCGCCGACGATGCGATCCTCGCCATCCCGATAGGGCGCGACGATGAGCGACGACCCCGAAAGCGAGAAGAGCTTGTTCTCCGAACCGATGAAGATGCGCACGCCCGGCCCCCGCTCGGCCAGTTCGAGGATTTCGATCAGGCTGTCCTTCTTCTCCAGATCGTCGAAGAGAAGGCGCAGGCGATCGAGATCGGCGGTATCGTCAAGCCCCTGAAGAAGGTTGGCGCGGCCGCGCACGATGAGCTGGCTGGGCTTGCCCTCCTCGCTGTCGCCGGACCAGACGGCGAGGCCCCGTTCCACGAGATCCTGCGACAGCGCGTAAAGCTCGCCCTCAACCCGGTCCTTCAGCTTCTTGAGTTCGCTGCGCAGCTCCGGCAGCGTCTGGCCGGTCAGATGCGCGTTGAGGAAATTCGCGGCCTCGGTGAGCTGCGAGGATGTGACGCCGGCCGGCAGGTCGATGATGCGGTTTTCCACCTGGTTGTGATCGCCGACCAGCACGGCGAGCGCCTTGGTGGGCTCCAGCCGTATGAATTCGACATGTTTGAGGACCGGGTCGCTCTTGGTCGTGATGACGATGCCGGCCCCGCGCGAAGCGCCCGAGAGCATCAAGCTCGCCTCCGCCATCAGGCTTTCGACCGGCTGGTCCCGATCCGCCGGATGGATCTGGCGGTCGATGCTGGCCCGCTCCTCCTCCGAAAGATTGCCGACCTGCATGAAGGCGTCGACGAAGAACCTCAGCCCTGTCTGGGTCGGCAGCCGTCCGGCGCTGACATGCGGGGAATAGATGAGGCCGAGCTCCTCGAGATCGCTCATCACATTGCGCACCGAGGCCGGCGAGAGGGACATCGGCAGAAGGCGGGACAGGTTGCGGGAGCCAAGCGGTTCGCCGGTATCAAGATAGCTTTCGACGATGCGGCGGAAAATCTCGCGCGAACGATCGTCGAGCAGTGAGCCGCTGTCCCTGGCCGTCGGTCCCGGAAAACCCATTGAATCCTTCACCGTTTCATTGATCCTGCACGAAAATATAGTCATTCCCGCCATTATCGCAAAAGGGAAAATCCGCTCCCGCCGATCCCTCTCCGCAAGGGGAACGAAAGGTGCTTCTTCCTCACGGGTGGCGGCCGGGATCTCAAAGATTCGCAAGTCCGGATGGAAAACCGCTTCACTCCTTTCCCGGAATTGCTCTAGAAGGCGGAGACAAGAATTCCAGGGAGACAAGAATGCGGCCTTCAGGCAGACAGACAAACCAGATGCGCAAGGTCTCGTTCGAGCGCAATTTCTCCAAGCATGCGGAAGGTTCCTGCCTCGTCAAGTTCGGCGATACGCATGTGCTCTGCACCGCGAGCCTTGAGGAGAAGACGCCGCCGTGGCTGCGGAATTCCGGCAAGGGCTGGGTGACGGCCGAATACGGCATGCTGCCGCGCGCCACGGGCGAGCGCATGAAGCGCGAAGCCGCCGCCGGCAAGCAGGGCGGCCGTACCCAGGAAATCCAGCGCCTGATCGGCCGGTCGCTGCGCGCCGTCATCGATCTCGAAGCGCTCGGCGAGCGGCAGATCACGGTCGACTGCGACGTCATCCAGGCGGATGGCGGCACGCGCACGGCCTCGATCACCGGCGGCTGGCTGGCTCTTTACGACTGCCTGAAGTGGATGGAGACCCGCTCGATGATCAAGGTCGAGAAGGTTCTGAAGGACCATGTGGCGGCGATCTCCTGCGGCATTTTCGCCGGGCAGCCGGTGATCGACCTCGACTACCTGGAGGATTCCGCCGCCGAGACGGACGCCAATTTCGTCATGACCGGCGCAGGCGGCATTGTCGAGGTGCAGGGCACGGCGGAAGGCGCGCCCTTCAGCCAGGAGGAATTCCTGCAGCTTCTCGCGCTCGCCCAGGCAGGCACGCGGGAACTGGTGGCGCTTCAGAAGCAGGCGATCGGCTGAGATCTTTGGAAGCCCGATGTCGGAGGGGATCATTTGCCTGATCCCCGGACATCCGTACCGCCGTCGGGTTCGGTTCCGCCATCAAAAGCCTCGGGCATGATGCGCCTGCCGGCCGAGGCCGGAACGACCACCGAATACCGGGAGCGAGCGGAAGCGCTCCGGCGACAAGGCCCATGGGGGCAGATATCCGGGCCGGCATGGCCAGGGCCTCGGCCTGGTGACGCAATTCAACACGGCAGGTGGCTCTTCATGATCGAAGGCATTCTCGAAACCTCGCTTTATGCCGACGATCTCGACGCCGCGGAAGCCTTCTATGGCGGCGTGCTGGGCCTTCAGAAAATCCTCCGCGCCGGCGACCGGCATGTCTTCTTCCGTTGCGGCCCCGGCATCCTGCTGATCTTCAATCCGGAGGAAACGGTGAAGCCGCCGCCTGCCGGCAGTCTGCTCGTGCCGCCGCACGGCGCAACCGGGGCGGGACACGCCTGTTTCAGGGTAAGCGGCGAGGCGATTGACAGGATCGCGGAAAAGCTCAACAAGGCAGGTATTGCCATCGAAAGCGATTTCCGCTGGCCGAACGGCGCCCGCTCGATCTATTTTCGCGATCCCGCCGGCAACAGCCTGGAATGCGCGGAGCCCAGGCTCTGGAATCTCGAATAGGAATTTTTATGCGCAAGCTCGACACCAAGACGATCGTCGTCGCCAGCCACAATGCAGGGAAAATCCGCGAAATCGCCGAGCTGATCGGCCCGCTCGGCTTTTCGGCGAAATCCGCTGCGGAGCTGAAGTTCGAAGAGCCGGAGGAAACCGGCACGACCTTCGAGGAAAATGCCGCGATCAAGGCGCTCGCTTCCGCCAGGGCCTCGGGCCTGCCGGCGCTGTCGGACGATTCCGGCCTGGTCATCGACGCGCTCGACGGCGCGCCGGGCGTCTATACCGCCAACTGGGCCGAACGGGAGGATGGCACGCGCGACTTCCAGATGGCGATGGAAAAGGTCGAAAAAGCGCTCGAAGAGCGGGGCGCCTCGCGCCCGGAACAGCGCACCTGCCGTTTCGTCAGCGTGCTCTGCCTTGCCTGGCCGGACGGGCATACGGAATTCTTCCGCGGCGAGGTGGAGGGGACCGTCGCCTGGCCGCCGCGCGGCACGCAGGGTTTCGGTTACGATCCGGTCTTCCAACCGGAAGGTTATGACATCACTTTCGGCGAGATGAGCTCGGAAGAAAAGCACGGCTGGAAGATCGGCGAGCCCCAAGCGCTTTCCCATCGCGCCCGCGCCTTCAAGCGTTTCGTCGAAACCTGCCTGGAGGCCTGAGCCTGCCTTGAACTCCGCCGCGACGCTTCTGCCCGATACCGGTGAGCCCGGATTTGGCGTTTATGTGCATTGGCCCTTCTGTGCGGCCAAATGTCCCTATTGCGACTTCAACAGCCATGTGCGCCATAAGCCGGTCGACCAGCCGCGTTTTGCCGCCGCCTTCCTGCGGGAGATGGAGACGATGCGGCGCATGAGCGGCCCGAAGACCGTCACCAGCATCTTCCTGGGCGGCGGCACGCCTTCCCTCATGGACCCCGCGACGGTCTCGGCCATCCTCGACGGCATCGCCCGGCACTGGCATGTGCCGGACGGTATCGAGGTGACCATGGAGGCCAACCCCTCAAGCGTGGAGGCAACCCGCTTCCGCGGCTACCGGGACACCGGCGTCAACCGCGTTTCGCTCGGCGTGCAGGCCCTGAACGATGCGGATCTCCGCTTCCTCGGGCGGCTGCACGACGTCGCCGACGCGCTGCAGGCGATCCGGCTTGCCCGCGACATTTTTCCGCGGATGAGCTTCGACCTCATCTATGCGCGGCCGAACCAGACGGTGGAGGCCTGGGAAGCGGAACTGACGGAAGCCATTTCCTACGCGGTGGACCACCTGTCGCTCTATCAGCTCACCATCGAGGAAGGCACGCCCTTCTACGGCCTGCACAAGGCGGGCAAGCTGATCGTGCCGGACGGCGACCAGTCCGCGGCCCTTTACGAAGCGACGCAGGAGATCACCGCGCGCCACAGCATGCCGGCCTACGAGGTTTCCAACCATGCCCGGCCGGGCGCGGAAAGCCGGCACAACCTCACCTACTGGCGCTACGGCGACTATGCCGGCATCGGCCCCGGAGCGCATGGCCGCCTGACGCGCGGCCGCAACAAGATCGCAACGTCGACGGAACGGCGCCCGGAGACATGGCTTGAGCAGGTCGAGCGCGAAGGTCACGGCATGATCGACCAGGACGTGCTCGGCTTCGAGGAACAGGCCGACGAGCTGCTGCTGATGGGGCTGCGGCTGCGCGAAGGCGTCGATCTCGCCCGCTGGCAGCAGCTTTCCGGCCGGGATCCCGATCCCATCCGCGAGGAGCGCCTGCTGGAGCACGGGTTTATCGAGCGGCTCGGCAATTCCCGCCTGCGCTGCACGCCGTCCGGCATGCTGATCCTGGACGCCGTGGTGGCCGATCTGGCCTGCTGAACGATCGGCTCGCCCCGAACCTCCGGAGGAAAGGTCGACAGCATGGGCTGCCGACGGCCCGCCGGGGACGATGATCATGCCGGATATCCAGTCCGCTCCTCCTCAGGAGGAGGATGGCTGCTTCACCGCAAGCACATGCAGCCAATCGGTGGGCTGGTTGTCGTAACCGCCGCCATGCACCGCATCGATCTCGATCGATCCCCAGGGCAGGGTTTCGTAGGTCTCGCGCAGCCAATCCCGTGAAGGATAGTTGTAGTAGCGGCCGAGCCCGTCGTGGCCTTCCGCCTTACCGGCCTTGAAGCTCGCATAAAAGACGCCGCCGGGGCGAAGAGCCGCGTGGATCTTGCCGAAGACGGAGGCAAGCCCCGCCCGGGGCACATGCAGCAGGCAGGCATTGGCCCAGACGCCGTCGAAGGCGTCAACGGCATCGACATCCTCGAAACGAAGCACGCGCACCGGCATGCCCAGGCGTTTTCCGGCTTCGCTCGCCATTTCCGGCGTGCCGTCGGTCGGCACGACGCGGAAGCCGCGCTCGAGCATGGCCGCGCTGTCACGCCCATTGCCGCAGCCGAGTTCAAGGACCTGCGCGCCCGGCTCAAGCCTTGCGAGGAAAACCGCGAGCCGCTTCAAGCTCGGCGTCGTGAACCAGTCGGCATAGGTTGCGGCATTCTCGGCATAAAAGCGCCCCGTCGGGTCACTGTCGGTTGACATCGCCACTCCTCACTTCGAGGACAACAGGAGCCTCGTTCCAAACCCCATGAAGATGAGGCCCACGCCAAGATCGATCCGCTTTTTGGCGCCAAGATAGGCGGCCGCGGCCCTGCGATGGGTGATCAGGCCGATCAGGCAGGTATAATACACGGTAGAGACCACGACCATCACGGCGGTCGCCGCAAGCCCATAAAAGAACGGCGTGCCCGCGGGCATTGTCGCGGCAAACAGACTGGCGACGAACAGGGCCGATTTCGGATTGGCCAGATTGGTCGCAAGCCCCATGCGATAGGCGGTCTTCAGCGGCACATCGACGCGTTGCGCCGCAAAGTCGTCCGCCTGCCGCGCCCTTCGGATGTCGAGGAAGATCTTTGCCCCGAGCCAGACGAGATAGAGCCCGCCGACGATCTTCAGGGCCAGATAGGCGAATGGCGCCGCCTGGAAGAGAACGTTGATGCCCAGCCAGCCGGCAAGGCCCCAGCAAAGAGTTCCCGTAATGGTTCCCATCGCCGCCACGATCGCCACCCGGCGCGGCGCCGTCAGCGCATACCGCATCACCAGCAACGTGTTAGGCCCGGCGTTATGCACGCCACGGCCCAAATCGTTGCAACGGAGAGAAGAAACATGGCCTCAGGCGTTGTTCTCGTTGATCAGCCGCTTCAGAAGCTCGACCTCGTGGCTGAGCTTGGTATCGCCGGTGATCATTTCCTCGATCTTGCGGACCGCATGCAACACGGTCGTATGATCGCGGCCGCCGAAACGACGCCCGATTTCCGGGAAAGAGCGCGGCGTCATGGTCTTCGAGAGATACATGGCGACCTGACGCGGCTTGACGATGACGCGCGTGCGGCGGTTGGAGACCAGTTCCTGGCGCGACACATTATAATGGCGGGCGACGATACGCTGGATATCCTCGATGCGGACGCGCTTGGCCTCGCCCGAACCGACCAGATGCGCAAGCAGCTCGTCGACGCGTTCGATCGACAGCGACGGCTCGAAAGAACGGCGGAAAATCAACTGGTTGAATGCGCCTTCCAGCTCGCGGCCGCTATTGGCGACATTGCGCGCGACATGGGAGAGGATTTCCATCGGGATATCGAGCGACGGGTCATCCTGACGGGCGACGGCAAGGCGGCGCTTCAGCATTTCGAGGCGCATCTCGTAGTCCGGCGCCTCGACCTCGATCGCCACGCCGCCCTGCAGGCGCGAACGGACGCGCGGATCGAGCGATTCCAGCTCCCACGGAGCGCGGTCGGCGGCGACGACGACCTGCTTTGCGCTGTCGAGCAGCATATTGAGGAGATGGCAGAACTCGTTCTGGATCATCTTGCCCTGCAGGAACTGCATGTCGTCGATGATCAGCAGGTCGATATTGCGCAGCGAGTCCTTGAGCGTCAGCGCGTCGTTGTCGCGGATCGCGGTGGCAAAGCGCCACATGAAATATTCGGCCGTCAGATAGACCACCCGCGGCATGCGTTCGCTGCTTACCGCCGCGTTGGCGATCGCCTGCAGAAGATGGGTCTTGCCGAGACCGACGCCGGAATGGACGAAAAGCGGGTTGAAGCGCACCGCGCCGGCGCCGGCTTCGGCGATCGTCCTGGCGGCGGCGAGCGCCACGCGGTTCGACGGGCCTTCCACGAAGGTTTCAAAGGTGAAGCGGCTGTCGAGCGGCGAACCGAACAACGGACCGGGCGCCTGCGCGGGACGGGACTGTGCGGCGGCAGGCGCCGCGAAAGCGGCGATCTTGCCGATTTCGCGCGGCATCTGCGGACGCTGGGCCGGCTGGGCCGCCGGTTCCGGCAAAAGCGCGCGATCTTCGCATGCCGCCGGAGCGCGGGCGCTGCGGCTTGCACTGCGCACCAGGATCTCCACTTTCAGGATTTCCGGGTCTTCCGCCTGGAAGATGGAGGTGATGAGATCGAGATAACGATTGTTGATCCAGGATTTCAGAAAGGTGGTCGGCACGGTGAGACGCACCATGCTCTTGGAGACCGAATGCAGCTTCAAACGCCCGAACCAGCTTGCATATACGTCCTGACCCACCTGTGCTTTCAAACGCGTGCTGAACCGCTCAAAAAGAGCATTATGCTTCATTTCTGACGTTTCCCCTGCCGCCTGGGAGCAACTTGAATCAAGTGCCTGCCGCGCATGGTCCCCATTACCTGCACGGGCCGATACAGTATTCATTTGCATTATTCGCCGCCTTCCAATCTTGCAGCCCGGCGGTTCTCGTTTACGCCGCCAGGACCAACCTTGTTTCAAGGCATAGCAAAACGTTCCCACTCATTGAGAACTGCCGCCGCCTTCCCCTTTTTCAAAGGCCTCCCCCGCCTTTCGGCGATCGAAACCTTGCCCGGCCCGCCTCGTATACAGGCCCGACACACGGGAGCCACCCCGCTTCGACGAACGTCTCATCCTCGTCATGAGCCGCCCGAACTCTTCATTTCTCCTTCACCGGCAGGCGCCGGATAAAAAGTGGACAAAAACCGAGCGTCTCCGGAAAGTGTTCCTTTCCGGCACACAACCGACAGTTACCTGGGAAACGGGAAGCTTATCCCGTAGCAAGAGGCAGAAAGTCTCCGCGCCATCCTAAACAGGACGGTTGCCGACAGCCCTCTGAAGTAGTCCCCGCGCCCCTTGCTGAGAGCCATTTAGGCAGGATCAAATCCCAAGATCAATGATGAATTTTACGCAAAATTAAGAGGCGGGCGTTGACTCAACGAGCGTGATTTGAATGTCACAGAGGCCTTCACGGAGAATCGCTGTTGAATCAATGAGATTCAAAAATGGCATACATTCCGGGCGATTGTTCACAGAAAAAATAAAAAACTTCTTGACTCGGTTGCAGGGCTTTTAGGGGCCCGGAAAGTCACCCGCAGACTCATAGACCTCCCACAAACTATTGATTCAAAACAGTTTTTTATGTCACGCCCCTGACACGAAATTGTTAATGAGCCGGATAATTATAAGGCAGGCTGAGAGAATCACAAAAAGCCCGGTCAATCGACCAGGCTCTTTTGCATCGCAAATTTTTGGATTGATCAGGCCGAAAGAGCCTTCACACGGGCCGCCAGACGGGACACCTTCCGGGACGCCGTGTTGCTGTGAAGCACGCCCTTGGACGCGGCGCGCTGGATCTCCGGCTGGGCAGCCTTCAGAGCCTCGGCGGCAATAGCGATGTCACCCGTTGCGATGGCTTCCTCAACCTTGCGGATGAAGCCACGGACGCGCGAACGGCGAGCCTTGTTGACTGCAGTACGGCGAGCGATCTTGCGGGTCGCCTTCTTCGCCGAAGTTGTATTGGCCATTTCATGCCTCTCTACGAATTCGAACCAAACTCCACCGTTGCCGCGCCGGTCCTGCGACCCTTCATCCAGCAATTCGGGAGCAATAGAGGAAGCCGTGATCAGGCTTTCCCAACTGTGGGCGGGCATATAACCGGAATACCCGCTCCCGTCAACGCAGATTCTGGCAACGCGTATCCTGATCGATAACGATCCTCTTTCAGCGGTTCCGGAACTGAGGTTTACGCTTTTCCACGAAGGCCGCCATGCCCTCCTTCTGGTCGGCGGTGGCGAAAAGCGAATGGAAGAGCCGCCGCTCGAAACGCAGGCCTTCGGCAAGCGTCGTCTCATAGGAGCGGCCGACGGCTTCCTTGGCCATCAGCACCGCCGCCCGCGGGAAGGAGGCGATCTTCGCCGCCGCCTCGACGGCCTCATCGACCAGCCGCTCGGGCGCCACGATGCGGGCCACCAGCCCGGCCCGCTCGGCCTCCGCCGCATCCATCATCCGGCCGGTCAATACCAGATCCATGGCCTTGGCCTTGCCGACGGCGCGGGTGAGGCGCTGCGAACCGCCCATGCCGGGGATGACGCCCAGCGTGATCTCCGGCTGGCCGAACTTCGCGGTATCCGAGGCGATGATGAAGTCGCACATCATCGCCAGTTCGCAACCGCCGCCGAGCGCGAAGCCGGAAACGGCGGCGATCACCGGCTTGCGGGTCGAGGCGATCGCCTCCCAGCCGGAAATGAAGTCGCTCACATAGGCCTCGACAAAGTCGATGCCCTGCATTTCCTTGATATCGGCGCCGGCCGCGAAAGCCTTTTCGGAACCGGTCAGCACGATCGCGCCGATCTCCTCCCGCCTGCCGAAACCGGCGAGCGCATCGGCGAGTTCCGCCATGACCGTGGAATTCAGCGCGTTGAGCGCCTTCGGCCGGTTGAGCGTGACGAGCGCCACGGGCCCGCGGGTTTCGGTCAGCAGGGTCTCGTAGCTCATCCGGTATCTCCTCTTCGTTTCCGGCCGTTCTCTTATTTCTGGCAGGCCGGGCAATGGAAGGTGGAGCGGCCGGCCTGGGTGATGCGGGCGACCGTACCGCCGCAGCCCGGCGTGCGGCAAGCCCCGCCTTCGCGATCGTAAACGGAGAAGGAATGCTGGAAATAGCCGAGCGAACCGTCCGTCCGGATATGATCGCGGAGCGAAGAGCCGCCGGCCGCGATCGCATCGGCGATGACGCTGCGGATCGCCTCCGTCAAAAGTGCGAGTTCCTTCTTCGGCCTGCCGGTCCCGGTGACGACGCTGCCGGCCGCGCGCGTGGGCGCAAGATGCGAACGCCACAGCGCCTCGCACACGTATATATTGCCGAGGCCGGCGATCACCGTCTGGTCGAGCAGCGCGCCCTTGAGCGGCTGGCTCTTGCCGGCGAAACGTTCCGCCAGATAATCGGCATCGAGCGCGTTGCCGGTCGGCTCGGGTCCCAGCGCGGCGAAGGCGGGATAAAGATCGAGCGCGCTGCGCTTCCAGAGCTGCATGAAACCGAACCGGCGCGGGTCGTTGTAGATGACCTTCAGCGGCCCTTTCGCATGCCGCAGGTGGAAGACGACATGATCGTGCTTCCGGTCCTTGGAGCGCGGGTGATGGAATTCGCCGAGCGTCTCCTCCTCGATGCGGAAGGACCCGGACATGCCGAGATGGCTGATCACGGTGAGATCGTCTTCCAGATCGATCAGCAGGTATTTGGCGCGGCGGCCGAGCGAGACGATGCGCCGCTCGCGGACGGCATCGGCGAAATTTTCCGGCAGCGGAAACCGCAGGTCGGGCCGGTTCAGCTCCAGCCTCGCGATCACCGCACCCTCCATCGCCGGGGCGAGACCGCGCCGGACCGTTTCCACCTCTGGCAATTCGGGCATCTCTTCCTAACTTCCTGTTCCAACCGTGCGAATCCTGCTCTATAGAGCGGACCGGATGTCGCATCCATCTATAATGGGCGCGCCACAGATAGCGAAGCCGGACCGATTTCGCTATGGTCGCCATGCAGAGTTCAGGAGTTCATCGATGACCGAAGCCCGTACCAGCGCCGACGGCGGCATGGAGACATCCTATGGCTTCCGCCGGGTGGCGGACGGAGAGAAGCAGGGCCTCGTCAACGACGTCTTCCACAAGGTCGCCAAGCGCTACGACGTGATGAACGACGTCATGTCGGCAGGGATGCACCGCGTCTGGAAGGATGCGATGGTGGCGGCACTCAACCCGCACAAGGGTGCCGGCTACAAAACCCTGGATGTGGCGGGCGGCACCGGCGACATCGCCTTCCGGATCGTCGAGGCCTCGGGCCGCAAGGCCCATACGACGGTGCTCGACATCAACGGCTCGATGCTGGCCGTAGGCGCCGAGCGCGCGGCCAAGCGGAAGCTTTCCGAAAACCTCGATTTCGTCGAGGCGAACGCCGAAACCCTGCCCTTCGAGGCGAATTCCTTCGACGCCTATACGATCGCCTTCGGCATCCGCAACGTGCCGCGTATCGACGTGGCGCTGAAGGAGGCCTATCGCGTGCTGAAGCGCGGCGGGAGGCTGCTGGTGCTGGAGTTTTCCGAGGTGGAGATGCCGCTGCTGGAGCGCTTCTACGACGAATGGTCGTTCAAGGCGATCCCGCGCTTCGGCAAGATGATCACCGGCGATGCCGAACCCTACCAGTATCTGGTGGAATCGATCCGCAAGTTCCCCAACCAGGAGAATTTCGCGGCGATGATCCGCAATGCCGGCTTCTCGCGCGTGACCTATACCAATTACACCGGCGGCATCGCGGCGCTGCATTCCGGCTGGAAACTCTGATCTGATGAGCACGCTCGGAGCCTATTTCCGGCTGGCCCGCGTCGGGTGGGTCCTCGTGCGTGAAGGCGTCGTTTCGTCGCTGCCCTCCCAGGGCCTGCCGCCTTCCGTCGGCCTTATGAAATCGCTGATCGAGCCGCTTGCGCGCAACCACTCGCTCAAGCAGGCGCGCAGCGAGCGGCTGACGCGGGCGGTCGACAGGCTCGGCCCGTCCTATGTGAAGATAGGCCAGTTCCTCGCCACCCGCCCCGATGTCGTGGGCGTCGACTGGGCCGTCGATCTGGCAATGCTGCAGGACCGGATGGCCTTCTTCCCGACGGAAGCGGCGAAATCGGCCATCGAGGGCTCGCTCGGCCGTCCGATCGACGATCTTTATTCCTCCTTCGGCGAGCCGATCGCCGCCGCCTCGATCGCGCAGGTGCACCCGGCTCAGGTGAACGGCAAGCAGATGGCGGTGAAGGTCGTGCGTCCCGGCGTGCGGCAGCGTTTCGCCCATGACATCGAGAGCATGTATCTCCTCTCGCGCATGCAGGAACGTTTCGTGCCCTCCAGCCGGCGCCTGAGGCCGGTCGAAGTGACGCGGACGCTCGAACAGACCACCAAGGTGGAGATGGACCTGCGACTGGAGGCGGCCGCCCTTTCCGAGATCGCCGAGAACACCAAGGACGATCCCGGCTTCCGCGTGCCGCAGGTGGACTGGGAGCGGACAGGGCGCGACGTCATCACCATGGAGTGGATCGACGGCATCAAGATGTCGGACATTGCCGCCCTGCGGGCCGCCGGCCACGACATCGAAAAACTTGCCGACGTGCTGATCCAGTCGTTCCTGCGCCATACGCTGCGCGACGGCTTCTTCCACGCCGACATGCATCCCGGCAATCTGTTCGTCGATTCCACCGGCACGATCGTCGCCGTGGACATGGGCATCGTCGGACGGCTCGGCAAGAAGGAACGGCGTTTCCTTGCCGAAATCCTCTACGGCTTCATCACCCGCGACTACAGGCGCGTCGCCGAGGTGCATTTCGAGGCGGGCTACGTGCCCGCCCATCACGATGTGTCGAGCTTTGCCCAGGCGATCCGCGCGATCGGCGAGCCGATCCACGGCCAGCCGGCCGAGACGATCTCCATGGCCCGGCTGCTCGCGCTGCTCTTCGAAGTGACCGACCTCTTCGAAATGCAGACGCGGCCGGAACTCATCCTTCTGCAGAAGACCATGGTCGTCGTCGAAGGCGTGTCGCGCATGCTGAACCCTCGCTTCAACATGTGGAAGGCTTCCGAACCCGTCGTCGGCGAGTGGATTCGCGCCAATCTCGGCCCCAAGCGGGTCGTCTCGGACATCAAGGACAGTCTGAGGGCCGTGGTGAAGCTCGCGGAGGCCGTGCCGGAGATCGCGACGAAGACCGAGAAATTCCATGGAGAGCTTCTCCACATGAGCGAGCACGGCCTGCGCTTCGACCCGGAAACGGCCGAAGCGATCGGCCAGGCGGAAGCGCGGCACAGCCGTTCCGGCCGCGTGGCGCTCTGGATCATCGCATTGTCGCTCCTCTACATAGCCTTCACACTTTGACGAGGTGCTTGACGCCACCGGCCGCGACATCGGATGTCCGTATTTTGGGATATTCCCCAACCCGTCACCTCCGGTAGAACGCCGTACGTCCGAATGGATGCACGGCGTTCTAACCTATTGAATCTACGCATCGTGCTTTCCGAAAATCGATTCCGATTTTCGGGCCGATGCTGTAGTTTATGAACAAAGAGGACGACATGCCCGACGCGAAGATACCCATCGAACTCACCGGCCAACCGATCGGTTTTGCGGAACTGCTGCTGATCGGCAGGGGTGGCGCGCAGGTGGCGGCGGCGCCGGAGGGCCTCGCCCGCGTGCAGGCGGCAAGGTCCGTCGTGGAACAGGCGATGGCGGCGGGCATGCCGGTCTACGGCGCCACGACGGGCGTCGGCGCGATGAAGGACGTCGCGTGGTCGAACGAGGAGCTCGACGCCTTCAACCTCGGGCTCGTGCGCGCCCATCACTTCGGCACCGGCGAACCCTTTCCCATCTCCGTCGTCCGCAACGCCATGGCGCTCAGGGTCAATACGGCGCTGACCGGTTATGTCGGATGTTCGACCGATCTCGTCCATGCCTATCTGGAGCTGCTGGCGGCGGACGTGATCCCGGTCGTGCGCCGCACCGGTTCGATCGGCTGCGCCGATATCGGGCTGATGGGGCAGATCGGCGCGGTGCTGACCGGCGTCGGCGAGGCTGTTTTCCGGGGCGAGCGGCTGCCGGCGGAGGAGGCCTTTAGAAGAGCCGGGCTGCGGCCCTCCCGCATGGCGCCGCGTGACGGCCTCGCCTCGCTCAGCGTCAATTCCGTGAGCTTCGCGGCCGCGGCCGAAGCCACCCGCGCGGCCGCCGGGGCGCTGCGCACGCTGCTCGCAACGGGCCTCGCCGCCTCGGGCGCCATGGGCGCCTCGCGCGACCCTTGGATCGCGGTCACGCATGTGGGGACGGCGCGCGAGGCGATGATCGGCAAATGGCTGTGCAACGCGTCCGAGGGCTGGGACTGGCCGAGCGGCACGCATGTGCAGGACCCCTTGAGCCTTCGCATGATCGCGCAGGTCTTCGGCACCGTCTTCGAGAGCGTTCTGACGGCCGGGCACAAGATCCTCGCCGCTACCGGCCGGTCGGACGACAACCCGGTGATCGCCGAGGGCCGGGTGCTGACGTCCGGCGGATCGCTGCCGCTCGACGTGACGGTTCTACTGGAATCGGCGGTGCTGTGCATGGCGCATGCGGCCCGCAACTCCTTCAACCGCTGCGTCCTGCTGGGCAACGGCCAGCGGCGCGGACTGCCCGTCAACCTCGTTCCGGAAGGGGCGATCGCCACCGGCTTCGGGCCGATCATCAAGCTAGCCGGCGAGATCTTCTCCCGCGTTCTCTCGATGACCAATCCCGTCTCCGCCCAGTCGCTCGTCGTGGCCGGCGGCATGGAGGACGAAGCGGCCTTCCTGCCGCTCGTCATCGAACGTTTCGACCGGCAGATGCAGGCGCTGAAACGGCTTGCGGCCATCGAGGCGCTGCTTTCCGCCCAGGCGATGGACATTCATGGCGACCAGCCCGAAGGCGCGGTGAAGCTCGTCTACGAGGTCGTGCGGCGGCACGCGGCCTTCTATACCGTCGACCGGCCGCTTTCGGCGGAGGTCGAGGCGATCGAGGATGAACTGGCCTCGGAGGAATTCCTGACCGGGCTCATCGCCCTTTCCCCGATCCATGCGATCGACGGCTTCTTCGCGCTCGGCGGCTTCGGCATGGATGCGCTCCGGTCGCATCCTTCCTCCGCGCGCGGCTTCGTATATCACTGATTTTCAGGCCTTTTCCGCAAGCCGCCTTGCCCGCAGGGCGGCGGCGAGCGAGACGAGCAGCAGGGCGCCGGTGAAAGCGACGACCGCCCACCAGCCATCGGCGCTCCAGAAATGCCCGCCGACCGAGCCGGCAACGCTGGAGCCGAGATAATAGCCGAGCAGATAGAGCGACGACGCATGGCCCTTGGTGCCGCGTGCGAGCCTGCCCACCAGGGCGCTCGCGACCGAATGGGCCATGAAGAAGCCCACCGTCAGCAGCACGATGCCGAGAATGATCGCCCAGAGCGGCGCGGCGAGCGTCACCGCAACGCCGGCGACGGCGATCAGGATGCCCGCGGGCATGACCAGGAAATGTCCAA
This sequence comes from Neorhizobium puerariae, assembly GCF_042429745.1. Lineage (NCBI taxonomy): Bacteria > Pseudomonadati > Pseudomonadota > Alphaproteobacteria > Hyphomicrobiales > Rhizobiaceae > Neorhizobium > Neorhizobium puerariae. The sequence goes on along the minus strand of NZ_JBHMAA010000015.1, from coordinate 64,979 downwards.
AACGATCACCCAGCAGCCCCGCCGCCCAGGAAGCGGCAATACCGAAAAGGTAGACCGTGAAGATCAGCCCGAGTTCGGTCTGGTTGAGATCGTAGGGGGCCGCGACCAGCCGGAAGCCGGCATAGTTGTAGATCGTCACGAAAGCGCCCATCATCAGGAAACCGATGGCGAACAGCAGTGCCAGGGCCGGATTGTTCAGGTGCCCGAACCAGGCATCGACGTGATAACGTGCATCGGACCTGCGGGCGACGAAATTGCGCGAGGGCGGCAGGAGGACGAGGAAACCGATCGCCGCGGCAATGCCGAGCAGGCCGATGCCGGCGAGCGCCAGGCGCCAGGAGAAATATTCCGCCAGCATGCCTGTGACGACACGTCCCGCCATGCCGCCGAAGGCGTTGCCGGCGATATAGAGGCCCATCGACGCGCCAAGGCCCCGCGGATCGACCTCCTCCGACAGATAGGCCATGGCGACGGCCGGAACACCGCCGAGCAGGAAGCCTTCGAGCGCGCGGATGACGAGCAGCGCGTTCCAGTCCGGCGTCAGCGCGCAGGCGATCGTGCAGAGCGAGGCGCCGAGCAGCGACGCGAACATCAGGCTGCGGCGGCCGAAACGCTCGGATACGGCCGCGGCGCAGAAGATCGCAAAGGCCAGGAAGCCGGTGGAGAGCGAAAGGGACAGCGAGCTTGCAGCCGGGCTCACTCCGAAATCGTGCGAGAAGATCGGCATCAGCGGCTGTACGCAGTAAAGCAGCGAGAATGTCGAGAAGCCGGACAGAAAGAGCGCGAAGCTGGCACGCCGGTAAGCCGGCGTGCCGCGCGCCAGGAACCGCTTTTCCTGGCTATCCGCCGCGGACTTGACGAGATGGAGATCGGGACGAGCGGACGCTTTTGACCGAAATTCGGCGACACTTGGCATGATCGGAAACCTGTTGCAGCAAAAAGGGTAGCCAGACCCACTCTATTTGTCCAATATATGGATCAGGCGATCTTGATAGGTTTTACAGATAGCGATGGAACTCCGTCACATCCGATATTTCCTGGCCGTCGCGGAAGAAGGCAATTTCACGCGCGCCGCGGCCCGGCTCGGCATCGGGCAGCCGCCGCTCAGCCAGCAGATCCGCATCCTGGAAATCGAGATCGGCGCGACCCTGTTCCACCGCGTGCCGCATGGCGCGGAACTGACCGCGGCGGGCATCGCCTTTCTTGCCGAGGCAAAGGCTTCGTTAGCCGCGGCTGACAATGCGGTACTCGCGGCCCAGCGTGCTGCCCGTGGAGAAACCGGCCGGCTGGCGCTCGGCTTCACCGCCTCCTCCGCCTTCAACCCGCTCGTCACCGGCGCAATCCGCCGTTTCCGCGGCCAGTGGCCGGACGTGGCGCTGGCGCTTACCGAGATGAACAGCAACTGGCTGATGGAAAAGCTGGTGCGCGGCGAAATCGATGCCGCCTTCATCCGCCCCGGCCTGGAGGACCCGAAGGAAGTGCGGCTGAAGCGGCTGCCGGACGAGCCGATGCTGGTCGCGCTGCCCGCGCATCATCCGCTTGCCGGGCAGGCCCGGGTTCCCCTTGCGGCGCTTGCGGGCGAGCCGTTCATCCTCTTTCCCCGCACCGTGGGCCTCAGCCTTTACGACGATATCGTGCGCGGCTGCCGCGAGGCCGGGTTCGAACTGGTGGTGACGCAGGAGGCGCCGCAGATCCCCTCGGTCATCAACCTGGTGGCCGCCGATCTCGGCGTCTCCATCGTGCCTGCCTCGATCGCGAAACTCGCGATCGAGGGTGTCGCCTACCGGCCGATCGAAGGGCCGCCGCTGATCGCGCGGCTGGGGCTCGCCGTGCTGAAGGCGCAACGCTCCCCGATCGCCCTCAACCTGATGAACCTCGTCTGATCAGCCCTGCTTGATCTCGCGTTCGCAAAAGGTGATGCGGTTGCTGAATGGGTCGGTGACCGTGACTTCAAGGCCCCAGTCCGCCTGTTTCAGGCCGGGCCGCATGTAGGCGTAGTTCTTTCCGGTCAGTTCGGCATGGAAGGCCCGGATGCCCCGCATCGGCACGAAGACGCGCGCGCCGGGCGAGGCATCGCCCGAGTGTTCGGAAAGATGCATCAGCATGCCGCTACGGGAGATCTGGCAATAGAGCGGGAAGTTCTCCCCGAAGCTATGCTCCCAATCGACGTTGAAGCCCAGGAAGCCGCGATAGAATTCCATGGCCTTGTCGACGGAGAAAATCCGGAAGATCGGAATGGCCGGCTGGATCGGGACTTCGTCCGGCTTCGCTTGCTGCGGTTCTGCCGCAGCGATCCGTGCAGCAAACACGTTCCAGCCGTCATAACCGAACTGGGCCGCGACCAGTTCGAGCGCCTGGCCATGCGTAAGATCAACCTTACGCTCTGCAAGCGCCTCGCGCAGGCTTTTGGCCATCAGTTTCGCATCGCGGAAATCGCGCATCTCATCATCCTTTCAACCGACGAACGGCAAGATCAGGGCCCGCATTGCTGATCCGTTCGTCATCGTCGGCCGGATGGAGAAAGATGAAGGTCGGTCTGGATGCGTTCACCACGGCTCGAAAAGCCCGCGGGCGGCTGGCCGCATCCGGCCGCAAACAGGAGTATCCCAGTCCGGATTGGCATGCAAGCAGCAAGGCGATTGCAAGTCGGCGGCCAAAGGCTTAGCGTCCGGCCACTCTGGCATCGGATACGGGCATGGAATTTTCGGGCAAGCGCATCCTATTGATCATCTCCGGCGGCATCGCGGCCTACAAGAGCCTCGACCTCATCCGCCGGCTTCGCGAGCGCGGCGCTTCCGTGCGGCCCGTCATGACGGCTGCGGCGCAGGAGTTCATCACCCCGCTTGCCGTCGGCGCGCTTTCCGCCGGCCATGTCTATGTCGATCTCTTCTCCCGCGAGGACGAGCAGGATGTCGGCCATATCCGGCTTGCCCGCGACGCCGACCTGGTGATCGTCGCGCCGGCAAGCGCCGACCTGATGGCGAAGATGGCGCACGGGCTGGCCGACGATCTCGCAAGCGCGGTGCTGCTTGCCACCGACCGGCCGGTGCTGATCGCCCCGGCCATGAACCCGAAGATGTGGGCGGCCCCCGCAACGAAGCGCAATGCCGCGACGCTTGCGGGCGACGGCATCCATTTCATCGGCCCGATGGCGGGCGAGATGGCGGAAAGCAACGAGGCCGGCACGGGTCGCATGGCCGAGCCGCTGGAGATCGTCGCGGCCGCGGCCGGACTGCTCGACGGCGGGCCGAAGCCGCTGGCCGGCAAGACCGCCGTCGTCACCTCCGGGCCGACGCACGAGCCGATCGACCCGGTGCGCTACATCGCCAACCGCTCCTCGGGGCGGCAGGGGCATGCGATCGCGGCGGCGCTTGCGAGGCTCGGCGCGGACGTGACGCTGGTTTCTGGTCCGGTGACCATTCCCGATCCCGCAGGCGTCGAAACCGTGCATGTGGAACGTGCCGAAGAGATGCTGGAGGCCGTCGTTTCCCGCCTGCCGGTCGATATCGCCGTCATGGTGGCCGCCGTCGCGGACTGGCGCGTTGCCGCCTCCGCCGGCCAGAAGATCAAGAAACAGCCCGGCGAAGCGCCGCCGCCCCTGGTGCTTGCCGAGAACCCGGATATCCTGAAGACGGTCGGCCATCACCGGAAACGGCCGAAGCTGGTGGTCGGCTTCGCCGCCGAAACCCAGGACGTGGAGAAAAACGGCCGCGCCAAGCTCGAACGCAAAGGCGCCGACATGATCGTCGCCAACGACGTTTCCCCGGAGACCGGGATCATGGGTGGCACCCGCAACCGGGTGAAGATCATCAGCGCGAAGGGCGTCGAGGAATGGCCCGACCTCGGCAAGGAGGAGGTCGCGGACAGGCTGGCCGGGCTGGTCGCCAACCGGCTGGCGGGAACGTGAGATGAGCCTCTTCGAACGCAACGGCTTCGACGCATTCGTGACTGGCCTGCCGGGCACGTCCTTCGTCGACCAGTGGGACAGCCATGTGGCAAAGGTGGGCAGCAAGGTGTTCACCCTGCTTTCCGGCGAAGGGACTGCGGCAAGGGTCGTGGCGAAGTGCCCGGAAGAGAGTTTCGAAATCCTGACGGCCCTCGACGGGATCAGGCAGGCGCCCTATTTCGCCAAGCGCAAATGGGTCGAGATCGGCGGCAATTCACCGCTCTCGGACGAGGAACTCGTCCACTATCTCACGCGATCATACGAACTCGTGGCCGCCGGGCTGACGAAGAAGCTCCGGCAGGAACTCGGGATCACGCAGATTTCCTGACGGTCTCGACCCGTTCACCGCGCGGTGCGAAGACGGCTACCTGAGCCCCCTCGGCGCAGACCTTCACGGCGCTGCCGTCGGCGATCTCGATCCAGGTATCGACATCGTCGTTCAGCGGCTCGGAGACGAGGCAATAACCCGTCTTGCCACCCATGGGCGCGGCATAGAGCGTCGGCGGCCTGTGGTCGGTCGCGTAACGCACCGCATAGAGCTCCCTGCCGTTGGAAAAGGCGGCGGTGAAGCGGACCAGCGCCTCGCCGGACGTTTCGAGCGACAGGCTCTCGGCGGCGGCCACCGCCTTCTCCATCGCGCCGAGCGGATCGGTATCGAGGCCGAGTTCCAGCGCGAGCAGGAAAAGCAGTTCCGAATCCGTGGTGCCGGTGCGGGCGTGGAAGAGTTCGTCGGAAAGCATGCTCTCCATGGCGCGGCGGATGTGGTCGAAACCGGAAATCTGGCCGTTGTGCATGAAGGACCAGTGTCCGTGCACGAAGGGATGGCAGTTGTCGCGGCGCGTGCCGCCATGGGTCGCCGCGCGCACATGCGCAAGGAAGAGCGGCGAGCGGATCTGCCGCGCCAGGCTTTTCAGATTGCAGTCGGACCAGGCCGGCAGAATATCGCGATAGCGGCCGGGATCGGGCCGGTCGCCATACCAGGCGATGCCGAATCCATCGCCGTTGGTGGCCGTCTTCGCGCGGGTGGCGCAATGCGATTGCTCGATGAGGGAATGGGCCGGTGAAGAAACGAGCTCTTCCAGATAAAGCGGTTCACCGCGATAAGCTGCCCAACGGCACATGGGTCCTGATGCTCCGACACGGCCGCGCGAAGCGGCCCGAATTCCATGAATTTCAGCGTCTCGACAAATGCTTAACGAAACATGACTTGACGCCTTTCGTGACGGTTTTTTGACAGGCGCCGGATCACTTTTTGCGACGCGTTGTTGTTTTTTGAGGTTGTCGAAGTGGATATGTGGCCTAAATTGGGCGGCATGTCTTATCAGGAAAACCCCAGGCAGGACGCGCAGCATGCTGTTTCGTCCGGCGAGGAAGCCCTTCTTAGGCTGGCATCCCAACCCGATCTTTGGGCATTGTTTCTGGATATCGACGGCACGCTGATCGACCTTGCCGATACGCCGGACGGGATCGTGGTGCCGGCCGGCCTGCCCGACAACCTGCACCGGCTTTCGATGCGGCTCGGCGGCGCGCTGGCGCTGGTCACCGGCCGGGCGCTGCCCTATGCCGACGATCTTTTCATGCCGTACAGGTTCTCGATCGCAGGATTGCACGGCGCCGAGCGGCGCGATCCGTCTGGCGCGGTCAGCCGGATCGAACCGGACGCGGCATTTGCGGATATGAAAGCCGCGCTCGTCCGGGAGGCGGAGCAATGGCCGGGCGTGCTGGTGGAGGACAAGGGCGCGGCCGTGGCCGCCCATTACCGGCAGGCGCCCGGGCGGCGCGAGGCGGTCGAGGCGGCGATGCCCCGCTATCTCGCCATGGCGGGACCCGACTTCACGCTTCAGCACGGCAAGATGGTGGTCGAGATCCGTCCGGCGAGGGCAAGCAAGGGCCATGCGCTGGAAGCCTTTCTCGACCAGCCGCCGTTCAGGGGCCGAAAGCCGGTCGCGATCGGCGACGACGTCACCGACGAGGCGATGTTCCGCATGGCGAACCGGCTCGGCGGACATTCGATCCGCATCGCCGAAACGCCGGCGGAAACGGAAGCGAAATCCACCCTCCCCTCGACCGCCGCCCTGCGCGCGGTCATCGCCGCGCTTGGCCGCGCCGGCAACCCCACCGTAGCTTGAATTCGAAAGGAAGGTCCTTGAGCCGTCTTGTGATCGTTTCCAACCGTGTCACCGTTCCGGAAAAAGGCGGGGCAGCGCCGGCAGGCGGACTGGCGGTGGCCCTTCGGGCGGCGCTCGAGGAACGCGGCGGCGTCTGGATGGGCTGGTCGGGCAAATCCAGCGGCGTGCGGGAACCGGCGCCGCTCGACATAAAGGTCCACGGCAACATCACCTACGCGCTGACCGATCTCACCAAGACGGATGTCGAGGAATATTACCACGGCTTCGCCAATCGCGTCCTCTGGCCTATCTGCCACTACCGGCTGGACCTTGCCGAATACGGCCGCAAGGAAATGGCCGGCTATTTCCGCGTCAACCGCTTCTTCGCCCAGCGCCTGGCCCCCCTCATCGAGAAAGACGACATCATCTGGGTGCACGACTACCACCTGATACCGCTTGCCTCCGAGCTGCGGCAGATGGGCCTCAAGAACAAGATCGGCTTCTTCCTGCACATTCCCTGGCCGCCGGCCGACGTGCTCTTTACCATGCCGGTTCACGAGCAGATCATGCGAGGGCTTTCGCAATACGATCTCGTCGGCTTCCAGACGGTGCACGATCTCGACAATTTCGGCGGCGGCCTGGTTCGCGAGGGCATCGGCGAGCGGCTGGACGACAACAAGTTCTCGACCTACGGCCGGACGTTCAAGGGCGGCTTCTATTCGATCAGCATCGAGACGAAGGAATTTGCGGAATTCGCCCGCAAGGCGGCAAGCAACGTCATGGTGCGCAAGGCCCGCCAGAGCGTCGAGGGCCGCAACCTCATCATCGGCGTCGACCGGCTCGATTATTCCAAGGGCATCACCCAGCGCATCGACGCCTTCGAAAGGTTCATCACCACCAACCCGGCGCACCAGAACAAGGTCACCTATCTGCAGATCACCCCGAAATCACGCTCGGAAGTGCCGGAATACGAGCAGATGCAGCGAACCGTGGCCGAACAGGCCGGCCGCGTGAACGGCGCGATCGGCACGGTGGACTGGGTGCCCATCCGCTACATCAACCGATCCGTCGCACGGCCGGTGCTTGCCGGGCTTTATCGTCTTGCCCGCATCGGCCTCGTCACGCCGCTGCGCGACGGCATGAATCTCGTCGCCAAGGAATATGTCGCCGCCCAGGACCCCGACGACCCCGGCGTGCTGGTGCTTTCACGCTTCGCAGGCGCGGCCCGTGAGCTCACCGGCGCGTTGCTGGTCAATCCCTACGACATCGAGGGAACGGCGCATGCGATCGCCCGGGGGCTCACCATGTCGCTGGAAGAGCGCAAGCAGCGCTGGGAGAAGATGATGGACCATCTCCTCAAGCACGACATCAACCGCTGGTGCGACGACTTTCTCCAGGACCTCGCCAGGTCCTGAGCGAAATATCTTGGAAAATACAACGCCTCCTGTATGTTCCCGGAAAGATCGGAGGATACGGGATGAAGATCAGTGCTCGCAATCGCCTGAAAGGCAAGGTCGTGGATATCGTGAAGGGCGCCACCACGGCGCATGTGCGCATCGATATCGGCAACGGCGTCATCGTCACCTCCTCGATCACCAACGAGGCGGTCGATGAACTCGGCCTCAAGATCGGCGCGGATGCCTATGCCGTGGTCAAGGCTTCCGACGTGATGGTGGCGGTGGACTGAGCCCCGGGTCTTCACGCCTTCTGGCAATAATGCGCCGTCGGCGCATTCTCCTCCGTCTGGAAGTCGCCCGGCTGCGGCGGAGCGATCGGCTTGAAGAGCGTGCGGTCCGGCTTGAGGTCGATGAGCGGCGTGCCGTCGAGGCAATCGAGCCCGCGCACCAGGAGCATATTGCCCTCCACGCCTTCCAGCTTGACGATCGACGTGCCGATCGGATTGGGCCTGACGGGCGAGCGCAGCGAGAAGGTGCCGTGCACCTTGCCATTGCTTGCCGGGCTCTGCAGCACGAGATCGCGCCGTGACCGGTGCAGCCAGTAGAGGATTTCCAGCCGCTCGAAGGCCTCGACACCCTTGAGCGCCGCCACCCATGGCTCGTAGATCTCGATGCGGCAGACGGGCCCGTCATGCCGGCCCTGGCGCGGCGTCTCCATGCGCGAGGTCCACGGCGTCGAGATGCGGCCGATGAAGGTCAGCCCCGCGTCATTGGGCTCCGGCGGCGTGACGGACACTTCGTTTTCGCGGATTTCGTTTTCGCGTACCATCGGGCAAAACCTCCTGTCAGAACTGGATATGGTCGAGACGCGGCGAGCAGCTGGGCGAGGCGCTGCCCGGCAGCGAGCCGATCACCACGTCGATATCATAAAGCCGTTTCAGCCATTCGGGCGTCAGAACGTCGCCCGGGGGCCCCAAGGCGGCAAGCGCACCCTCGTGCAGCAGAGCCACCCGGTCGGCGACCATGAAGGCATGGTCCGGATTGTGGGTTGAGAGAATGACGGAGATACCCTCGCCCGCGAGCCTTCGGACATGGGAGAGCACGCGCATCTGGTTGCCGTAGTCCAGGCTTGCCGTCGGCTCGTCCATGACGAGGATTCCCGTCTCCTGCGCGAGAGCGCGGGCGACCAGCGTCATCTGCCGCTCGCCGCCCGAGATTTCCGTATAGGGCCGGCTTGCGAGATGCGCCATGCCGAGCCGCGTCAGTGCCTCCATCGCGATCTCCCGGTCATGCAGGCCGGGCGCCGAAAACGGCGCCAGCCTTGCCGCACGCCCCATCAGCACCACGTCGCGGACGGTGAAGGGAAACAGGGCCGCATGCGCCTGCGGCACATAGGCGATGTTCCGGGCGCGTTCGGCGCGGGTGAGCCCGGCAAGCGGCACGCCACCGAACAGGACATCGCCGGCCCTTGGCGGCAGCAGGCCGAGCATGGTCTTGAACAGCGTCGTCTTGCCGGCCCCGTTCGGGCCGAGCAGCGCCAGCACCTCGCCGCTGCCGACGGACAGCGTCACGCCGCTGCCGACCGTGCGGGCGCCGAAACCGAAGGCGAGATCGCGGAGTTCCAGGATCACGACCACCCCTTTCGCTCCGACGTCAGCAGCCAGAGAAAGAAGGGCGCGCCGATCACCGCCGTCAGGATGCCGAGCGGAACCTCCACCGGCGCGATGCTGCGCGCCAGCGTATCGACCAGCAGCATGTAGGCGCTCCCCAGCATGATCGAGGCCGGCAGCAGCCTGCGGAAGTCCGGGCCGACGAGCAGCCGCGCGATATGCGGGATGACAAGCCCGATCCAGCCGACGATGCCGGCGATGGAGACGGATGCCGCGGTTATCAGGGTCGCGCCGGCGATCAGCGCGATACGGGTGAGCCGCGTATCGACGCCCAGCGTCTGCGCCTCCTCGTCCCCCAGCGTCATGACGTTCATGCGCCAGCGCAGCAGGGCGAGCGGCATGAAACCGAGTACCATGGCCGGCAGGATGAAGGCCACGTCCATGCGCGTGACGGCCGTCAGGCTGCCGAGCAGCCAATAGGTGATCGCCGGCAGCTGGTCATAGGGATCGGCGAGAATCTTGATGAGCGAAATGCCGGCGCCGACGACCGAGCCGATCGCGACGCCGGCCAGGACCAGCGTCAGGACCGGGTCGCGGTTGCGGACGGCGGAGCCGACGGCATAGACCGCGCCCACGGCCAGCAATCCGCCGGCGAAGCTCGACATCTGGATCACCGGCACCGGCATTTCCAGGAAGATCGCCAGCACGGCCCCGAGGCTGGCGCCCACCGACACACCGAGAATATCCGGCGAGACGAGCGGGTTGCGGAACAGGCCCTGATAGGTCGCGCCGGCCGCCGCCAGCGCCGCGCCGATCAGCAGCCCCGCGAAAACCCGGGGTATGCGGACATTCCAGATCACGGTCGTCTGGATCGGATCGACACCCGGCTCGCCGCCGGTGATCCCCGCCAGGACGACGCGCAGGATATCCGCCGGCGCGACGACATACTTGCCGGTCGCCATCGACAGCATCGCCAGCACGACCAGGCCGGCGATGCCGAAGGCGGCCAGCTTCCAGACGCCGCCGTCGTTTTCCGCGGAGCGTTTCATCAGGATCTGGGCGTCGCGCCCTTCAGCAGCGTATCGAGCTGCGCGTCCGTCGGATCGACCTGGTAATAGAGCTTGAAGAACCGGTGCACATCCGCCTTGAGATCGACGTCGAAGACCTTCGGATAAAGCAGGGCTTCCAGCCAGCGCACGCCGATCAGGCGATTGACGCCGGGCGGCGAGTCGAACCAGCCGAAGGGCAGCGCGGGCGCCGGATAGACCTGCCCCGCCTTCACCGCCGCGACATTGGCCCAAAGCGGATCGCTCCTGACCGTCTGGGCGAATTTCGGGCTGGCGGCGAGGATCACCTGCGGATTCCAGCCGAGCACCTGTTCGAGGGACACATTGGTCAGCCCACCCTTGCCGGCCGCCGCCGCCACATTGGTCGCACCGGCCGCTTCGAGGATTTCGAGGTTGATCGAACCGGAAAGCCCGGTCTCCAGCCCTTCCGGCCCCCGACCGTAATAGACCTTCGGGCGCCCGCCCGCCGGCACCCCGGCGATGCCGTCGTCCAGCGTCTTCAGCGTCGTTTCCGCATAGGCCGCAAGCTCGCCGGCGCGGGCGGAAACGCCGAGCAGTTCACCGACCTTGCGCAGGCTTTCCGGCGTCTTCGCAAAAGCGCCGTCAATCAGGACATAGGGAATGCCTGTCTGCGCCTGCACCTTGTCGGCAAGCGATACATAGGTGTCGTTGACGGTGCCCACATCAATGATGATGTCCGGCCTGGCGGCCAGCACGGCCTCCATGTTCGCCGTGCCGCCCTGGCCCGTCAGCCGCCCGAAGGTCGGCAGGTCGCGGACGGCGGGCAGCAGGAATTCCTTCTCCTGCGCGGTGGGTTCCCGCACCCAGCCGGTCAGCTTTTCCGGCGCCAGCACATAGATCATCACCGAAGCCGGCGGGCCAGCGGTCAGCACGCGCGAGACCTTGTCCGGCACCTCGACCGTACGGCCTCCGGCATCGGTGAAGGGCCGCGCGGCGGCCGCTCCGGCAAATATCGTCAGAAAAGCGACCGAAACGGCGCCGATCAGTTTCAGCATGGCAAGCTCCCGGGTGAACTGTGGAGCCACTATGGCATAGCGAAATATTTTTCGGAATATCTCGCGTCACATTCAGGAGGCTCCGCGACCAAGTGCCCGGCTACAGGCTTGCGAACAGGCCGCGCTTCAAATCCGCGATCCGCTCCTCGTTGCGGCGGTAGAAGATCCATTGACGGATGCGCCTGGCATGGACCAGTTCCGCCTGCACCAGAATGCGCATATGCTCGCTCAGCGTGGCGGGGGTTATGCCCAGCTTCTCGGCGATCAGCACGGCGCAGACGCCGTCGTCCTCGAGGTCCCCGTCGATCTGCGGCGGAAAATACGCGCGAGGCTGCTTCAGCCATTCCAGGATGACGAGCCGCCGGTCGTTGGCGAAAGCCTTCAGGATATCGACATCTTGCATTTCGTTATTTTGCCAAGTAACGAAGTCAAGTCAATCCCGAAGGAGATGCCATGTCTGCCGATCCCGTCACGCCCGGGCGCATCGCCGAAACCGAGACGCTCATCCGTCCCCATATCCGCCATACGCCGGTGATGCGGGTCGACATGCGCGACTTCGGAGCGCAGGCGCTGCCGGTCGACCTGAAGCTCGAACTCATGCAGCATTCCGGCTCGTTCAAGGCGCGCGGCGCCTTCGCGAACCTGCTCACGCGCAAGGTCCCCGGGGCCGGCGTCGTCGCGGCCTCGGGCGGCAACCACGGTGCGGCGGTCGCCTATGCAGCGATGCGGCTCGGCATACCGGCAAGGATATTCGTACCGGGCGTCACCTCGCCCGCCAAGGCGGAACGCATCCGCTCCTACGGCGCGGACCTGGTGATCGGAGGCGATCGCTATGCCGATGCGCTGGCGGCCAGCGAAACCCATGTGGCGACGAGCGGGGCGCTCGCCATCCACGCCTATGACCAGGTGGAAACGCTTGCCGGCCAGGGCACGCTCGGCAAGGAGATCGAAGGCGACCTACCGGAGATGACGACGCTGCTGGTGGCGGTCGGCGGCGGCGGCCTGATCGGCGGCATCGCCTCGTGGTTTCGCGGGCGGGTGAAGGTGGTCGCCGTGGAATCCGACGGGGCTCCGACGCTTCACGAAGCCTTCAGGGCGGGCAGGCCGGTGGATGCGCCGGCCGGCGGCATCGCGGCGGATTCGCTCGCGCCGAAACAGGTCGGCCAGCTGATGTTCCCGGTGGCGCAGAAATACGTCCAGCCGCCGGTGCTGGTTTCGGACGACGAAATCCTCGCCGCCCAGAAGGCGCTCTGGAGCGGAGCGCGCATCGTTGCCGAACCCGGCGGCGCCGCCGCCTTTGCGGCGCTTCTTTCCGGCAAGTACGCGCCGGGACCGGACGAGCGTATCTGCGTGCTCGTCTGCGGCGCGAACACGACCGCCGTCAGGTTCGACTAAGAGGTCCCGTAGATATCACGCCGCCTTGGCGACGTGATATTCCTTGATCGCGGCCATCCTGATCGCCGGATAACGCTCGCTCTCGTAACGCAGCGAGAAGCCGTCCTGCGCCAGATAGACCGGGTCGCCGTCGAGATCGCGGGCGATATCGCCGCGATGGGTCGCCAGGAACTTTTCGAGATCGGCGGGCTGATCGGCGGAAATCCAGCGGCAGACGGAGAAACGCGACATTTCGAAAGAAACCGGCAGGCTGTATTCCGCCGAAAGCCGTTCCTTCAGGACGTCGAGCTGCAGCGCGCCGACCACGCCGACGATGGCCGGCGAGCCGTCTTCCGGCGAAAAGAGCTGCACGACCCCTTCTTCCGCCATCTGCTGCAGGGCTTCCTTGAGCTTCTTCGCCTTCATGGCATCCTCCAGCCGCACGCGGCGAAGGATTTCCGGCGAGAAGTTCGGAACGCCCTGGAAGACTAGCGGCTCGCCCTCGGTCAGCGTGTCGCCGATCCTCAGCGTGCCGTGGTTCGGAATGCCGACGACGTCGCCCGCATAGGCCGTATCCGCCAGCTGCCGCTGCGAGGCGAAGAAGAATTGCGGCGCGGTCAGCCCGAGCTGCTTGCCGGTGCGCGACAGCCGCGCCTTCATGCCGCGCTCCAGCTTGCCGGAGCAGATGCGCGCGAACGCGATGCGGTCGCGGTGGTTCGGGTCCATATTCGCCTGGATCTTGAAGACGAAGGCCGTCATCCTGTCCTCGCCCGCATGCACCTTGCGGATATCCGCCACCTGGTCGCGCGGCGGCGGCGCAAACTCGCCGAGCGCGTCTATCAGGTCGCGGACGCCGAAATTGCGCAATGCCGAGCCGAAGAACACCGGCGTCATATGTCCTTCGAGGAAGGCTTCCTGATCGAACGGCTTGCAGGCCTCGATGGCCAGCTCGACCTCCTCGACGAAAGCCTCGCGCTCGTTTTCCGGCAGGCGGTCCGCCACGCTCTGCGGGCCGTTGACCTTGGTCGGCGTCACCTCGGTATCGGAACCGCGCACGGTATTGTCGGCGAGGTGATAGGAGCCGCAGAAGGTCTTCGACCGGCCGATGGGCCAGGTGACGGGCGCAGTGTCGAGCGCGAGCTTCTCTTCCACCTCGTCGAGGATCTCGAAGGGATCGCGGCTCTCGCGGTCCATCTTGTTGATGAAGGTGATGATCGGGATGTCACGCATGCGGCAGACTTCGAACAGCTTCAGCGTACGCGGCTCGATACCCTTCGCCGCGTCGATGACCATGACAGCCGCATCGACCGCGGTCAGCGTGCGATAGGTATCGTCGGCAAAATCCTCGTGGCCGGGCGTATCGAGGATGTTGAAGACGTTGCCGTCATATTCGAAGGTCATGACCGAGGTGACGACCGAGATGCCGCGCTCGCGCTCGATCTTCATCCAGTCGGACCGCGTCTGGATGCGGTCCTTCTTGGCTTTCACCTCGCCGGCAAGCTGGATCGCGCCGCCGAAAAGCAGCAGTTTTTCGGTGAGCGTCGTCTTGCCAGCGTCCGGGTGGGCAATGATCGCGAATGTGCGACGGCGGGCAACCGCCTCGGCAATGGTTTCGGGCATATCGTAAATCCTGTGAATTGCCGGGTATCTAGCGATTAAAGCCCGCCATTGCAATTGACCTGCCGGCCATGGGGATAAAGTAATGCCCTATGAACATCCACGCGCCATCTTCACCGAACGTTTCGCTTGCCCGTCTGCCGCACGGCGCCGGTCTCGACCTGCCGTCCTACGAGACATCAGGCGCGGCTGGAATGGACCTGCGCGCCGCCGTCGAGGAGGGCTCGCCGCTGACGATTGCGCCGGGAAAACGCGTGCTCGTTCCGACAGGCTTCATCTTCGAGATCCCCGACGGGTTCGAAGGGCAGGTGCGACCGCGTTCCGGCCTCGCCTTCAAGCACGGCATCACCTGCGTCAACACGCCCGGCACGATCGACAGCGATTATCGCGGCGAGGTGAAGGTGCTGCTGATCAACCTCGGCGAAGAGGATTTCGTCATCACCCGCGGCATGCGGATCGCCCAGATGGTGATCGCGCCGGCCACGCAGGCCCGCATCGCGGAAATCACGCAGACGACCGCGACCACCCGGGGCGCCGGCGGTTTCGGCTCCACCGGCGTTTGAAGCCGGGCCGGTCCGCCGATGGCCGGAAGGCCGAAAATTTCACCTTTCGCGCCGGGTGGTCTCGAAGAGGAACCAGGTCCGGCGTTCGGCTTCATCGATCCAGTTTTCAAGCAGGCTGGCGGTTGCGACGTCGTTGTGTTCGTCGCAGAGATCATGGGTTTCCCGCATCAGCGAGATGAGCTGCCGGTTGTCTTCCCTGAGCTCCGACAGCATGTCTTCCGGCGTCACGAATTCCGCGTCGTTGTCGGGGATGCGCTGCAGCCGGGCGGCATGGCCGACCGAGCGCAAGGTGGTGCCCCCGATCTTGCGGGCCCGTTCCGCCAGATCGTCGGTCATCGCGAAAATCTGCTCGGCCTGCTCGTCGAGAAGCAGGTGATAGTCGCGGAAATGCGGACCGGACATGTGCCAGTGGAAGTTCTTGGTCTTCAGATAGAGCGAAAAGACATCGGCGAGCAGCGTCGTCAGCGCGGCGGCGATATCGGTCACTGCATTCTTTCCGAGGTCGGACGGCGTGGCGAGCGGGGCAAGCTTGCGGCTTCTGGCGGTACTCTCAGACATCGATCCATTCCCTTCAAGGTCGAGCGCGATCTCAGGTTAAACTCTCGTCCGCCCGCGCTTTTTCAATAGCCGCCGATCCGCATTTCGGACGCGATCCCCCCATCGCGCCAACGCGGAGAAAAACGTTCTCCGGCGGTTTCTCTCCGCGCATGTTTTTCTTCCGGATCGTCCCCTCGCGGCTGAAAGCCGGCTGGCCTCCCGGCTGCTTTGGACCTATGTTTCAGCAACCAGGAACTGCTGACAGGGAGAAACCGCATGTCGACGAAGCCGGGCCGCGGCCGAATCTATTCCTCCATCACCGAAACCATCGGGGATACGCCCATCGTGCGCCTCGACAAGCTGGCGAAGGAAAAGGGCGTCAAGGCAAACCTCCTTGCCAAGCTCGAGTTCTTCAATCCGATCGCGTCGGTCAAGGACCGCATCGGCGTCGCGATGATCGAAAGCCTGGAAGCGCAGGGCAAGATCACGCCCGGCAAGACGGTGCTGGTGGAGCCGACTTCCGGCAATACCGGCATCGCGCTCGCCTTCGCCGCCGCCGCCAAAGGCTACAAGCTGATCCTCACCATGCCGGAGACCATGTCGATCGAGCGGCGCAAGATGCTGGCACTGCTCGGCGCCGAACTGGTGCTGACCGAAGGCCCGAAGGGGATGAAGGGTGCGATCGCCAAGGCGGAAGAGCTTGCCGCCTCGCTTCCCGACGCCGTCATCCCGCAGCAGTTCGAAAACCCGGCCAACCCGGAAATCCACCGCAAGACGACGGCCGAGGAAATCTGGAACGATACCGACGGCAAGATCGACATCTTCGTCGCCGGCATCGGCACGGGCGGCACGATCACCGGCGTCGGCCAGGTGCTGAAGGACCGCAACCCAGGCCTCAAGGTCATTGCCGTCGAGCCGGAGGAATCGCCGGTGCTCTCCGGCGGCCAGCCCGGCCCGCACAAGATCCAGGGCATCGGCGCCGGCTTCGCGCCGAAAATCCTCGATACCCACGTCTATGACGAGATCGTCACCATCAACAGCGCGGAAGCGATGGAATTGGCCCGCCTTGTCGCCAAGCTCGAAGGCATACCGGTCGGCATCTCTTCCGGCGCGGCACTCACCGCCGCAATCGAAGTCGGCAGCCGCCCGGAAAATGCCGGAAAGAACCTCGTAGTCATCATCCCCTCCTTCGCGGAACGCTATCTTTCGACGGCCTTGTTCGAAGGGCTGGGGAATTAAGCGAGTAGCGAGTAGCGAGTAGCGAGTAGCGAGTAGCGAGTAGCGAGTAGCGAGTAGCGAGTAGCGAGTAGCGAGTAGCGAGTAGCGAAACAGAAGACCTTCGGTTTGCAAGCTTAAACAAAATCCTATTCGCTACTTCCTATTCGCTATTCGCTTTCAGCCTCGCTATTCGCGCCCGGCTCACGCCACAGCCATGGCCAGCCGTTCGCCGGCCATGCGGTAGGAAATCGCCTCGGCAAGGTGGATGCGGCCGACCGTGTCCTTGCCGTCGAGATCGGCCAGCGTGCGCGCGACCTTCAGCACGCGGTGATATCCGCGCGCCGAGAACTTCAGCTTCTCCGCCGCGTCCCGCAGCAATTGCAGCCCGTTCGGGTCCGGTTCGGCGAATTTCTCGATCAGCGACGTCGAGCAGCGGGCATTGGTGAGGATGCCGGCGCAACCGGCCTGCTCGAAGCGCTCACGCTGCCTTTCCCGGGCGGCGGCGACACGCTTTGCGACATCCGCGCTGCTTTCCGCCGGCATGGGGCGGATGAGATCGGCGGCGGAAACCGCCGGCACATCGATGCGGATATCGATACGGTCCATCAGCGGCCCGGAAATGCGCGCCTGGTAGTCGGCGGCACAGCGGGGTCCCCGCGCGCAGGTGTGGCCCGGTTCCCCGGCCATGCCGCAGCGGCACGGGTTCATGGCCGCGACGAGCTGGATGTTCGCGGGATAGGAAACCCGGTGGTTGGCGCGCGCAATGACGCATTCGCCGGCTTCGAGCGGCTGGCGCAGCGCATCGAGCGCCTGCGGCGCGAATTCCGGAAACTCATCGAGGAACAGCACGCCGTGATGGGCAAGCGAGGCCTCGCCGGGCTTCGCCCGCAGGCCGCCACCGACCAGCGCGGCCATCGTGGCGGAGTGATGCGGCGTCCTGTAGGGGCGGCGATCGGAGAGCTTGCCGCCCGAAAGCTGGCCTGCGATCGAATGGATCATCGAGACTTCGAGAAGCTCGGCAGCCGAAAGCGGCGGCAGGATAGAGGGAAGCCGCGCCGCCAGCATGGATTTTCCGGAACCGGGCGGACCGACCATTAGCAGGTTGTGGCCGCCGGCCGCGGCCACTTCGAGCGCGCGCTTGGCGCTTTCCTGCCCCTTGATGTCAGCCAGATCCGGGAGGTTTGCCGGCAGTGCGCGGACCGCCGGCTGCGGCCGCGAGATCACCTGGGTGCCGCGAAAATGGTTGGCGAGCGCGATCAGGCTGCGCGGCGCGACGATATCGATACCCGCGCCAGCCCATGCGGCCTCGGTGCCGCTGTCGGCAGGGCAGATCAGGCCCTTGCCCACCGCATTGGCGCCGATCGCCGCCGGCAGCGCGCCGGCAACCGGTGCAAGCGTGCCGTCGAGATTGAGTTCGCCGATCACCACATAGTCAGTCAGCGCATCGGCGGGGATCGCTCCGAGCGCGGCCATCAGCCCAAGCGCGATCGGCAGGTCGAAATGGGAACCTTCCTTGGGCAGGTCCGCCGGCGCCAGATTGACCGTCACCTTCTTGGGAGGCATGGCAAGCCCGGACGCATGCAGCGCCGCCTGCACCCGCTCCCTGCTCTCGGCCACCGCCTTGTCCGGCAGGCCGACGATATGCATGTTCACTTTTCCAGGCCCGACCATCACCTGCACGTCGACCGGAACGCCTTCTATGCCCTGGAATGCCACCGTATTCACACGCGCAACCATATGACCCCGCCCTCCGGCACGCCAGGCAGCCATGCCGCGCGCTTTCAGTTTTCACGCATGCCGCAACCGCAAACCGCCCGCGATTTTCATGCGACACGCCCCCAAATTACGTCCGGAACGTCAGCGACACACGCTTTCCGCGCCGGCGATTGCAATCTGGCACGGAACAAGGAATAAAACAAGAACATTAATCGAACAGATTCCCGCTTCCGCTGCAAGCAAGTTGCATGCAGTTGTATCTAGGGAACAAAGGTGATCCGTATCCGAAACGCGCCTGTCGTATCAGGCGCGTTTTACTTCGATCGCATCCCACAGAAGGCTTGCGACATCAGCACCGCCGAACCTTCTGACTTCACGAATACCGGTGGGGGACGTGACATTAATCTCGGTCATGTAGTCGCCGATCACGTCGATGCCGACGAACAGGAAACCGCGTTCGCGCAATGCAGGCCCGATGCGGGCACAGATCTCCCGCTCCCGCGGGGTGATCTCGGTGGGTTCCGCGCGACCGCCGACATGCATGTTGGAGCGGCTGTCATGTTCGGCGGGCACGCGGTTGATGGCGCCGACCGGCTCGCCGTCGATCAGCAGGATGCGCTTGTCGCCCTTGCGCACCGCCGGAAGGTAGGCCTGGGCGATGAAGGGCTCGCCGCGATACATCTGGTTGAACATCTCGATGAGGGACGAGAAATTGCGGTCGTCGCGCGCGGAGTGAAAAACGCCGGCGCCGCCATTGCCGTAAAGCGGTTTCAGGATGATATCGCCCATTTCCTGGCGGAACCGGGCGATCTCGTCGGCATCGCGGCTGATCAGGGTGGCAGGCATGAGATCGGCAAATTCGGTCACGAAGATCTTCTCCGGCGAATTGCGCACCCAGGCCGGATCGTTCACGACGAGCGTCTTCGGGTGAAGGCGTTCGAGCAGATGCGTCGACGTGATGTAGCCCATGTCGAAGGGCGGGTCCTGGCGCAGGTGGATGACATCCATGGTCGCAAGATCGACCCGCTCCTTCTCGCCCAGGGTAAAATGATCCCCCTTGACGTCGCGGACCGTGAGCGGTTCGACACCGGCCAAGATCCTGCCGTCGCGCATGCTCAGCCGGTCGGGCGTGTAGTGGAACAGCTCGAAGCCGCGCGCCTGCGCCTCCAGCGCCATGGCGAACGTGGAATCGCCGGCAATGTTAATGCCGGAGATATGATCCATCTGGAATGCGACCCTGCGGATTCTCGCCATGACTTCAGCCCCTCAAAAAACGCCCGCCAGATTTAGGACGGCAGACACCCAAAGGCAACCGGTCAGGACGACGATAGACCGCCGGCCGGATCTGCGATTTCAACGGCCCGCCGGAATCCGGGGCTTCATGCAACCGGTTCGACCGGGGCGAGCTTCGCCGCAGCCGGCACGTTGCCGGGCAGGCGCCTGCCGGTATCCGCCGCAAAGAAATGCAGGCGCCTGGCATCCACGGCGATGCGCATCTCGGTGGCCAGCGTCGTTTCGGGCGCCACCGCGGCGGTCACCTGCTGGTCGCCGACCGTGCCGTGGATCAGGCGCTGGGAACCCAGTTCCTCGGTATATTCGAGACGGAAGGGCAGACCTTCCTCCTCCGCGCCCACGACCCGCAGGTCCTCGGCGCGGACGCCGACCGTGATCGCGCCGGAGGCCGGCGCAAAGCCCCTGAGGCCGATCACCGCGGGACCGATGGCCAGCCTGTCGCCGTGCAGCTCGCCCTTGACGAGGTTCATGGCCGGCGAACCGATGAAGCTCGCGACGAAGGTGGAGGCCGGTGCGTGATAGACCTCCAGCGGAGCGCCGATCTGCTCGATCTTGCCGCCGTTCAGCACGACGAGACGGTCGGCGAGCGTCATCGCCTCGAGCTGGTCGTGGGTGACATAGATCGACGTGGTGCCGAGGCGGCGCTGCAAGCGCTTGATCTCGCCGCGCATGGAGACGCGCAGCTTGGCGTCGAGGTTCGAAAGCGGCTCGTCAAAGAGGAAGGCGGCCGGCTTGCGGACGATGGCGCGGCCCATGGCGACACGCTGACGCTGGCCGCCGGAAAGCGCGCGCGGCTTGCGCTCCAGATACTGGGTGATTTCCAGCATGCGGGCGGCCTCGGCGACGCGGGCGTCGATCTCGGCCTTCGGCGTGCCGCGGTTCTTCAGGCCGTAGGCGAGGTTGTTGTAGACCGTCATATGCGGATAAAGCGCATAGTTCTGGAACACCATGGCGATGTCGCGGTCGGCCGGCTCGACATTGTTGACGACCTTGGAGCCGATCTTCACCTCCCCCTCGGAGATGGTCTCCAGCCCGGCGATCATGCGCAGAAGCGTGGACTTGCCGCAGCCGGACGGGCCGACCAGCACGATGAACTCGCCATCGGCGATGTTCAGCCTGATGTCGGAGACGGCGCGCACGCCGCCCGTATAGATCTTACCGACGTTTTCGACATCGATGGAAGCCATTGTTATTTCTCCGTTTCAACCAGGCCTTTGACGAACAGGCGCTGCATGAAGATGATGACCAGAACGGGCGGCAGGCCCGCCAGGATGACGCCGGCCATCACGAGGTTCCACTGGGTATCGCCATCGAGCACTGACGCGAGACGCTTGATGCCCATGACGACGGTGTAATAGTGCGGCTCGGTGGTGATCAGCATCGGCCAAAGATACTGGTTCCAGCCGTAGATGAACATGATGATGAAAAGCGCCGCGATGTTGGTGCGCGACAGCGGCAGAAGGATATCGCGGAAGAACTTCAGCGGTCCTGCGCCATCGACGCGGGCGGCTTCCATCATCTCCTCCGGCACCGTCAGGAAAAACTGGCGGAAGAGGAAGGTGGCGGTCGCCGAGGCGATGACCGGGATCACCAGACCGGAATAGGAATTCAGCATGCCGAGATCGGCAACGACCTTGTAGGTCGGCAGGATGCGGACCTCCACCGGCAGCATGAGGGTCATGAAGATCAGCCAGAAAGCCGGGACCCTGAGCGGAAAGCGGAAATAGACGATCGCAAAGGCCGAAAGGATCGAGATCGCTATCTTCCCGACCGCGATCATGATCGCCATCCAGAGGCTGTTCGCCAGCATTAGCAGGAAAGGCGGGGCGCCGGCGGTGGATTCACCGGAGCCGAGCAGATAGTTGTAGTTGGCCCAGAGCTGGTCGCCGGGCACGAGCGGCACGACGCCGGTGAGGAAGTCCGAAGGACCGCGGGTCGAGGCGATGAAGGCGAGATAGACGGGAAAGACCACCATCGCCACGCCGACGATCAGCACGAAATGGGTGAGAAAATTCAGAAAGGGGCGGTTTTCGACCATCGGCCGCGCCTCAATACTGCACTTTGCGCTCGATCCAGCGGAACTGGACGACCGTCAGCAGGACCACGATGAGCATGAGGATCACCGACTGAGCGGCGGAAGGCCCGAGGTTGAGCCCGATGAAGCCATCGGCATAGACCTTGTAGACCAGGATGTTGGTCGACTGGGACGGACCGCCTGAGGTGGTGGCGTCGACGATCGGGAACGTATCGAACATCGCGTAGGTGATGTTGATGACCGCCAGGAAGAACGTCGTCGGGGACAGAAGCGGAAAGATCACGGTCCAGAAGCGCTTGACCGGACCGGCGCCGTCTATGGCGGCTGCCTCGGTGAGCGACTGCGGCACGGACTGGAGGCCGGCGACGAAGAACAGGAAATTGTAGGAGATCTGTTTCCAGGCGGCGGCGACGATGATCAGCACCATGGCGTCATCGGTGTGAAGACGATGGTTCCAGACATAGCCGAACTGGTCGAGGAAATAGGGAATGATGCCGACGCTGGGGTTGAACATGAACCACCAGAGAAGGCCGGATGCGGCGGGCGCCACGGCGTAGGGCCAGACCAGCAGCGTCGTATAGAACCGCGCCGAACGCAGCACGCGACTGACGGCAACCGCAAACAGCAGCGACAGCCCCATGGAAAGAACCGTCACGCCGAGGGAAAAGACGAAGGTGACGCCCAGCGCGTTCAGGTAGTCCGGGTCCTCGAAGAGACGCACATAGTTCTGGAACCAGATGAACGTGTCCCGAAGGCCGAACGGGTCCTGGCGGAGGAAGGACTGCCAGATCGCCTGGGCGGCGGGCCACACGAAAAAGATGACGGTGATGACGAGCTGCGGCGCCAGCAGGAAATACGGCAGGACGCGGCTATGGAAGACGGTGCGCTTGGTTTGCATGGCGAGGCGTGCCCAAGGAAATGCCCTCCCCGAAGATCGGAGAGGGCTTTGAGAGACAAGGTGACCCTTAGTTCGAATTCGCGGCTTCGAATTCGCGCAGCATGGCGTTGCCCTGCTTGGCGGCATCGTCGAGGGCCTGCTGGCCGCTCTTCTTGCCGGAAAGGACGGCTTCGAACTGCTGGTCGATGATGTCGCGGATCTGGGTCAGGTTGCCGAAACGAAGACCCTTGGAGTTCTCGCTCGGCGTGCCGCGCGTGATCTGCTTGATGGCGATGTCCGAACCCGGGTTCTTCTCATAGTAACCCTGCTTCTGGCCAAGCTCGTAGGCGGCATTGGTGATCGGCAGGTAACCGGTGAACTGGTGCCAGTCGGCCTGGACTTCCGGCTTCGAAAGATAGGTGAAGAACTTGGCGGCGCCCTTGTAGACTTCGGCGTTCTTCTGGCCGTTCAGGACCCAGAGGGTCGCACCGCCGATGATGGAATTCTTCGGCTCCTTGGTGACGGTATCGTCATAGGGAAGCGGAGCGAAACCGACCTTGAAGTTCTTGGCGTTGTTGATAACGCCGGCGCGCGAGGCGGAAGAACCCATGTAGATGGCGCATTGCTGGGCGTAGAACATCGGAGCCGTCTCGGCACCGCCACCCGGGCCGCCGTACTTGAAGACCTTCTGGTCCTGCCACTGCTTCAGGTTATCCCACAACTTGGCCTGGGCCGGGCCATTGAACTTGAATTCGGTCTTCAGGCCGCCGAAACCGTTCTGCAGCGTGCCGTAGGGCAGGTTCTGGATGGCGGAGTAGTTTTCCAGACCAACCCAGGTTGCGGCATAGCTGATGGTGAAGCCACAGGCAGCGGCGCCGGAATCGACGATCTTCTTGCCGAAGGCGGCGACCTCCGCCCAGGTCTTCGGGGCGACTTCCGGATCAAGGCCAGCCTTCTGGAAGACGTCCTTGTTGTAGTACATGATCGGGGTGGAGGAGTTGAAGGGCATCGACAGGATGTTGCCTTCGGTATCCGAATAATAACCGACGACCGGGGCGAGGAAGCCCTTCGGGTCCCACGGTTCCTTGTTGTCGGCCATCAGCTTGTAGACCGGATAGACGGCGCCCTTGGCGGCCATCATCGTGCCGGTGCCGACTTCGAAGACCTGGACGATCGCCGGCTGCTGGCCTGCGCGGAAGGCGGCGATGGCAGCGGTCAGCGTTTCGGGATAGGTGCCCTTGAAGACCGGAACGACCTTGTAGTCGCTCTGGCTCTCGTTGAATTTCTGGGCAATTTCCTCGAGCTTCTTGCCGAGTTCGCCACCCATGGCATGCCACCAGGTAACCTCGGTTGCAGCGAGCGACGAAGTTGCGGACAAGGCAACAGCAATCGCAGCCATCGAAAGCTTCTTGAACATATTGACGTCCTCTCCACCTTTGTTGGGATTGAGGATCGCAATAGGGCGCGGCTGTGACAGCCCCTTTACAGTTTCGTGTCAGATTTATTACACTGCACAGCTATGCAATAATTTCACATCAGTGTCAGAATGCATCCGGGAAATGCCGCGGCAGGCGACCGGGCAGAACGGCCAGGATGTCGTAGCGCCGGGAAAGCCTCGCCGCATCCTTGCGCTTCGAAAGCCAGAGATCGCTTGCCGCACGGATGCGCTTCTGCGTGGCGAAGCCGACCGCGTCGATCGCCTCCTGCTCGCCGATCCTCGCCTTGACCTCGACAAACGCGACGAGATCCCCCTTGCGGGCGATCAGGTCGATCTCGCCGAGTTTCGTCCGGTAGCGGATGGCGAGGATGCGGTATCCCTTCGCCATCAGATAGAACGCGGCGAGATATTCCGAGACATGGCCGCGGCGCTCGGCCTTCCGACGCGCCGCCCTGCGCCCGGGGCCCCCGTCATTTCCCTCCGCCATCCTCGTCCTTCAACTCCAGAAGCCGCTGATAGAGATCCTTGCGGGCAAGGCCCGTAAGCCGGGCAGCCTCGGCCGCCGCCCTGGCGGCCGGCATGGCGGCGGCAAGCTCGCGCAGCAGCACGTCCACCTCCATTTCGCCCGGCGCCCCGTTGGCTTCGGGAGGCGCCACGACCAGCACGATCTCGCCTTTCACCGCGCGATCCTCGCCATAATAGGCGGCAAGCTCCTCCAGCGTATCGCGGCGAAACTCCTCGAAGGTCTTGGTGAGCTCCCGGCAGACGCAGGCACGGCGCTTTCCACCGAGCACCGCGGCGGCGGCGGCCAGCGTCGCGCCGATACGATGCGGCGATTCGAAGAAGATCAGCGTCGCGGGCACTTTCGAAAGCTCCGCCAGCCGGTCCCGCCTTCCCTTGTCCCTCACCGGCAAGAAACCGGCGAAGAGGAAGGCATCGGACGGCATGCCGGAGCCGACGAGCGCCGCCAGCGGCGCGGACGCGCCGGGGATCGGCACCACCCTGTGGCCGGCTTCTATCGCCGCCTGCCCGAGCCGGTAACCCGGATCGGAAACGAGCGGCGTCCCCGCATCCGAGACGAGCGCCACGGACCTGCCCTCGTCGAGCGCCGCGACGAGCTTCGGCCCCGCCTCGCCGGCATTGTGCTCATGATAGGCGAAGGGCCGGTTGACGATGCCGTAGCGGTCGAGCAGCACGCGGGTGACGCGGGTGTCCTCGCAGGCGAGCACGTCGACGCCGGCCAGCGTTTCCAGCGCGCGCAACGTGATGTCGCCGAGATTGCCGATCGGCGTGGCGACCAGATAGAGCGCCGGCTCCACCGGTCTTGCCGGCACGAAGGTGTTGGCGACGCGATAGCCGCGCTGGTTCTTCAGTTCATCGGTCACGGGATGCCACGCGGGATCGGATATTCATGACCCCTTATGATGAAGCCGGCACGCTTCGGCAAGTAAAGCAGGCCGAAGTTTTCTGTGTGCAGCGCGGGTGGCGGAGCCTAAATGCCGCGGCAACATCCTGTTCACCTCTTGCTTTTCGCCGCCGTTGTCTGCCATTTTGCCCGTCCACATCATCCGGCTCATGCAGCCGGCAGAATATCAGGGGTCCGGCCCTGCCGGATCGCCACGGTCGAAAGCGATAGCGTCCATGCGTATTACTCTTGAGCGGTCCAACCTCTTAAAATCGCTGAACCACGTCCATCGCGTGGTCGAGCGGCGGAACACGATCCCGATCCTGTCCAACGTGCTGATGCGCGCCTCGGGCAGCAGCCTGGATCTCAAGGCGACCGACCTCGATCTCGAAATCACCGAATCCGTGCCGGCCATGGTCGAGAACGCGGGCGCCACGACGGTTCCCGCGCATCTGCTTTACGAAATCGTCCGCAAGCTGCCCGACGGTTCGGAAGTGCTGCTCGCCACCACGCCCGACGGCGGATCGATGACCGTCCAGTCCGGCCGGTCGAAATTCTCGCTGCAATGCCTGCCGGAATCGGATTTCCCCGATCTCACCGCCGGCAGCTTCACGCATACCTTCAAGCTGAAGGCGACCGATCTGAAGATGCTGATCGACCGCACCCAGTTCGCGATCTCCACGGAGGAGACCCGCTAT
The DNA here is from genome assembly GCF_042429745.1 of Neorhizobium puerariae. Taxonomy (NCBI): domain Bacteria; kingdom Pseudomonadati; phylum Pseudomonadota; class Alphaproteobacteria; order Hyphomicrobiales; family Rhizobiaceae; genus Neorhizobium; species Neorhizobium puerariae. The sequence goes on along the minus strand of NZ_JBHMAA010000015.1, from coordinate 39,064 downwards.
TATCTCAACGGCATCTTCTTCCACACGATCAAGGCCGAGGGCGACCTGAAGCTCCGCGCCGTCGCGACGGACGGGCATCGTCTCGCCCGGGCCGATGTCGATGCGCCCTCCGGCTCCGAAGGCATGCCCGGCATCATCATTCCGCGCAAGACCGTCGGCGAATTGCAGAAACTGGTCGACGATCCGGAAGCCGTCGTCACCGTCGAAGTCTCCGATGCCAAGATCCGCCTGACGATCGGCACGATCGTGATGACCTCCAAGCTGATCGACGGCACCTTCCCGGATTACCAGCGCGTCATCCCCACCGGCAACGACAAGGAAATGCGCGTCGATTGCCAAAGCTTCACCAAGGCCGTCGACCGCGTCTCGACCATCTCCTCCGAGCGCGGACGCGCCGTGAAGCTGTCGCTCTCCGACGGCCAGCTCATGCTGACGGTCAACAATCCGGATTCCGGCAGCGCGACCGAAGAGGTCGCCGTGGGCTACGACCACGATCCGATGGAAATCGGCTTCAACGCCAAATACCTGCTCGACATCACCGCGCAGCTTTCCGGAGACGACGCGATCTTCATGCTGGCGGATGCCGGATCGCCGACGCTGGTGCGCGACACGGCGGGGGACGACGCGCTCTACGTGCTGATGCCGATGCGCGTCTGACCATTCGAGGCGGCGGGGTAACCAGCCGCCTTTCTTTCGATCTTTGCCCGTTGCGACATTTTCTCTTGCTTTTGCGGCATGAGCGTCCACATAAGGGTGGAAAAAGGAGAGGATACACCCATGGAATTGCGCCTGAAGGAGCGGCTTGGCCGCAAGTTCGATGAGGAAATCCGGTTCTTCAAGGGCTGGATGGACGGCCCCAAGCGGGTCGGCGCAATCTGCCCCACCTCCTCTGTCACCGCCAAGCGCATGGCAAGCGTCGTCGACACGGCGTCCGGCCTTCCGGTTCTCGAGCTCGGGCCGGGCACGGGCATCATCACCAAGGCTATCCTGAAGCATGGCGTCGCTCCGGACAGGCTCGTTTCCGTCGAATATTCGACCGACTTCTACCAGCATCTGCTGCGCACGTTTCCGGGCGTCAATTTCATCAACGGCGATGCCTTCGATCTCGGCAGGACGCTCGGCGCCTGGAAGGACAAGACCTTCGACAGCGTCGTTTCGGCAATTCCCCTCCTGAGCTTCCCCATGGAGCGCCGCATCGCCCTCATCGAGGACCTGCTCGACCGCATTCCCGCCGGCCGGCCGGTGATGCAGATCACCTATGGCCCGATTTCGCCGGTCATCGCCAATCCCGACCGGTACAGGATCAAGCACTACGACTTCGTCGTACGCAACATCCCGCCGGCACAGCTCTGGCTCTATACCCGCAGCTGATCATGGCTTTCGGGCTCTACATCACCCATCCGCAGGTGCGCATCGACCCGAACGTGCCGGTGCCCCAATGGGGCCTGTCCGAAATCGGCCGGGCGCGCGCCGAACAGTCGGCCCGGTCCGGCTGGGCGAGGCAGCTCGGCAGGATCGTTTCCAGCGGCGAGGTGAAGGCGATCGAAACCGCCGAAATCCTCGCGGCAGCCTCCGGCGTCACAATCGAGATCGCTCACGACACGCATGAGAACGACCGGTCGGCAACCGGCTTCCTGCCGCCGCCGGAGTTCGAAAAGGCGGCCGACTGGTTCTTCGCCCACCCTCAGGAAAGCTTCAAGGGCTGGGAGCGCGCCGTCGATGCCCAGGCGCGCATCATCTCCGCCGTCCACCGCCTCCTTGCCGGTCACGATCCGGAAACGCCCGTCGCCTTCGTGGGCCACGGCGGCGTCGGGACACTGCTGAAATGCCATTTTGCCGGCAAGCCGGTCGCCCGCGACCGGGACCAGCCGCCGGGCGGCGGAAATCTCTTCTGCTTCGGGCTTGCGGATCGCGCTGTCTCATGCGACTGGACCCCCATCGAAAATTGGGAAGGAACCAGGGCATGAATGCGCGCGACCGCCTGATCGTAGGCCTCGACATCCCGACCATGACCGAGGCGGAAAAGATGGTCGCCACGCTCGGCGACACGGTCTCGTTCTACAAGATCGGCTACCAGCTCGCCTTTGCGGGCGGGCTCGAATTCGCCCGCGAACTGGTCAGGGACGGCAAGCAGGTCTTCCTCGACATGAAGCTGCTCGACATCGACAACACGGTGGCGAAAGGCGTCGAGAACATCGTCAAGATGGGCGTCACGATGCTGACCCTGCATGCCTATCCGAAGGCGATGCGGGCTGCCGTCGAGGCCGCGAAGGGCTCCGGTCTCTGCCTGCTGGCGGTGACCGTTCTCACCTCCATGGACGAGACGGATCTCATCAATGCCGGTTATGAATACGATCCCCACACGCTGGTGCTGCGCCGCGTGGAACAGGCGCTCTCAGCAGGCATGGGCGGTATCGTCTGCTCGGCCGAAGAATCGTCCGCCGTGCGCAAGATCGTCGGCCCGGACATGGCGGTCGTCACGCCCGGCATCCGCCCGGCGGGCTCCGACGCGGGGGACCAGAAGCGGGTGATGACGCCGGCCGACGCCCTCAGCGCCGGTTCGAGCCATCTGGTCGTCGCCCGGCCGATCGTCAGGGCACCGGACCCGAAGGCTGCGGCGCAAGCCATTCTCGCCGAAATGCGGACCGTGCTCTAAAAGCGCTGGCCGCGAGCGTCCAGATCCGCTTGCGACGCTTCAGGTCCCGCACGCCATGACGCCATGTTCTAGCGATTGTCCGAAATCTCGTTGCGGTCGCCGCTGTCGACGATCAGCCGCAGCGAGCCGCCCGGCAGGCGATTGCCGGTGACGACGTTGTCGTCGGCGCCGTCGCGATGGTCGAGACTGTCGAGGATCGTCTTCGGCCGAGCCAGGCAGTAGGTATTGAACAGGCTCACGCCCTGGCGGCTTCCAAGCCACACCGCCGGCCGCGGCTTCACCCCGTCCGGGTAGCGGAAGATATTTCCTCGGATGACATTTCGCCGCGGCGCCTGATGGCGAACCGTCCCGCCTTCGCCGCAGTTGCGGTAGAGGAAGATGCCGCCGTTGACCGGATTTTCGAATGTGTTGTTCTCGATCCGGTTGTCGGCGGACGCGTCGACAGCGATCGTTTCCCGCCAGCTCGTACGGATATCGAAGAGATTGCCGACAATGCGGTTACGGGCCGATTCCGCATCGAGATAGATCGCCGTGGACGTGCTGCTGCCGGTAAAACGGGAATCCTGGACGGTCATGCCCGTAACACCCGGCGCGGCATAAAGCGGGATGCCGCCATTTGCCACGAAGGTGACGTGCCGCAGCGCGATATTGCCCGGTGCGGCGGCCTGGGCGCGTTCCGTATGCCCCGTCGCGAGGGAGGAGAGCCTTACCTCGTTTCCCTGCCCGTTGCTGCCAAGCCCCTGGATGCGGACGTCGCCCCTGATCGTGCAGTTGCGGATCAGGATGTCCTTCGGCGCATCCCAGCCTCCATCTGCGCGACGCACGGAGCGGACCAGCACCGTTCGCGCCTTCGCCAGCGTCCCGTCGAGCGTTCCGCCGTTGCAGTCCAGCACCGTTCCCGACGAGGCGCTGCCGGAAAAGGCGATCGGCATGGTGATGACGTCGGTCTTCGCGAAACTGAGGTCGCAGTCGACCTCGACCGGCTTCGCCTTTTCCGACGCGGTCTTCCGGAGCGCGGCATAGACGCCTGCGGAACAATCCCCGGCCCGCGCCGGCGTCGCCATGACAAGGGCCACGACGGGAAGGGCCATGGCCAAAGCACCGACAGCTATGCGCATCATATTGACTCGCCCCATGATTTGCCCGAAGTCATCCTACCTGAGCACATGCTGGAGGAAATATCATGGCCAAGGGTTATTGGATCGCGCGGATGGATATCCGTGACCCCGAACGCTATAAGGACTACGTCGCCGCGACAAAGGCCCCCTTCGAGAAATACGGTGCCAGGCCGGTGGCCCGCGGCGGCGCGGCGACTGCGCTCGAAGGCACGGCGCGCGCCCGCAACGTGGTCCTCGAATTCGCCTCCGTACAGACGGCGATCGACTGCTACAACTCCCCCGAATACCAGATCGCCGCGAAAATCCGCCAGAAAGCGGCGGACGGAGAAATCGTCGTCGTCGAAGGCGTCTAAAAGCATGTAGAACCGAGTGCGGTGCGGCAGCGGAAACACTTCCACCCGTGCCGAGATTCGGCTAAACAGCATTCACCCTTCCCTATCGGCTCCCGGAGCATGCCATGACCATCAACAACCTTCCGCCACTCGTCACCGTATTCGGAGGATCGGGTTTTGTCGGTCGGCATGTGGTGCGGGCGCTCGTCAAGCGGGGGTATCGGGTGCGGGTCGCGGTGCGCCGCCCGGATCTCGCGGGCTTCCTGCTGCCGGCCGGCTATGTGGGCCAGATCTCGCTCGTCCAGGCCAACCTGCGCTACCGCGAGTCGGTCTTCCGGGCGGTCGAAGGGGCCTCGCATGTGGTGAACTGCGTCGGCATCCTGTTCGAGACGGGCCGCAACACGTTCGACGCCGTGCAGGACTTCGGGGCGCGCTCGGTCGCGGAAGCTACCAGCGCCGCCGGCGCGAAGCTGACCCATATTTCCGCGATCGGGGCGGATGCGAATTCGCCTTCGAACTACGCCCGCAGCAAGGGACAGGCCGAACTGCTGATCAAGCTGGCCGGCCCGGACGCGGTGATCCTCAGGCCGTCGATCATATTCGGCCCCGAAGACAGCTTCTTCAACAAATTCGCCTCCATGGCGCGCATCTTCCCGGCCCTGCCCCTCGTCGGCGGCGGCAAGACGAAGTTCCAGCCCGTCTATGTGGAGGATGTCGCCGAGGCCGTGGCCCGCTCGGTCGACGGCACGATCGCGGCCGGCAGGATCTACGAACTCGGCGGTCCGGAAGTCATGACGTTCCGCCAGTGTCTCGAGACGATGCTCTCCATCACCAATCGCGAGCGCCCGCTGATCTCCCTGCCCTTCGGCATCGCCTCGCTTCTCGGCAGCGTCGCCTCGCTCATTCCCTTCGTGCAACCGCCGATCACGGCCGACCAGGTGAAGCTTCTGAAGGTCGACAACGTCGTCTCCGAGGCGGCCATCCAGGAAGGGCGCACGCTTGACGGAATCGGCATCCGCCCGACGCTCGCGACCTCGATCCTGCCCTCCTACCTGGTGCAGTACCGCCCGCAGGGGCAGTATACGCGCTCCGGTCGAGCCGCCTGAATTTTTACGGGTTTTTGAAAATTATCCGCCTCGCCGGCGGAGGGCCTGCCGCTCAAAAAGCGAGCAGGCCTTTGTTTGCGCTCATCTTTCAGGCAAGCGTGTGGCACAAAGGTCGCAGTGAACGATGCAGTCGCGTTAACGGCGGGTTCAGCAAAATCCTTTATTGAAATGTTCGAATGCGAGCAATAAAGCTCGCTGCCAAGACAGATACTCAACCGTGACGATCAAATCCTCTTCCGAAAGGCGTTCCTCCATGGGCAAGCCCATCGCCCTCTTTTTTGCGTGTGCAGCACTGGTCATTCTCGCGGGCTCCTTCATGGCGCCGAGGACGGGCGCGGCCGGCAAGATCGAATGCACACCGGCTTACGGCGTCGACCCGTGCAGCACGGCATCGATTCATCACTGAGCTGAAGAGAATCGAAAAAAGGCGGCCTTCCAGCCGCCTTTTTTTGTTTCAGACCCCTTTTTGTTTCAGGCCCCGAGATACAGCGCGATCAGGCCGATGGCGCCGATGGCGATCCGCCAATAGGCGAAGGCCGCGTAACCGCGGCTCGATACGAAATCCAGCAGCGAGCGGACGACGAAGACAGCCGTGATGAAGGCGGCGACGAAACCGATCGCAATCATCGCACCGTCGTCGAAACTCAGCATATTGCGGTTCTTGTAGAGGTCCAGGGTGAACGCGCCGAGCATGGTCGGCATGGCGAGGAAGAACGAGAACTCCGCGGCCGAGCGCTTGTCCGCCCCCATCAGCAGCGCACCGACGATCGTCGCGCCCGAGCGTGACGTGCCGGGAACCATCGCAAGGCACTGGAAGAAGCCGATCTTGAGGGCGAGCGACAGCGGATAGTCCATCACGTCGTGATATTTCGGCTTGAACTGCATCTTGTCGACGGCAAGCAGCACGAAACCGCCGAGGATCAGCACGATACAGATCAGCATCGGCGTTTCGAACAGCACGGTCTTGATGAAATCGTGCGCCAGCGCGCCGATCACCGCGGCCGGCAGGAAGGCGACCAGCACCGTCAGCACGAAACGCCGCGCCCTGGGGCTGGTCGGGATGTCCATGGCGATCTCCAGCAGTTTGCGGGAATAGACGAGCAGGATCGCCAGGATCGCACCGAGCTGGATCAGCACCGCAAACGTGTTTCCGGGCGACTGGAAGCCCAGGAAATGGCTGGCGAGCAGGACGTGGGCGGTGGAAGAAACGGGAAGGAATTCGGTGAGCCCCTCGATAAGACCAAGCACGAGGGCGCTGATGATGGACTGATCCGCCATTCTTAATCCTTTGTTGAGCAGATAAGGGCAGTTTTAAGCAGTTTATGAGCCGTTGCTTGTGTTGGCCCTACCAAATCCATATAGCTGTCATATGTCAGGCAGGCGCGCGAAGCGACCATATCCTTCCTATACACAATTCGTGAAGTTCAAGTATCCATGCCCACCCTCTATCATCACTCCATGTCTTCGGCCTCCCGGTTCGTCAGGCTCATCCTCGCCGAATACGGTTTCCAGGCGGATCTGGTCGAAGAGCAGCCCTGGGAGAAGCGCCGGGAATTCCTGACGCTCAATCCGGCGGGCACGCTTCCCGTCTATGTGGACGACAGCATGCGAGTGCTTTGTGGCCCTTCCGTGCTCATGGAATTCCTTGACGAGACGCATGGCGTCCTGAAGCGCGATCGCCGGCTGCTGGCCGAGGACCCGTGGCAGCGCGCCGAAATTCGCCGGCTCACCGAATGGTTCCTGCAGAAGATGGAGCAGGACGTGACACGCCCACTGACGCGCGAGCGGATCTACAAGCTGCAGATGTCGACCGCGCAGGGCGGCGGCGCGCCGGATTCGAAGGTCCTGCGCACGTCCCGCGCCAATATCCGCCAGCACATGAAATACCTCTCCTGGCTCGCGGGCTCGCGCCCGTGGCTTGCCGGCGACCGCCTCAGCTATGCGGACCTCGCCGCCGCCGCGTCGATTTCGGTGCTGGACTATCTCGGCGAGATCGACTGGCCGGAAACGCCGATCGCCAAGGACTGGTATCAGCGGCTGAAATCCCGTCCCTCCTTCCGGCCGCTGCTTGCCGAGCGCATCCGCGGCCTGACCCCGGTATCCCATTATGCGGACCTCGACTTCTGACCAGAGGCGGGAGGATGAAAAGGCGCTCCGGCGACGGGAGAAGCTGACCGCCTTCATCCGCGGGGAAGCCGCCGCCCAGGGCTTCGATCTCTGCCGCATCACCGGCCCGGACAGCATTCCCCACACGCCGGAACGGCTGCAGGCCTTTCTCGGCGACGGCCATCACGGCACCATGGACTGGATGGCCGAAACGCAGGCTCGCCGGGCCGATCCGAAGGCATTGTGGTCCGACGTGCGTTCCATCGTCATGTTCGGATTGAACTACGGCCCGGACGAGGACCCGCGCGGCATCCTGCAGAAGCCGGACAGGGCGGCGGTCTCCGTCTATGCCCGCAACCGCGATTATCACGACATCATCAAAGGCCGCCTGAAAGAGATCGCGACACGCTTCGCCGCCCGCACGGGCGAAGACGTGAAGGTCTTCGTCGACACGGCGCCCGTCATGGAAAAGCCGCTGGCGGAAGCGGCCGGCCTCGGCTGGCAGGGCAAGCACACCAATCTCGTCAGCCGCACCCACGGCTCCTGGCTCTTTCTCGGCAGCCTGTTCACCACGGCCGACCTCATCGCGGATGCGCCGGAGACCGACCATTGCGGCTCCTGCCGCGCCTGCCTCGACGCCTGCCCGACGGCCGCCTTTCCCGCGCCCTACCGGCTCGATGCACGGCGCTGCATCTCCTATCTGACGATCGAGCACAAGGGGCCGATCGCCCCCGAATTCCGGCCGCTGATCGGCAATCGCATCTATGGCTGCGACGACTGTCTGGCCGCCTGTCCGTGGAACAAGTTCGCGGCCAGCGCCTCGGAGATGAAGCTGAAGGCCCGCGAGGACCTGAAGGAACCGCCGATCGCCTTGCTGCTGACACTGGACGACGCGGCGTTCCGCACCTTCTTCAGCGGCTCGCCCGTGAAACGCATCGGCCGCGACCGTTTCATCCGCAACGTGCTGATCGCCGCCGGCAATTCCGGCGATCCGGAGCTTGCCCCGCGATGTCGCGAACTCGCCGGCGATCCCTCGCCGGTGGTGCGCGGCATGGCCATATGGGCACTGAAACGCCTGATGCGGCAAGATGACTTCGCCGCGTTCGCACGGACGCATGGCGTCGAGGACGATCCGGAGGTATTGGAGGAATGGCGTTTGGCGGGGGCAGGTTGATATGCGGGTGATGATATTCGGATGCGGTTATTCCGGCCAGGCGATCGCCGGGGCTTTCAAGGCGGATGGCGCCCCGGTTTCCGGCACCGCCAGGACCGCCGAAAAGGTTCGCGACCTTGCCGCAAGGGGCATCCAGGCCTTCGTCTTCGACGGCAATCCGTTCAGCGATGAACTGCTGGCCGAGCTCAAGGACATAACCCATCTCGTGCAGTCCGTCCCGCCCACGAGGGTGAAGAGCCAGCCGCTCTCTCACCCGGCCTCCGGGACGCCGCAACAACTCCCTTCCTCCCCCCAGGGAGAAGATGCCCGAAGGGCGGACGAGGGGGCCGCCCCCTCCCCAGCCGCACCACCCAGCCAGGAGGGCGATCCGCTGCTGAAGCTCATGGCGGGCCGGATCGTGGAACTCTGCCCCAGGCTGGAATGGATCGGCTACCTTTCCACCGTCGGCGTCTACGGCGATCACGACGGCGGCTGGGTGACGGAGGATACTCCGGGCAGCCCGATCCAGGGCCGCTCGATCGAGCGGGTCGACACCGAGGACGCTTGGGCTGCCGAGGGGAAGGCGGCCGGCGTGCCGGTCGCGGCGCTTCGCCTTTCCGGCATTTACGGACCCGGCCGCAATGCCTTCGTCAACCTCGCCCGAGGCACGGCGCGGCGTATCATCAAGAAGGACCAGGTCTTCAACCGCATCCGTGTCGAAGACATCGGCGGGGCGGCGCTCTTCCTCGGCGGACGCCGTCTCGGCGGCATATATAATGTCACCGATGACGAGCCCGGTCCGCCGCAGGACGTCATCGTCGAGGCGGCCCGGCTGATGGGCGTCGAACCGCCGCCGGAACAGGATTTCGACACCGCCGAAATGACCCCGATGGCGCGCTCCTTCTATGGCGCCAACAAGCGTGTTTCGAACGCCAAGATCCGCGCCGCCGGCTTCCAGTTCCGCTTCCCGAATTACCGCATGTCGCTTGCCGAAATGTGGTCCATGAAGCGCTGGGAAGGATAATTTTCCCATTTCGAGACGGGTGAAATTTCCATCCTCTCCGAAAATTCGGTTATTCTTTTTTAAGATTTTGGGCTGCCGATCATAAAATTTGCCCAAATGAGGCAAGAAAAGTCGGGTTCCAACAAAATTTTTTCTGCAATTTTCGTGATCGCCCACACCCGCCGATTCCGGTTGGAATGCTATTCCTCTTTCCGACTGTTTTTAAACGTTTTCTTCTGTCATATCTTAGCTGGCTTCTTAAAAAGATCGACGGCAATCTAATCACGAATATTACAGACTGTAACGTTCCGTGATCGGAAACCCCACTTTTTCGCCATTTTTCGCCCCGCTTAGCCGTTTTCGCACGCAACGTGCAGGGACAAACGACGGGGACGACCGACTTGACAACAATTCGACGCTCGACTTACGCCGCGGCCGCCATTGCTGCTTTTGCACTTCTCGGCTCCGCAGAGGCCAACGCCGGGTCCGGATGCGGCCACGCATCCTGGTACGCCATGGGCACCAAAACCGCATCCGGTGAACGGATGAACCCTTCGCAACTGACCGCCGCCCACCGCTCGCTGCCTTTCGGCACCAAGGTGAAGGTCACCAACAAACGCAACGGCAAGAGCGTCGTCGTGCGCATCAACGACCGCGGTCCGTTCATCCGCGGCCGGGTGCTCGATGTCTCCAAGGCCGCGGCCAAGAACATCGGCATGATCGCCTCCGGCACGGCCCAGGTCTGTTATCAGATCGTCAACGCTTCGACGCAGGTCGCCGCGATCGACGGCTGACGCCACGCCTCTTGCCCTTCCAGCCATTCGCGGTTACGAGCCGTACCATGCGGGTCCAACCGGAACGGAGAACGATATGCGACTGGGCGGGCGAGTGGCCGGAGCCATCGAGGTGCTGGCCGACATAGAGACGCGGAAGCGCCCTGTGGCCGACGCTCTCAAGGACTGGGGCCTTGCACACCGTTTCGCCGGTTCCGGCGATCGGGCCGCGATCGGCAACATCGTCTATGACGCACTGCGCATGCGTCTCTCGCATGCGTGGCTCATGGACGACGAAAGCCCCACCGCGCTAGCCCATGCGGTCCTCATCCGGCAATGGGGGTTCACCCCGGAAACCCTCCAGGCCGAGTTCGCCGATGACCGCTTCGCGCCGCCGCTTCTCACCGAGGCGAACCTCTCGGCGCTCGCCTCCCGCGATCTCGACGATGCGCCGCCGCATGTGCAGGGCGACATCCCGGACTGGGTCCAGCCGTCCTTCGAAGCCAATTTCGGCGAGGACTGGCTGGCGGAAGCGAAGGCCCTGGCGGGCCGACCGACCCTCGACCTGCGCGCCAACACGTTGAAGGCGTCGCGGGAGAAGGTCGTCAAGGCGCTGGAACGCTCGGGCGCGAAAGCCTCGCGCATCGCCCGCAACGGCATCCGGATCGCCGCCGGCGAAGGAGCATCCCGCCTGCCGAACGTCACAGCCGAGCTTTCGTTCCAGAAGGGCTGGTTCGAAGTGCAGGACGAGGGATCGCAGATCGTCGCCGACCTGGTGCAGCCGGGCGAGTACGATCAGGTCCTCGACTACTGCGCCGGCGGCGGCGGCAAGACGCTCGCCATGGCCGCCGCCATGCACAACAAGGGCCAGATCCATGCCTACGACGCCGACCGCAAGCGGCTGGCTCCGATCATCGAGCGGCTGCGCCGCGCCGGCACCCGCAACGTGCAGGTCCATGACGATGCCGGCCAGCTTACGGCGCTGAAGGGCAGGCTCGATGCGGTGCTGGTCGATGCGCCATGCACCGGCACCGGCACATGGCGCCGGCGCCCGGACACGAAATGGCGGCTGACGCCGAAGAACCTTGACGAACGCATCGCCCAGCAACAGGAAGCGCTGACCGAAGCCGCCGCCTTCGTGAAGCCGGGCGGTGCGCTGCTCTACGTCACCTGCTCCATCCTGCCGGAGGAGAACGACGCGCAGGTTTCCCGCTTCTGCGCGGACAATCCGGAATTCTCGATCGCGCCCACGGCCGAACACTGGAGCCGCATCTTCGGCAAGGATGCGCCGTCGCCTCGCTCGAAGGATGCGCTCACGGTGACGCTGACCCCCGCAAGTACCGATACGGACGGATTCTTTTTCTGCCGCATGCAACGCAAGGTTTGAGCGGTTCTTGATGAAGATCAAGACCCGCCTCTACTTTCAAAACGTTCTAAACTAGATTGTTTGACACCAGTTTCCATTTGCGCGATGAACCCTCGGGGTGGCCGGCGACGATCCGCGCCGCCGAAGGAGAGGGATTATGATCCGCAAGACCGTTCTCGGCGCCGCGCTGGCGCTTTTTGCCGCCTCTGCGGCCTTCACGGTGACGCCGGCCGCGGCTGCCACCACGTCCGCCGCCGTGCTCAAGCATTATGCCGCCCTGGCGCATGCCAAATACGAGGACTCGCTGAAGACCGCCCAAGCGCTCGACAAGGCGATCGATGCGCTGATCGCCAAGCCGAGCGAAGAGACCCTGAAGGCCGCCAAGGATGCCTGGATCGCAGCACGCGTTCCCTATCAGCAGACGGAAGTCTACCGTTTCGGCAATCCGATCGTCGACGACTGGGAAGGCAAGGTGAACGCCTGGCCGCTCGATGAAGGCCTGATCGACTATGTGGACGCCTCCTACGGCACCGAGAGCGACGAAAACGAACTCTACACCGCGAATGTCATCGCCGATCCCAAGCTCAAGGTGAACGGCAAGACGCTGGACGCCACCAAGCTGAACGCCAAGACGCTGCGCGGCCTGCACGAGGCCGGCGAGATCGAGGCGAACGTGGCGACCGGCTACCATGCCATCGAATTCCTGCTGTGGGGCCAGGACCTGCACGGCACCGGGCCGGGCGCCGGCGAGCGCCCCTACACGGATTACGACAAGGCCAGTTGCACCCACGGAAATTGCGACCGGCGCGCCGCCTACCTGAAGGCCGCGTCCTCCCTGCTCGTCTCCGACCTCAAGGACATGGTCGCCGCCTGGGCGCCGAAGGGCAAGGCCGCCAAGAACGTCGAGGCCAATTCCAAGAAGGGCCTGACCGCGATCCTGACCGGCATGGGTTCGCTCTCCTATGGCGAGCTTGCCGGCGAGCGCATGAAGCTCGGCCTGCTTCTCCACGATCCGGAAGAAGAGCACGACTGCTTCTCCGACAATACCTATGCGTCGCACCTGAACGACGCGATCGGCATCAAGTCGGCCTATACGGGTGAATATGTCCGAGTCGACGGCACCAAGCTCACAGGCCCCTCGCTCTCCGACCTCGTGGCCGCCAAGGACAGGGCGCTCGACGGAGAGATGAAAGGCAAGCTCGATGCGACGCTTGCCGCCATGAACGCCATGGCCGACCGCGCCCAGAAGGTCGAGGCCTACGACCAGATGATCGGCGAGAACAATGCCGAGGGCAATGCGGTCGTCCAGAAGGCGATCGACGGCCTCATCGACCAGACCAAGACGATCGAACGCGTCGTCGCCTCGCTCGATCTCGGCAAGGTCGAGCTCGAAGGTTCCGACAGCCTCGACAATCCCGACGCCGTCTTCAAATAAGAACTGAAAAGGCGGGCCGCGGCCGGGTTCGGCCTGCGGCCCGATGATCCATGAGAGCGCCCAGGTTCCCCGTCCTTCTCCTGCCGATCCTTGCGGGCGCCCTCTTTTCGACCCTGCCGATGGCTGCCGGCGGCGATGCCGCCCTCCCGGTCACGCGCACGGATCTCGATCCAAAGGACCAGAAGCGCGTCGAGGCCGTCACCAGGCCGGCGACCGATTTCTCCAAACCCGAACAGTTCGAGCTGATGGCGGGCGGGGCGGCCACGAGCCGCGCCACGCCGAACGGCAATGCCTTCTCGCATTTCTCGGCCAACATCACCTTCGAGGAAGAGCAGACCTTCAAGCTCGGCAATGCGCTCTTCACCAAGCTCTGGGTTTCGGCCCCGTCCTCCACCCAGGCGTCCGACGGGCTCGGGCCGCTCTTCAACGCGCGCGCCTGCCAGAGCTGCCATCTGAAGGACGGGCGCGGCCACCCGCCGGAAGGTTCCGCCGATGCGACCTCGATGTTCCTCCGTCTGGCCCGCCCGGCGCGCACCGACGAGGAACGGGAAGCCATCGCCGACTACCGGAAGCTCAATTTTCCGGATGCCGTCTATGGCGCGCAGTTGCAGGACCTTGCCGTTCCGGGCCTGAAGTCGGAGGGCCGGATGCAGGTTTCCTACGAGGAAACGCCCGTGACGCTGGCCGGCGGCGAAGTGGTGCAGCTGCGCAAGCCGATCTATTCCGTGACGGACCTCGGGTTCGGGCCGCTGGAAGGCGACGTGACGCTGTCCCCGCGGGTCGCTCCGCCGATGATCGGTATGGGCCTCGTCCAGGCGATCCACGAGGCCGACATCCTGACGAAAGCCGATCCGGACGACCGGGACGGCGACGGCATTTCCGGCAGGCCGGCGCTGGTGCGCGACCACAGGAGCGGCGAACTGAAGCTCGGTCGCTTCGGTTTCAAGGCGCAGAACGCGTCGATACGCGACCAGAGTTCATCCGCCTTTGCCGGCGATCTCGGCCTCTCGACGCCCGACGATCCCTTCGACCATGGCGACTGCACCAAGGCGCAGGCCGAATGTCTCGCCAGACCGACGGGCGTCCAGAAACGGCTGGGTCCCGTCGAAGCGCCGGACCCCGTGCTGCCGCTCGTCACCTTCTATTCGGAAAACCTCGCCGTGCCGGCCCGCCGCGCGATCGGCGACACGACGGTGCTCAGCGGCAAGGAGCTCTTCTACCGGTCCGGCTGCACCGCCTGCCACACGCCGAAATTCGTGACGCGGCGCGATGCCGGCAACAAGGCGCATGCCTTCCAGCTCATCTGGCCCTATTCGGATTTCCTGCTGCACGACATGGGCGAGGGCCTGGCCGACGGCCAGCAGGTGGGCGTCGCCGACGGCCGCGAATGGCGCACCCAGCCGCTATGGGGCATCGGGCTCACCGAAACCGTCAACGCCCATACCTTCTTCCTGCATGACGGACGAGCGCGTAACCTGACGGAAGCCATCCTCTGGCACGGCGGGGAGGCCGGGAAGGCGCGCGATGCCTTCGCTTCGCTCGCCAAACCGGACCGCGCCGCATTGATCAAATTCCTGGAGTCGCTCTGATGCGTACAATTCTCGCTGCCGGACTCATCTTTCTCCTGCCTGTCGCGACGGTCGCGCAGGACGTTGAAAACGCGCCTTCCGTCAACTTGCCGGAAGCCGATGTCACCAGGGTCATGACCGCTGCGGTGAACGGCTTCATCCGGCCGGGCTACGACGCCTTTCACGCCTCGGCGGAAAAGATGACATCCGCCATGGCGACACTTTGCGAGACACCTTCGAAAGCGAATTACGACGCGGCCAGGGCCGCCTTCCGCGACGCCGCCGTGAGCTGGGCCCATATCGAGGTGGTGCGTGTCGGCCCGGTCATCGAGCAGAACCGTTTCGAGCGCATCCTGTTTTATCCCGACCGCAAGAGCACCGGCCTCAAGCAGGTGCAGGGCGTGCTTTCCAAATCGGACGAGACGGCGGCGAACCCCGCCACGCTCGCCACGAAAAGCGTCGCGACACAGGGCTTCGGAGCGCTGGAATACCTGCTTTTCGGCACCGGTTCCGAAGTGCTTTCGAGCGAGAAGAACGGTTTCCGCTGCCGTTACGCCGCCGCGGCCGCCGCCAACATCGCCAATGTCGCCGGGGAGCTTTCCGACATCTGGGATGCGCCGGACGGCATCCAGAAGGCCTGGGAGCAGCCCGGTCCCGACAATCCGGACTTCCGCACCGGCGGCGAGGCGATCACCGCCCTGCTCGGCATTCTCGTCCATGGCGCCGAAACCGTGCGCGACCAGCGTATCGAGACCTTCTACAAGGGCGCGGACAAGGCCAGGTTCCCCAAGCAGGCCCTGTTCTGGCGTTCGGAAAACACCTGGCCGACCGTGAGGGCCAATCTCGAAGGCCTGTCGGAACTCCTCGACAAATCCGGCATGGCGGAACTGCTCAAGGAGAAGGACCGCCCGGTCGTCGCCGCCGCCCAGGCCCAGTTGAAATCGATGATCGAACTTGCAGGCACCATCACCCCCGACCTGGAAAAGGCGGTCGAGGATGCCAGCGAGCGCAGGAAGCTCGATACGCTGCTTGCCGGCGGCAAGAACGTCATATCCCGGCTGAACGACGGTTATGGCGGCGCGATCGGCCTCTCCTCCGGCTTTTCCTTCGCGGACGGAGACTGAAAGCCATGTGGCGCGGCGAAACCATCGACCGGCGCGGTTTCCTCAAGGCGGCGGGGATGACCTTCACCGCGGCCCTTTCCCCGCGCGCCCTGATAGCGCTCGAACGCGCCGACGCGGTCTATGCCTCCGGTTTTCGCGCGCCGGACGGTTCGTTCGGCATCGCCACCGTATCCGAACGGGGCGAGATCATCGACCGCGTGGCCCTGCCGGCGCGCGCCCATGGCATGGCCTATAGCGCCGCGACGGGCCGCGGCGTCGCATTCGCCCGGCGTCCCGGCACATTCGCGATGGTCTTCGATCCGACGGGACGGGCAGAGCCGGTCGTCATCACCTCGCCGGAAGGCCGGCATTTCTACGGCCACGGGCACTTCTCGCCGGACGGACGGCTGCTCTATGCCAGCGAGAACGACTTCGACGGCAATCGCGGCATGATCGGCATCTACGATGCGGGCGACCGGTTCCGCCGCATCGGCGAATTCGACGCCCACGGCATCGGCACCCATGACATGACCGTTTCAGACGACGGAACGCTGCTCGTGATCGCCAATGGCGGCATCGAGACCCACCCGGATTTCGGCCGCACCAAGCTCAATCTCGACCATATGGAGCCGTCGCTGGTGCTGCTCGACGCCGGGACGGGCGCCCTCGTACAACGGCACGGGCTTCCCTCCTCGCTCCGCCAGCTCTCCACCCGGCATCTGGATATCGCCGAAAACGGCCGCATCTGGTTCGCCTGCCAATGGGAAGGCGCGCGCAACGCCCTGCCGCCGCTCGCCGGCTGGTTCGAGAAAGGCGAGGATATCGCCCTTCTCTCGCTGCCGGATGAAACCACGGCCCGGCTCGGCAACTATGTGGGGGCGATCGCCGTCAACCGCCGCGACGGTCTCGTGGGACTGACCTCGCCCGTCGGCGGCGCGGCAGTGACGCTCGATGCCAGGACCGGTGTTCTCCTGAAGGAGGAATATGTCCGGGAGGCCGCAGGCGTCGCGCCTGCCGCGCACGGCATCGCCGTCTCCTCCTATGACGGGACGTTCAACGAAACCCGCAACAGGGTCGCCTGGGACCAGCATATCGTCCGCATAGGTTCCTGATACTCAAACCAAATCCTCCGAACGACTTGCCGAACACATTTCGCCGTGCCAATTTCGCACCCGCGAAAAGGATAGGGACATGAACGGGAGAGATACAGGCGATTTCCGCGAGCGGGTGCGGCAGAGCTTCGGGCGGCAAGGCGCGATGACGATGCTGGGCGCCGAACTGACGCGGGTCGAACAGGCCATGGTGGAAATCGAGCTGCCCTTCGATCCCAAACTCACCCAGCAGCACGGCTTCCTGCATGCGGGCGTCATCTCCGCGGCGCTCGACACCGCATGCACCTATGCCGCCTACACCACCATCGCACCGGACGTCTCGATCCTCACCATCGAGTTCAAGGTGAACCTGATGTCGCCCGGCCGCGGCGAACGCTTCCTCTTCCGCGGCGAGATCACCAAGCCCGGCTCGACCATCATCGTTGCCGACGGCCGCGCCTATGCGATCGGAGACGGTCCCGCCAAGCTGATCGCTTCGATGACCGGCACCATGATGGTGATCCGCGGGCGGGAGGACGTGACGGGATGACCGCTTCGCTTTCCAACACGCTTCCCTCAGGCGAGCCGGTGCGTGCCGGCGGCAGGTCCGTTCTCTTCGTCATGGCCGTGGATGCGGAATACGGCCCGGCGCTGAAATCCCGCATCAGGCCGCTGATGACCGGCGTCGGCCCCGTCGAGGCCGCCGTCGTGTTCAGCCATGCGCTGGCGACGCTGGAAGCCGCCGGCGGGCTGCCCGATCTCGTCGTATCCCTCGGTTCGGCCGGTTCCCGCAGCCTCGAGCAGACGGAAATCTACCAGGCCTCCTCCGTCGCCTACCGCGACATGGACGCCTCGCCGCTCGGATTCGAAAAGGGCCGCACGCCGTTTCTCGAGCATCCGGCGGTCATGCCGCTCCCCTTGCGAATTCCCGGAATCCCCGAAGCCTCGCTTTCCACCGGCGGCAATGTCGTCTCGGGTGCCGCCTACGATCTCATCGAGGCCGACATGGTCGACATGGAGACCTTCGCCGTGATGCGCTGCTGCCAGCTCTTCGGCCTGCCGCTGATCGGACTGCGCGGCATTTCCGACGGCAGGCAAGAGCTGAAGCACGTCAA
The DNA here is from genome assembly GCF_042429745.1 of Neorhizobium puerariae. NCBI lineage: Bacteria > Pseudomonadati > Pseudomonadota > Alphaproteobacteria > Hyphomicrobiales > Rhizobiaceae > Neorhizobium > Neorhizobium puerariae. Next base: position 21,139 of record NZ_JBHMAA010000015.1, on the reverse strand, counting down.
CGACTGGCGGGAATACCTGCATGTGATCGACGAGAAGCTGGCGGCGGCGGTGGACAGGCTTTTCGAAGGGCTGGAAGACGGCAGGATCGCGCTCTGAACACGCGATTTTCGCCGGATTCCCGGTTGCCAGAATGGGGAACTTTCTTTAAAGGCTCGCCATGACCCAGATAGCTCATCCCGACAGCATTCTCATCATCGATTTCGGCAGCCAGGTGACGCAGCTCATCGCGCGCCGCATCCGCGAGGCGGGCGTCTACTGTGAAATCCATCCCTTCCAGAACGCGGATGCCGCGTTCAAGAGACTTCAGCCCAAGGGCGTGATCTTTTCCGGCGGCCCGGCTTCGGTGACCGCCGAAGGCAGCCCGCGCGCCCCGCAGGTCGTGTTCGAGCACAACGTACCGATCCTCGGCATCTGCTACGGCCAGCAGACGCTGGCGACCCAGCTCGGCGGCGTGGTCGAGGGTGGGCATGCGGCGGAATTCGGCCGCGCCGATGTCGAGATCAAGAAGGCGAGCCCGCTGTTCGACGGTTTCTGGGAAGTCGGCGGACGCTATCCGGTCTGGATGAGCCACGGCGACCGCGTCACGCAGCTGCCGGAAGGTTTCGAGGTCATCGCCACCTCCGAGAACGCGCCCTTCGCGATCGCGGCCGACGAAGGCCGTCACTATTATTCGACCATGTTCCATCCGGAAGTGGTGCACACGCCGGACGGCGCGAAGCTGCTTTCCAACTTCGTGCACAAGATCGTCGGGCTGAAGTCGGACTGGACGATGTCCGCCTACCGCGCCGAGATGATCCGCAAGATCCGCGAGCAGGTCGGCAAGGAACGGGTGATCTGCGGCCTTTCCGGCGGCGTCGATTCCTCCGTCGCGGCCGTGCTGATCCACGAGGCGATCGGCGACCAGCTCACCTGCATCTTCGTCGACCACGGCCTGATGCGGATGAACGAGGCGGAAGAAGTCGTGAAGATGTTCCGCGACAACTACAATATCCCGCTCGTGCATGTGGATGCCTCCGACCTGTTCCTGAACGAGCTTGCCGGCGTTTCCGATCCGGAAGTGAAGCGCAAGACGATCGGCCGGCTGTTCATCGAGGTCTTCGAGGCGGAAGCCAAGAAGATCGCCGAGGACGGCAAGGGTGCGCCCGCCTTCCTCGCCCAGGGCACGCTCTATCCGGACGTGATCGAAAGCGTCTCCTTCTCCGGCGGTCCTTCGGTGACGATCAAGAGCCACCACAATGTCGGCGGTCTGCCCGAGCGGATGAACATGAAGCTCGTCGAGCCGCTGCGCGAGCTCTTCAAGGACGAAGTGCGTGCGCTCGGCCGCGAACTCGGCCTGCCCGACCAGTTCATCGGCCGCCACCCCTTCCCGGGGCCGGGCCTTGCCATCCGCTGCCCCGGCGGCGTGACGCGCGAAAAGCTCGACATCCTGCGCAAGGCGGATGCGATCTATCTCGACGAAATCCGCAAGGCCGGCCTCTACGACACGATCTGGCAGGCTTTCGCCGTGCTGCTGCCGGTGCAGACGGTCGGCGTCATGGGCGATTACCGCACCTATGATTTCGTCTGCGCACTGCGCGCCGTCACCTCGGTCGACGGCATGACGGCGGATTTTTATCCCTACGACATGAACTTCCTCGGCCGCACCGCAACCCGCATCATCAACGAGGTGCGCGGCATCAACCGTGTCGTCTACGACGTGACGAGCAAGCCGCCCGGCACGATCGAGTGGGAGTGAGAGGCCAATGGCGGCATCGTCGTCTCGCCGATACTTCCGTCCTCGATGGTCCCCTCACCGTCATTTCTGCTGGTGACGACAAGAATGCATCGCTCCCGGCGATGCTCGGTCGGATGTCTGCCGGCGATAGCTGGTCGAAGGAACAGTGATCGCCGGGACATGGCGAAACTACCAGTTCGCGGCAACCCTGCCCCGTCTCGCCAGATAGACGATCTGGGCGGTCAAGCCGACGACGAGAATGACCAGCAGGCTCCCCTGAGCACCGAGAAGCAGCGGCGATTTCAGGTCGGTCACCAAGGGGTGGCCGTCCGGGACGCGGCGCAGGATTTCGGTAACGGTCGGCAGCATCAGGAGAAACGCACTCAGGCTGAGACAGACGGTTTCGATGTATCCGGCGACACGCGCCGGACCCAGAATGCGTTCAATCCCATAACCTGCCAGCAGGAGCAGAATGGTCACGGCGCCGATGACGAAGCTGACCAGCTGATGCGCAACGAGGAACACCGTTACGGCGCCGATCAGCATGGAGACGAAATAGACGACGCCCAGCGGGGACCGGGGAACGATCCGGCCATGGCGGGCGAACATGTACAGAGCCACGGGAATGGCCGGCAGGCTGCCGATTGTATGTATCCAGCCAAGCGGAGAAATTCCGAACATGGTAAGTTGCCTTTCTCATCTGAAGGGTTGGGAGGGCCGGGCAGACAGATTGCCGCCGGCAAATCCGCAGGCACCGCAAGTCCTGCCTACTGGCTGGTAGGTTATGCGGTCATGCATCCACCTTCCTGGCAAAGCCCCGATTTCAGGCGACCATGCGCTCCAGCAAGGGATGGGTTATTGCACCAAACGTCGTGGCATCGCCGTAAGCGCGCGCTGAAAGCATCGCGCCGTGCACGGTGGCCATGAACATTTCGGCATTGTCCCTGGCGGTCCCCGCCAGGGAGAGGCGGCCCGCGGCGGCGCCACGCTCCAGGACGGAGGTCAGCCAGTCCGAAAGCCTTCGAAAATGCGTGCGCACCTCCAAAGCGACGGTTTCAGGAAGGACCTGGATCTCGCTGGCGAGCAGGGCACAGACGCAGAAGGGGTGGGATGCGTCAGCGATACAGCTCTCCCAATAGCCGACATAAGCGCGAAGCTGCCCAAGCGGGTCGGCGACATTTCGCTCCAGGTCGGCGATCCCGGCTTCAGCCTCCTCCCGGTACTGCGCAACCAGCGTGCGGACGAGATCCGATTTGCCGGGAAAGTGGTGATGAATGCTGGCCTTGCGAATGCCGACCACAGTTGAAATATCGGCATAGCTGAAACTGTTGTAGCCGCCCCTGACGATCAGGGTGCGCGCGCAGCGAAGAATGTCATCAGCCTTGGTCGATAAATTGCTCATGCCAAACAACTACCGACTAGTAGGGAGAATGTCAACCCGGCATGCCGGCGGTCACGCCGGAAGACGACGGCATCGTCGCCAAGGCACTTGACCTCCTTGCCCAAGGCATGGATTTTGCCGACGCGCTGAATCTCCCAAGGCGCGGCATTGCGAGACGTTCGTCACGTTCGATCGCAAGTTCACGAAGGCGGTTCAGGCCGCCGGTCAGCATACCGTACAGGACGCCTAACCCATGCTTCGCAGCCTCTATGATTGGACGATGGCGCTCAGCGCCCGGAAATCCGCCGCCCTCTGGCTTGCGGTGATCGCCTTTGTGGAAAGCTCGGTCTTCCTCGTGCCGGCAGACGTGCTCTTCCTGCCCATGGCGCTTGCGCGGCCGGAACGCGCCTGGCGCTATGCGCTGATCGCCACGGTCTTTTCCGTACTCGGCGGCATTGCCGGGTGGGGCATCGGTTATTTCGCCTTCGATGCGATCGCCGAACCGATCCTGCGCTTCTGGGGCAAGCTCGACACGTTCAACGAACTGAAAGCCGGCATCACCTACGAGACGGTCGTGCTGATGCTGGTGACGTCCGGCTTCGCGCACCTGCCGCCGATCAAGGTGGTGACGATCCTCTCCGGCGTCGCGAAGATCAACCTCGGACTTTTCGTGATATCGGCAGCGATCACGCGCGGCGCGCGCTTCTTCCTGCTCGCCTGGCTGCTCCGCCGCTATGGCGAGGACATCCGCCACTTCATCGAGAAGCGGCTGAGCTACATCGCCACGGGCGCCGCCGGCGCCCTCATCCTCGCCTATGGCGCGTTTCAGGTACTGATCCACCATTGAGCGGCACGGCCGCGGGGCTTAGAACCCCAGCGATTGCTGCGCAGGCTCCGGCGGCGTCAGCCGCACGCCTTCCAGCTCCAGCATGCTCGCCTTCGAGATCGAGCCGCCCGGAGCGGAAAAACCGCCGATCCGGCCGCCGGCCGCCAGCACGCGATGGCAGGGGATGATCAGAGCCACCGGGTTCCTGGCCATGGCCTGGCCGACATCCCGCGCGGCCTCGGGACCAGCGCCGAGTTCCCTGGCGATCGTTCCATAGGTCGTCGTATGCCCCCAGCCGATCCGCCGCGCGGCAGCATAGATCTGCCTGAAGAACTCGTCCTGACCTTCGAGGTCCAGCTTGAAGCGCGAGAAATCCACCTTGTCGCCGGCGAAATAGCGTTTCACCGCCTCGACGGCTTCCAGAACCTCGGCCGGCGGCGTGCCCCGTCCGGCCTCCGGCAGGCGGCGCAGAAGCAGGCGCTCCGTGGATGCCTCGCCCTTCGTCGGTAGCTGGAAGCGCGTGATGCCGATGTCGTTCCACGCAATGCCGCAGAAGCCGCCGGCCGTTTCGAAAATGAGATACCGATGCATGGCCATGGTATGATCTCCATGTTTCACTTGCCCCCAAGATCGTCCTCGCGGCTCTCGGTTTCAACCCGTTTCTTGCCTCGCATCTCCTGTTCCCGCCCAACTTTTCATTGAGTCTGCCGCAGCGCGTCACCTTCCGCGAAGGGCGGGATCGCACGGACAGGCACGAGCGCGATTGTAAAGCGGAGAGGCCGGACATGCCTTCCGGCGGATTGACGGGCAAGATTTGGCAGGATTTCGGGACGATGGCGGGATGCGCCCGCACGGGCGAACCGGCTCGCCCTGGCTTCCCTTCGACGAAGGCGGGCTTCCTCGTCTTGGCCGCGCAAAACGGCAGCCGAGCAAGTTGTTCTTCGCCCTGAAGCCGCCGGACCGGATGGCCCGCGACATCTGCCGCGCCGCTGCCCGGCATGCGCTGAACAGAACCCGGCAGCCGGCCTATCCTGCCGGGCTCCTGCATATGACGCTGCTTTGCATGGACGCCTTCCACGCGCCGCCGCGGCATCTCATTCCCGATATTGAAAATGCCGTCGGCGGGATCAGCGCAAGGCCTGTTTCGCTCGCGCTCGACGGTTCGGCGCTGCTTGGCGGCAAAAGGCACCTCGCCCTGACGAGCATGGCGAAGAACAGCGCGCTCGAAGGTTTTGTCCGGATATTGAGGAATGTCCTCTCCAGGCACAATCTGCCGGGCCGCCCGTCCGGATCTTTCACGCCGCATGTGACCATCATCTATGGCTGCGGGAAGATCGAGCCTTTGCCCCTCGAACAGCCCTACGCCTGGACCGCGGACGAATTCCTGCTGATCTACAGCCATTACGGCGAAACGCGGCACGAGCAATTCGGCCGCTGGCGTTTCGATCCGGATGCGTCTCCCTATCCTGCCTCTCCGGAACAATTGCGCCTGATGATCTGAGAGACACCCGGCCACATGCCGGAAATGACGCCGACGCCCGTTTCCGGACCGTCGTCAAACCCGGATCGCCAGGCGCAGGCCGCCCCAATGGCGGCCGTTCACCGTGACCGGCGCGGAAATGTCCTTCATCAGCACGAACTGGCCACCGCCCATGTCGCGGCGGTAGGTCTGCAGCAGGAACGGTTCCTTGTTACGGCCGGCGGCAAGGCCGACACGATCGTTGAATATCCGCCGGTTGCGGCAGTTCGCCGTGTTCCAGGCGACATCCCCCGGTCGCTGGCGCTGGGAAAACTTTCGGTTATGGGTCGGCAGGTAGCCGTTTTCGTCGACGGCGGCGCAGAAGGCGATACGCTCGTCGCCTTCGATCGCCTTTTCCTGGATCGGGGTCAGGACCGCGTCGGTGAACTCGGTGAAACGGGTCATGTACTGCACCGGGTCACTGCCCTGGATCGCCGCATATTGCCGGTCGAAGAGCGAGGCGAGGTCGATGCGGCCGGATTTCACGCCCGCCTCGAAAGCAGCCGAAACCTCTGCCGCAAGCGCCATCACCTGGCGGATATAGGGGCCGTCGGGGGTTTCGACACCGGCATTCGCGGTGGCTTGGATCATGCGCTCGGAAATCGTCACCACCTCGCCGACACGCGAGGACGTCTGCTGGAGCTGTTCGTTGGATTTGAGGATCGCACTCGCGGCGGAGGCGATGGAGGATGCGAATTCGCCGCACTGGCGATCGACCGTTTCCGTCGTCCCGGCCAGGGCGGATGCATTGTCCAGAATGCGGGTCATGACATCCTCGACGCTCCTGAAGGAACCCTGCACCTTCAGCGCGGTCGTCTTGACCCCTTCGGCGGATCGGCTTGCGCCATCGCCGGCGGCAACCAGGCGGTCGATGCGGCTGTTCAGCTGGTCGAGCGTCGCCTGGATGGAACTCGTGGTCTGCGACGTCTGCAGCGACAGCGCCCGGACTTCGGCGGCGACGACGGCAAAACCCTTGCCGGCCTCGCCGGCGCGCGCCGCCTCGATCGCGGCATTCAGCGCCAGCAGGTTGGTCTGCCGGGCAATGGTGCCGATCGCATCGGCCAGGCGCGCAACATCCCCGAGGGAGGTGGAGAACAGCTTGATCTCCGCCCCGATCTCCCGGGAGGCGTTGACCATATGATCGATTGCGGTGACGGAACCGGAAAGCTGCACGGCCTGTTCGCCCAGCACCTGCCGGGCGTTCGTCGTCAGTTCGTCGGATTGATGCAGCGAGCGGGCGATCTGCCCGTTGGCATCCGCGATCGACTGCGCGGACTGTGTGAGGCGACCCAGCAGGACGGCATGTTGCGAGGATTGCGTGGCGGTATCCTGGATCGCACCGGCGATATCGACGAGATGCAGGCCGAGGGCCGAAGCCTCGCCCGCCAGCTTCACCACGGAACGCTTCAGCACATCCCCATCGAAGGATTCGGCCTTCGACGGTTCACTTTCCCTGACTACCTGACCGGCCACCGTCATCTCCCTCATATTAGGAAATCATACGATGGCCATGGTTAACGGACAGTTTCTGCGGGTATCCCCTACGGCCTTATACTTAAGGCTGAAATCCCCCGACCCGGCGGACTGGGAAACCGTTATACGATACGGTCGAAAGCCTTGGGGTCGATGCCGAGCGTATCGAGATCGCGGCTGTTGGGGCGGCGATGGTTTTCGACCGCAGCCGAAACCGAGATCGCGGCGCTCATAACGGCGAAAGCGCGGCTGATGGCGTTACCGCGGGTCTTCTTCTGTACGGACATGTCAATCTCTCCTTTGCATTCCACTAAAATATGATGTTCGGCCTGCTTTTGTGCAACGCACAACAAATCATTGGAGCCATGCAACCGTCACATAACGCTCATTGAGCGAGCTCAACGACTTGCATGGCAAGGCATGCTCTTGTTATCGGTCAGGCAGCAGCAGCGGGGGATTCGATGGCAATTACGATCTACGGCATCAAGAACTGCGACACGATGAAGAAGGCGCGCACCTGGCTGGACCGGAAGGGCATCGCCCACGACTTCCACGACTACAAGGTCGCCGGCATCGACTGGGCTCATCTCGACCGGTGGGTGGAGCGCGCCGGATGGGAAACGGTGCTGAACCGCGCCGGCACGACCTTCAGGAAGCTGGATGAGGCCGACAAGGCCGATCTCGACCGGGAGAAGGCCATCGCATTGATGCTTGCGCAGCCGTCGATGATCAAGCGCCCGGTGCTGGAAGCGGACGGCAAGCTGATCGTCGGCTTCAAGCCCGACGTCTACGAGGCGGAGTTCGGCTGAACTTCCGACCGCGACCAATCCCGCGACGAAGCAGATAACCATGTCCCGGAGCTGGCGGTCGGCGGAAACGCGGAAGCGGTCATAACGGCGAACAAGCGTGACTTCGCCCGGTCGGAGCTGGCATTTCCGGAACTGAGGATTGTTACCCCGGGCGAATTTCTTGCATGGAGGAATGGACAATGAGCACCCTGACGATACGGCTTCCATCCGACCAGCATGAGCGCCTCGAGGCGCTCGCTGCCGCACGGGGCACCAGCATCGGCAAGCTTTTCGAGGAGTTTTCCGCAAGGGCGCTCGCCGAATTCGATGTCGAAACGCGTTTCCGTCTGCGTGCGGCAAAAGGAGACAAGAAACGGGGGATCGAAATTCTGGACAAGCTCGACAAAGCCCACTCCCAGCCGGACCACTGAAGAGCCATGTCAAAGACCACCCGCGCCACCCAGGCGCTCGACAAGGCGGGCGTCGCCTTCACCGCTGTCGCCTACGATTACGACCCCAATGCGGACCGGATCGGCCTGCAGGCGGCCGAAGCGATCGGCGAAGAGCCGCGCAGGGTCTTGAAAACGCTGATGGCGGAGGTCGACGGCAAGCCGGTCTGCGTCGTGGTGCCTTCCGACCGGGAGGTTTCCATGAAGAGGCTCGCCGCCGCCTTCGGCGGCAAGTCCGCCAACATGATGAAGCCTGCCGATGCGGAGCGCGCGACGGGCTATCATGTCGGCGGCATCAGTCCCTTCGGCCAGAAGAAACATGTGCCGACCGCAATCGAGGCAACGGCGCTCGACGAGCCCCATGTCTTCGTCAACGGCGGCCAGCGGGGGCTCCAGATACGGCTGGACCCGAAGGCTGCGCGCGAGGCGCTGAAGGCGATCTCCGCTCCGCTCGTGGCATGAGCGGGCAGGCGGGCGGCGACGGACCTTGGCGGTTTCACGGGCGGCCGATCTTCAAATTTGCCCCAAACCTCTTTAAATCTGACAGACCGCACAGGAAAAATAGAGAGGCCCAGCATGACAATCGTGCCGAATTTTCAAACCGTCGTCGATCCTCAGAAACTCGAGAAACTGGCGGAAGTGGCCGTCAAGGTGGGCCTCAGGCTTGAAAAGGGTCAGGATCTGGTGATCACGGCGCCGCTTGCCGCCCTGCCGCTCGTCCGGCTGATCACCAAACACGCCTACAAGGCGGGCGCCGGCATCGTCACCACTTTCTATTCCGACGAGGAAACCACGCTGGCGCGTTATGAATACGCGCCCGATGCGAGTTTCGACCGGGCGTCGGACTGGCTCTACGAAGGCATGGCCAAGGCCTATGGCAACGGCGCCGCGCGGCTTGCCATTGCCGGCGACAATCCGATGCTGCTGTCCTCCCAGGACCCAGCCAAGGTGGCGCGGGCCAACAAGGCCAATTCCATGGCCTACAAGCCGGCGCTGGAGAAGATCGCCAATTTCGACATCAACTGGAACATCGTCTCCTATCCAAACCCGTCCTGGGCCAGGCAGGTCTTCCCCGACGTTCCGGAGGACGTGGCGGTCGGCAAGCTCGCGGAGGCCATCTTCGCCGCTTCCCGCGTCGACGTGGCCGATCCGATCGCCGCCTGGGCCGAGCATAACGCCAACCTCGGGAAGCGGTCCTCCTGGCTGAACGGCGAGCGTTTTGCCGCGCTTCATTTCACCGGCCCCGGCACCGACCTGACGGTCGGCCTCGCGGACGGCCATGAATGGCATGGCGGCGCCTCGACCGCCAAGAACGGCATCACCTGCAACCCGAACATTCCGACGGAGGAGGTCTTCACCACGCCGCATGCCCTGCGCGTCGAAGGCCATGTGTCGAGCACCAAGCCGCTGTCGCACCAAGGCACGCTGATAGACAACATCCAGGTGACGTTCGAAGGGGGCCGCATCACGCAGGCGAAGGCCACCCGGGGCGAGGAGGTGCTGAGCAAGGTTCTCGATACGGACGAAGGCGCGCGCCGGCTGGGCGAAGTGGCACTGGTGCCGCATTCCTCGCCGATCTCGGCAAGCGGCATCCTCTTCTACAACACCCTTTTCGACGAAAACGCCTCCTGCCACATCGCGCTCGGCCAGTGCTATTCGAAATGCTTCCTCGAAGGCGCGTCACTGACGCCGGATCAGATCAAGGCCCAGGGCGGCAATTCCAGCCTCATCCATATCGACTGGATGATCGGTTCCGACAAGGTCGACATCGACGGCATTAGGGCCGACGGCTCCAGAGTGCCCGCCATGCGCAAGGGCGAATGGGCCTGATCGTTTTCCACGGACCGCGGTTGGAAACACGATCCGCCGCTGTCCGGGGCTCAGCAACGTTCCATCAACGGCGCGCCCTGACATGCGGGCGCGATCCCGCAGGGTCGGCATCGGAGCGCCGGGCATCCTTTTATCCGCCATGCTTCAGGCCCTTGTTCCCGCACATGCCGTGATCGCAGGGCCGCCGCGCGCTTTCGCGCGGCATATGCTCAGAAAAGACTGCCCTGCTTGGGCGCATCGCCCGAAGGCTCCGGCTTCTGCGTCCGCCTCTTCGGCTGCGGCAGGGCAGCGGGTCTTTCGCCGGCCTCTCCCTCCTGCCCCGTGACCGCTGCGACGCGGCCGTCGGCAAACTGCATCGAGACGATACGCCCCGTGCCGACATCCGCGGCGCGGGTGAGCGGCCTGTCATCCTCATCGCGGATGACGGCGAAACCCCGTTTCAGCACATTCGTATAGGAAAGCGATTGCAGTACGCGATCCTGCGCCACGATTGCCGAACGGCTGCGGACGAGCCTGTGCGAGATCGCCGTGTCCGCCTGGCGGGCAAGCGCGGCCAGATGCTGCCGCTCGCGCTGCAACTGGCCGGCAAGCCTTGCCGGCAGGGCATTCAGCGATGCTTCGAACCGCGCCACGCGGCCGCGCTCCCGCAGCAATTGCCGTTCCAGGTAGTGCTCGCCGCGGCCGAGCCTGTCGGCCAGCAGTTGCCTTTGCTGCGCCAGACGGTTCGTCAGCAATTCAAGCCTGAGGCCGGAGGAGGCCCGCTCGAAGACGCGCCGCTTGGCGACCGTCGTGCGCTCCAGCCCCCGCCCGAGACCGGCCGCCGCCTCGTCGAAGCGGCGTCGCGGCAGGGCCAGCAACTGATCGAGCGAGGGAAGGGCGCGAACGAGCGCCCGCACGGACTGACGCCGCAGATCCATCTGACGGCTTGCGCAACCGCGCAGGCGGGCGGTCAGGTTCGCGACCTGCGCATCCAGATCCGCCTTGACCGGCACGGCCATCTCCGCCGCGCCGGTCGGCGTCGGGGCACGCATGTCCGCCGCATGGTCGATCAGCGTCCAGTCGGTCTCATGACCGACAGCGGAGATCAACGGTATCTCGCTCTCCGCCGCCGCGCGCACGACGGCCTCGTCGTTGAAACTCCACAGGTCCTCCAGGCTGCCGCCGCCGCGCGCGACGATCAGCACATCCGGCTTTTTCACCGGGCCGTCCGGCGCGATCGCGTTGAAGCCGCGGATCGCCGCCGCCACCTCGTCGCCCGATCCCTCGCCCTGGACCTTCACCGGCCAGACGATGACATGCACCGGAAATCGGTCGGAGATGCGGTGCAGGATATCGCGGATGACGGCGCCGGTCGGCGAGGTCACGACACCGATCACCTGCGGCAGGAAGGGCAGGGGCCGCTTGCGGTCCTGATCGAAAAGCCCTTCGGCCGCAAGCCGGCGGCGGCGCTCCTCGATGAGCGCCATCAGCGCGCCGGCGCCGGCCGGCTCCAGGTTCTCGATGACGATCTGGTATTTGGACGAGCCCGGGAACGTGGTGATCTTGCCGGTCGCGATCACCTCCATGCCTTCTTCCGGGCGGAACCTGATGCGCGGAAAGGTGCCCTTCCAGATAACCGCGTCGATACGGGCGCGGTCGTCCTTCAGCGAGAAATAGGCATGGCCGGAGGAATGCTGGCCCCGGTAGCCGGAAATTTCGCCCCTCACCCGCACATGGTCGAAGGCGTTCTCGACCGTGCGCTTGATCGAGCCGGAAAGTTCCGACACCGAATATTCGGAGAGGTTCGTGGACGAATCGCTGGCGGTGAGACTGGTCATGCCTTCCTTTTAAAGGATATGTCCGGCGAATTCATCACCCGGAACGAGGCAAAACGGGGACGATCCGGCCCGCGTAAAGCCGCACCGGGCATGACAGGCGGAATGTCCCGAGCCCGGCCGTTCAGGCCCTTCCGTCGTCCAACCGCTTGAAGCCGTACCTTTTCTTTTTCCGCACCGGCCACATTTCCTCCTCTAGGGCGCAACGGAATTTCCGGCGGCGCCGGTTTTTTCTGCCGCGCGGTTTCCCCGGTGCCGGAAAGGAGAGCGACAATGACGGCGAACGACACCCAGGGAGATTTCATCCATGTCCGACCGTTTCGCCAGCATGCAGGCTTCCCTTTCCGGCCCCGCCTCGTCCGGTTTCTCCATCACGCCCAGCGACGGCGGCGACCTGCCGGAGACCACGCGGGCGCTCTATGTGGGAACCGGCGGCGATCTTTCCGTCCGAATGCTCTCGGGAGAGACGCTGACGCTTTCGAACGTCTCGTCGGGCAGCTTCCTTCCGCTGAGGGTGAACCGCGTTCTTGCGACCGGCACCACCGCAACCGCCATCGCGGGCCTCGTCTGAGGGCAAAAGCGGTGCTCCATGGAACCTGAACCGCTGTTGCTCCGTTTCGACGACAGGCCGCAGGCCATTGCCGTCCTCGGCATGATCGGCATCGACGCCGATGCGATCGCCGGCGACGGCATATTGCGCGCGGCAACCGGCGAAACGGCGGAATTCGAAGGGGAGGTGATCGTGCTGACCCAGCCCGTTTCGGGTTACCATGTGAGGCTTGCCTGGTGCGGGGAGATTCCGCACCTGCTGGCGCCGCATCTCGTCACCGGGCATGCCGGGATGAGACTGCGGCCGCCGGTTCCGGATGCCTCGTCCGCAACGGATTTTTCCGCGTATTTGCGCAGAATCAAAGATTTTTGAACGGGTGCATGCAAGCATTTATTAGCAGCTGGGGAATATGCTCGCCCCCGTTCAAGGCAGAAAGGAGATATCGAGTGCTGTTCTTGACCGCCACATCGATAGGCATCTGCGCCGGCATGATGCGGTCTGCCTTCTCGATGGCGTTCATCGCGTTTCTGATCGTCCTGACGTTCGCACTCGCCACCCTTACCTCATCCGGCCCGGCTTCCTTCATCAACCTCCTGCTGGCCATCCTGGGCTACAATTTCGGCCTGATCAATTTCCTCGCCGGCCTTTTCGTCATCCACCGGCTGCGCACCGCCTGATACGGCTCGTCTTCCGGGATCACCGGTCCGGCGGCATCAGTCCGGCAGGACCCGATAGAGCCGGAACTCCCCCTTCCCCGCCTGACCGACAGGCTGCAGATAGGCCGGTATCTCGCCGCGGGCGAGGCTCGCATACAACCCGTCCTTCTTGAGCCCGATCAGGCTCCGGGTCTGGGGATCGGCCTCGCAGAACGCCAGCACCGTCACACCCGCGCCCCTCAGGAAAACCTTCGCTTCGGCAGGCGGCGCGAGGCCTATATGCAGTTCCGTGAGCATGCCCTTCTGGTTGCGATGGTAGGGGGCCGACAGGACCCGGTGGCGGGTCCAGCGCAGGATTTCCGCGCCGCTGTTGGAGGGCGCCGCCACGACCCCCGCGTCCAGCGTGTTGAGCAGGGCCATATCCGCCGGATCGCCACATTCGCCGGCCTGCCCACCGGCAATTCCGGGGGCGGACAGCGCCTTGAGATCGGTCGCCCCGGCCCAGCCCTGTTTCGAGACGAGGCCACCGACGGCCCAGACGATCGGCACGGAAGCGAGCACCGCGGCGATATAACCGCAGGCCACCCCGACATTCTTCGGATCGGCGGCGGAAACGCGGCGAAGATCGGCAATCAGCAGCGAAAGCGGCAGGATGCTCAGCGCATTGGCGAAGAATGCGCCGCGTATCTGCACCAGCGCAACGCCCCAGGCCACTCCGACAAGGCCAAGGAGGATGAGGTGCAGTTCCCGCTTCTCGCCGCGCAGGACACGAAACAGGCAGACGGTCAGGGCAAGGAACCCGACCGCATAAAAACCGCCCGTCATTTCCGGCTCGGCTTTCGCCTCCCCGAGAAAGGACCGCGCCTCGGTAACGCCCCGCAGCCACAATTCCACGAGCATCGGATCAAGCGTGCCCAGTGGATCGCCGAGGCATTGCGGCGCAACGATGCGAGCCGCCAGAAGCAGCAGGGCGCCGGTCGCACCCGTGAACAGGAGGCGGATGGAGCGCCGCGGCCTGCCGGGCAGGCTCGCCAGCAGGAAGAGCGCCGTGCCCCCAAGCGCTGACAGCGCGTAGAAGCCGAGCGAGAGATTGTCGCAGGTGACGACCCCATAGGAATGCGGCGGGACCGTGAGGAGGAACAGTCCCGAGATGGACAGTGTCAGGGACAGGCCGAAAGCGCGGGCCGAAGCGGCGAACGCCTCGCCATGCCACAGCCATTGAAGGGCGACCGACAGGCAGGCGACGGCGACCAGCGGCGTCGTCTCGGCGCCGACCGCCAGCGCGAGCGCGCAGGCGAATGCGGCGACGGCATAGCTCGTCCGCCGCTTCTCGGGGTCGATCAGCATCGCCGCAATCCACATGGCCAGCGTGAGCTGCACGTTGTGATGGTCGAGCGAACCCGGCATGAAGCGCACGCAGGTGAAAAGGAACAGCGCCCCGAGCCCGAGCCCGATATGCATGGCCGTGACGCCCGCGACGCGCCGGCAGGCAAGGCCGAGGGGAAAGAGAAAGAGCGGCATCAGGAGGATGGGCCAGAGCGTCGCGGCGGCGGCCTCCGCCTGCATGGGAGCCAGGAACAGCGAGAAGAGACGGATCAGCATCGCGATCGGCAGGTCGATCAGGCGCGACCAGTGCATCAGCGTGCCTTCCGCAAGGCCGAGGCGATACTGGGTGAGATCGAACCAGCCCTGACCCGCGAGGAAATCGCGTATCTCCACGAGCCGCATGACGTCGTCGTTGTCGCGGCCGACATAGTCCTCGGCATTCGGGAGCGAGAACATCAGGCCCAGCGCGGCGGTCGCTATCCAATAGACACAGGCCGCAGGCAGCAGCCTGGACAGCAACGGCGTGGCCGTTCGTTCCGCCGTCACCCCAAAGGAACTGTCCGCCATGCTGTCCGCCATTTTCGTCCGGGATTTTCAACGGTTGCGAGATCGAGGGAAACCTAGCCTTAACCTTCCCAAGAAATAGTAAAACCGATCCGTTTCCGATTTTCCGTGTACCGAGTGAAGATCATGCCCGACGCGCCGACCGGCCAACTGGACATCGCCATCCTGCTGCCCTGCTACAACGAAGCGCCGACGATCGCCGCCGTCGTCCGCGGTTTCCGTGAGGCGCTGCCCGGCGCACGCATCCATGTCTACGACAACAATTCGACCGACGGCACCGCATTGCAGGCGATGCTGGCGGGCGCGCAGGTGATGCGCGAGCGGCGGCAGGGCAAGGGCCATGTCGTGCGCCGCATGTTCGCCGATATCGAGGCCGACATCTATGTGATGGCCGATGGCGACGGCACCTATGCCCCGCGCGATGCGGAAGAGCTGATCCGCACGCTGCTGACCGAATGCGCGGACATGGTGGTCGGCACGCGGCGCGGCGTGCATGCGGATGCCGGACGGCAGGGCCACGCGGCCGGAAACCGGCTGTTCAACGTGCTCTACAGAACGATCTTCGGATCGGATTTCACCGACATCTTTTCCGGCTACCGGGCCTTCTCCCGCCGCTTCGTCAAAAGCTTCCCGGCCGTTTCCGCCGGCTTCGAGATCGAGACGGAAATGTCTGTGCACGCCTCGCGGCTGAAGCTTCCCGTCTGCGAGATCGAACTCGATTACGGACGCCGCCCGGAAGGTTCCCATTCGAAGCTTTCCACCTTCAGGGACGGTGCGAAGATCCTCTGGATGTTCGCCATGCTGATGAAGGAGACCCGGCCCTTCGCCTTCTTCGGGCTGATCAGCAGCGCGTTCATGGCCGCAAGCCTCGTCTTCATGGTGCCGGTCCTCCTCGCCTATTTCCAGACCGGGCTGGTGGAACGCATGCCGACCTGGGTCTTCTCGCTGGTGCTGATGCTGATCTCGTTCCTGATCTTCACCGCGGGCCTCATTCTCGACTCCGTCTCCCGCGCCCGCGCCGAGCAGCTCCGCATCCACTACATGAACCTGCCGCAGCGAAGCACGGCATCGGAGCCACGGTCCCGGGACCTGCCCGCCGGACGCGGCAATACCGGCAAGAGCGCCGCATGAAACGGCTTTTCTGGTTCCTGATCGCCGGCGGCGGCGGGTTCCTGATCGATGCCGGCCTGACGCAGGCCCTGATCGTCCTCGGCCCCGGCCCGTTTGCCGCCCGCGTCCCGGCAATCGCCGCCGCCATGGGCTTCACCTGGTTCGTCAACCGCAGCCGCACTTTCGGCCGGTCCCGCCATTCGTTCGCGGCCGAGGGCTTTCGCTACTGGGCGGTCGGCATCACCTCGGCATTGCTCAACTACGCCATCTATTCGGCACTCATGTACCGCGCGCCATTCCTGCAGCCGGTCGTGGCGGTCACCTTCGCCTCGCTCGCGGCCATGGCCTACAGTTTCTTCGGTTATTCGCGTTTCGTCTTCCGGCGCTGACGGGTGCGCCGGGCCGCGTCAGACCGCTTCCCAGCCGTCGTGCCCGCTCGCCCGGTAGATGGCGTCGATGAACTTCTGGTTCGCAAGCGAGTTCTCCAGCGTGACGACCTCCGCCGGCTCGCCCCCGACCGCGCGCGCGAAGGTTTCGGCCTGCCTGCGGTACTGGCGGCTGTCCTGGAAACGGAAGATCCGGGAAATATTGTGCTTCTGGTTGGTGAGCTCCACCTCCTCCGCACCCCAGCGATCGGCATTGAAGGGAGACTTCACCTCGATATAGCCTTCCGTGCCGTGGAAGACCATGACCTGGCGGCCGGCCATCTGCGTCGCCACGTAGAAGGTCATCTCGAACGAGCCGAAGTCCGCCTTGACGCTCGAATAGATATCCGTTCCGAAATCCGCATCCCTTTTCGTCACCGCCTGCACCCGCTGCGGCTCGCTTCCCGTCACGAAACGGGTCGTGATGGTCGGATAGACGCCGATATCCGGCAGCGCGCCACCGCCGAGTTCGGGGATATTGCGCATGTTGGAGGGGTCGCGGTTGAAATAGGTGAACGCGCCCTGCACATGTTTCAGCTCGCCGATCGCCTTCTCCCTGAGAAGTTCACGGACCTTCAGCCAGACCGGCGCATAGGTGACCATGAAGGCTTCCGAGATGAGCACCCTGTACTTGTCCCGCGTGGCGATCAGCCTCTCGATCTCACTTGCCTTCAGGGCGATCGGCTTTTCGCAGAGCACATGCTTGCCGGCTTCCGCGGCCTTGACCGACCATTCCACATGCTGGCTCGTCGGCAGCGGGACATAGACCGCATCGATCACGTCCGAGGCCAGCATCTCCTCGTAGGAGCCGAAGGCGTGCGGAGCGCCGAAACGGTCCGCCATGGCGCGGGCCTTGGCAAGGTCACGGCTCGCAACGGCCGCCACCACGCAGTTTTCCGCGTCCTGAATGGCGGGCACGACCAGTTCACGGCCGATCCGTGCAGTCGACAGAATTCCGAAACGCAGCATGCGGGCCTCCATGTGTCACTGGCGTCGCACCTTATTGGCCGGGCCCTGGCGACGCAACGGATGCCGGAACGCCCCGGGGTGAAAAATTGCCCGCTTGAAAAAGTGAGTGTCCGCGCAAGATATGGACTGGTCGGCGGCGGAACATCCATTAATCTCGTGCCATCTTTCCCGTCATGCCCGTTCATCTGAAAATTTGGAGGAATACCATGGAGCTGCGCGCACTCGGCCGGACCGGCCTTTCCATTTCGCCCGTCGTTTTCGGTGGCAACGTCTTCGGCTGGACCGCCGATGAAAAGACGTCCTTCGATATGCTCGACCGCTTTTTCGAGGCGGGCTTCAACACGATCGACACCGCGGACGCCTATTCCCGCTGGGTGCCGGGCCATCAGGGCGGCGAGTCCGAGGCCATCATCGGCAAGTGGCTGAAGAAAAGCGGCCGCTCCCGCGACAGGGCGGTCATCGTCACCAAGGTCGGCTCCGACATGGGCCAGGGCCGGAAAGACCTTTCCGCCAGATGGATTCTGGAGGAGATCGACCACTCGCTGCGGCGCCTGCAGACGGACTATGTCGATCTCTACCTCGCCCACTGGCCGGACGAGACGGTATCCCACGAGGAAACGCTCGACGCCTTCGCAAAGCTCAGGGAAGCCGGCAAGGTCCGGGCCATCGGCTGCTCCAACTACGATGCGAAGATGCTGCAGGATTCCTTCGACGTGTCGAAGAAAGCCGGCCTGCCGCGCTATGACGTTCTCCAGCCGCAATACAATCTCTACGACCGCGACACCTTCGAAGGCCCGCTTGCGGACCTTTGCGTCAAGGAGGATATCGGCGTCATCAACTATTACGGCCTCGCCGCCGGCTTCCTCACCGGCAAATACCGCGACAAGGCGGATACCGAGGGCAAGGCGCGGGGCGGCAGGGCCCTCACCTACCTCAACGACAAGGGCTATCGCATCCTCGCCGCTCTCGACGAGGTGGCCGTCGAAACCAATGCGGAACCCGCTTCGATCGCCCTCGCCTGGCTTCTTCAGCGGCCGGGCGTCACGGCGCCGATCGCCAGCGCCACCAGCGTGAACCAGCTGGAGGCGATCATCGCCGCCGGCAACCTCAAGCTTTCCGCCGACCAGATGACCCTGCTCAACGAGGCCGGCGCCTGACTTCCACGGCGGGTGCGATCACGCGCCCGCCCTCCCCCACGACCAAAACAAGGAGGGTCCCATGAAAATGCGGAGACTCGGAAAGGAACTGACCGTCTCGGCCATCGGTCTCGGCTGCATGGGCATGAGCCACGCCTATGGCGGCCAGGACGAACAGGACGCGATCCGGACGCTGCATCATGCCGTCGATCTCGGCGTCAATTTCTTCGATACGGCGGAAGTCTACGGGCCGTTCAAGAACGAGGAACTGGTCGGCAAGGGCTTGAAACCCTTCCGCGACAGGGTGGTGATCGCCACCAAGTTCGGTTTCAGGATCGATCCCGATGCCTCGGACTCGCGCGCCATGTCGGGCCTCGACAGCCGTCCGGAACATGTGCGCGAAGTGGCGGAGGCGTCGCTGAAACGCCTCGGCGTCGAGGTGATCGACCTTCTCTACCAGCATCGCGTCGATCCGAACGTGCCGATCGAGGATACGGTCGGAGCCATGGCCGAACTCGTCAGGGAAGGCAAGGTCAGGGCACTGGGCCTGTCGGAAGCCGGCGCCGCCGTCATCCGCCGCGCCCATGCCGTGCATCCGATCACCGCGTTGCAGAGCGAATATTCGCTCTGGACCCGCGATCCGGAAGGCGAAGTCCTCGACACCTGCCGCGAGCTCGGTATCGGTTTCGTGCCGTTCAGCCCGCTCGGCCGCGGTTTCCTCACCGGCAAGATCGAGAAACCGGAGGACCTAGGCGATGACGACTTCCGCCGCACGCTGCCGCGCTTCAGCGCCGAGAACATGGCCGCGAACGCCTCCCTGGTGAAGCTGCTGGAAGACATGGCGGCCGAGAAGGGCGTCACCGCGGCGCAGCTCGCCCTTGCCTGGGTGCTGCATCAGGCCGATTTCATCGTGCCCATCCCCGGCGCCAGAAAGATCCCGCATCTGGAACAGAACGTCGCCGCGACGGAAATCTCGCTTTCGGCGGATGAGCTGAAGGCGCTCGGCGACCTGCTTTCACCGGAGAAATTCTCCGGCGCCCGTTACGGTCAGAGAGCCGCGGCGTGGACCAATCGGTAAGTTGAAGTCTCGTCCTACGCGTCATACATTGAGTACAGAAATGACACGTAGGACAATGTTATGGCCACCTTCAGCATTCGTATCGATGATGACATCAAGGCTCGATGGGCGAGATTGTCGGCCGATTACGGCCTGAACCAGAGCCAGTTGCTTCGGCAGGCAATCGAGGAGAAGCTGGAGGAACTCGAGGACTTCTACGCAATCCGCGAACGCCTCGACAAACCTTTCAGAACCATCCCAAACGATGACGTCTGGAAGGAGATCGGCCTTGAGGATTGAATGGCATGTCGATGCCGTAAAGGACCTCAAGTCGATTTCCACCCAGGATCAGCGCCGCATCAAGAAGGTTCTGGACGAGCTTTCGGAGATCGATGATCCCAGACAGAAACTCGTGGCCTATTCCGGTAATCTCAAAGACTTCTGGAAGCTGCGGATCGGCGACTATCGACTCGTCTGCCAGATCAAGATGGAAGCCGACGAATATATCCTGATCATTCGCGTGGCTCATCGCAGCGTCGCCTATGATCCTCGCAGTCTTGCCAAGATCGGCAAGCGCTCGGAATAAACCGGGCCAGCTCAGCCGTCTATCCAGATCGAAACGCTGGACTCGACGGGGATGCCATCACCGTGAAGATGGTGGACGAGCTCGCCGGCATCGCTTTTCCGGCCATCTCGCTGCTATTGCCTGCATTCCTGAACGTTCGCGGACCACCCTACTGCTTCAGCGCCGGGAAACCTGCATAGAATTCCGAATGGTCGCCTTCGTTGTTGGCCATGCCGATCCTGGTCAGCACGCCGCGCGGTTCCGCGAAACTGCGGATGCGGCGGGCGGGCTTTTCGTGCCACTGGATGTTCATCGCCCAGAGCTTCGGGAAGACCATGATCGAGGCGTAGGGCAGGTGGTCGTGAATCCACCAGGCCATCTTCCGCCAGTCGCCCTCCCGGTCGTAATTGTCGATCAGCCAGGGCACGACGATGCAGGCGGTGGCGCCCATGAAGCCCCGTGCGTCGCGCCGGTCCCAGATATGGTCGGCGGCGGTATTGGCATTCGAGGAGCAATTGAGATTGTTCCTGTTGCCGAATTCGTTGACCTTCGGCGAGCGGTAGCCCGAACGCAGGTGCAGCCGTCCGAAGGTCGCCTGCAGCGGTTCCAGAAGTTCCTCGCAGAGATGCCGGCCGGCCTCGATGGCGAGGTCCGGGTCTTCAGGGATGTTCGGGATGCCGTGGAAATTGGCGATTTCGGAAAACAGGAAATCGCGGAAGAAGAAGTTTTTCGACAGCCGCACGCGGCCGAGTTCTTCCAGTCCCTTCATCGATCCCGGTACGCGCATTCGCCATGTCCTCCCGCCGTCATGCCCGGCCTTGTGCCGGGCATCCGTCCACGTTGATATTGCCGAGGTGGCTTAGATCGTGGTGACGATTTAGGGAATTGGGATTCCCAAAGTTGAGCAAATCGGATTCAACGTTGATTTTGGAGATCAGCGATGGATTGTGATGCACTTCGAGACGATCAGTGGGAACGGATCAAAG